>NZ_JAUHIR010000008.1:0-341020 GCF_032381375.1 Bradyrhizobium sp. SZCCHNR1017 | reverse complement strand
TCCAGCAGAAGCGCTTGACGAGCTGCTGTCACGAATGAAAACACTTGGTGTTGCGACCACCGATTGAGCCCGCCACCGGCATTCCCTGCGCGACGGTCTTCACGCTTATACGCAGTCTCCCTGGTGCGCCGGGCTTGTTGGCCACCATTGCGACAATGCGCTTGCGCGCACTGCGCGTGATACCAGCATCGGGGTATCAGGACGCTGCGACTTCACGTCCGCGAGCTGCCGTTCGTCCGCGCATCCGAAAATGCGCTGCGGCATGATCGCGGCCATCGCTCCCCGCCTCGCGTGTCGTGACGATCGCGCGCAACGCCCCTCCGCAATGAGGCGGGATGCGCGGAGATAATCATGATTTCCGATTATTGGCAAGAGGATTGTTTTTTTCGGAAATCGATGCCGGGCTGGTCAGCCGCTCCCGCATGAGCTAAACCGCGGCTCCCGTGAACGAGCAGAGGCGGTCTGGAGCATGCGGCGTCCGATGAACAGAAGAGTTGCGCTGATGGCGGCGGCATCGGCCGCGACCGGTGTCGTGCTGGGCTCCCGCGCGGTCTCGGCACAGACCAGTTCCGCCAAACCCACAGGAAAGACCATGACCACTCCCTCCGGACTGCAGATCATCGACACCAAGGAAGGCACCGGCGCCACGCCGACGCGCGGTCAGACCTGCGTGATGCATTATACGGGTTGGCTCTATGAGAACGGCCAGAAGGGCAAGAAGTTCGACTCGTCGGTGGATCGCAACGAGCCGTTCGAATTCCCGATCGGCATGAAGCGCGTGATCGCCGGCTGGGACGAGGGCGTCGCCACCATGAAGGTCGGCGGCAAGAGGACCCTGATCATTCCGCCTGAGCTGGGCTACGGCGCCCGCGGCGCCGGCGGCGTGATTCCGCCGAACGCGACGCTGATGTTCGACGTCGAACTGCTCGGTGTGAAGTAGAGACCCTGCCTTCGCCGCTCTCATCACGAGCCGAGTTGATGCAAAGGCTCTCACCGCCGTCATTGCGAGGAGCCGCAGGCGACGAAGCAATCCAGTGTCCGGTCGGGACTCTGGATCGCGTCGCTTCGCTCGCGATGACGGACGTAAGCATGAGCTATTTCTCGGACGCGATATAAAACGAAAGGACCGGCCCCCGAGGAGCCGGTCCTTTTAGTTTCTATTGAGCTTCATCGCGCTACCTCAGCGGTCGCGCCGATCCTGCTCAGAGGTTCTTGTTGGCGGCGCCGGCGGCAGTGTTCACCGCGTCCTTGGTCGCCTGCTTGGCATCGCCCAGCGCCTTCTGGCCCTTGCCCTTGATTTCCTGCACGGCACCCTCGCCCTGCAGGCGCTCGGAGCCAGTGGCTTCGCCGATGCCCTGCTTGGCCTTGCCCATGGTCTCGTTGGCGACGCCCTTGATCTTGTCGGTGGTGGCACCCATGATTTCGTCCTCCGTTGTTCGTGTGAACTCCACCGATCCAACGCACGCAATGCAGAAAGGTTCGCGCGGAACTGCGAATAGCTTCGCTGCGGCATTTCGGCTAAGAACGGTTGGTTCCCTCGAACCGACGAAATCCCGAGAAGAAATCATGTCAGGCTCTCACGATCACGCGCACGGCCATTCCCACGATCACGGCGACGAGCGCTGGAAGCACGACGGCGTCCGCGTCATTCCGGGCAATCAGCTCGATTCCAACGTGCCGTCGACGCCGGGCATGGACCGCAAGGCGGCGATCAACTTCGCGCGCGTCGGAGCGCAGAAATTGTGGGCGGGCACGGTCACGATCAGGCCTGACGCCAAGACCGGGGCGCATCATCACGGCCATCTCGAGAGCGTGATCTACGTCGTGAAAGGCAAGGCGCGGATGCGCTGGGGCGATCGGCTGCAGTTCACCGCGGAGGCCGGTCCCGGCGATTTCATCTTCGTGCCGCCCTATGTGCCGCACCAGGAGATCAATGCGAGCCCGGACGAAGTGCTCGAATGCGTGCTGGTGCGCAGCGACGGCGAGGCGGTCGCGATCAACATCGACATCGAGCCGGTCGAGAAGCCCGAGACGGTGCTGTGGATCGACCCGGTGCACCGCGATCCTGCCGAATCGAAGTCGTAGCCATCAAGGAAATGGCGGAGCCGTCTCGCGACGGCTCCGCCGGGCAGGGAGCGGCTATACCGCCTTCCCTCTCACACGCGAAGCAGGGGCGACTGTCGCGCGTGTGTCTCGCTGGTCGTTGCACCCGAGCCGTTGTTCGGATGAATGCTGATCAGGCCGCCTCGTTGGCGCGGCGCCAGCTTCCGAGCCTGGCGGTTGTTCAGGATGTGGCTGACCAAAGTGGTCTTCCCAGCTCCGAGGAAGCCGGACAAGACCGTGACGGGGAGTTTGCGCGTCGAGATCGAACAGCCTCTTGAGGGGGAGGGGTCGGTGCCGGCGGGCGGGCATGCGGTCTCTTTAGGCAATGTTATAACGTAACATCATCTGAAACGGGAGAGGGTGTCAAGGGGAGAGAGTGGCGACGAAGGCGTGAGTGGGCGGGCTCGCGGCGGCTTGGGGAGTCGGCAGAGGCGGCGGCCGAGACGCAGGGCGCGAGCGGCTCTGGTGAGCTGGTGAAGCCCTTGCAGTGCTGAAACGACGCTGCAGCCGCCAGCGACACCGCGTTCCCTCTGCCGTGAAGAACGCGGAGAGGGAAGCAGTATCGGTGGCGGGATGCAGCTCCGTTTCACCTACCTCGACAGGAACGCCGTGCCGGCCGGACCACTGGCCGCCGACATCGACAGTGCGCCGGGCGCGATCGCCCAGTTGGTCTGGTTCAGGATCAGCGTGTTGAACACCATCGTGACGCTGTTGCTGCTCATGGTCGAGACCGAGTTGATGGTGACGTTGCGGCTCGGCAGATACATCAGGCCGGTGTAGGACGAGCTGCTGGTGCCATTGATCGGCAGGTTCGTCGTCGACAGGCCGCTCGGCTCGTACATCAGGATATTGGCGTAGGTGCCGCTGGTCGGCGCCGACAGCGTCGCATTGACGTTGCCGTTGAAGGTGAGCGTCGCGTTCTGGTCGACGAGGTAGAAGGTGACGCCGCTGCCGGTGACCGTCCATCCCGAGTTGAAGGTCATCGCGCCGCCCTTGATGATGTAGAGGCCCGGATTGAGCGTCAGCGTGCCGGAGCCGTTGAAATTGGTCGCGCCGCAATAGACGCCGGGATTGAGCGTGACCGAGCCGGGATCATAGACTTTGTTGTTGGTGGTGCACGCGCCCACCGTGACGGCGGGCAGCTTGCCGGCAAATGGGTCGGAGATCGCCGCGCAGCCGGTCTCGGCCGGCGGAGTGACGCCGCCGTTCTTGGTGATGTTGGTGCCCTTGATGCAGATGCGCTTGACGTTGAGCGTGGCGTTGAACATCGCGGCCGGGCTCTGCGTCGACAGCACGTGGATCTCGCAGCTCGGCGCATTGAGCTGGGCCCCGGAATTCACCAGCAATGATTGCGCGTTGATGGTGCTGACCAGCAGGATGCAGACGGGCGACGTGGTCTGCGCGCCGGCCTTGGCCGTTGCGGACGCCGTCACGCCGAGCGATGTCGTGCCCATCACGTTGAGGAACGAGGTCTTCACCGAGGTCGTCGCAGTGCCCGACAGCGAGCCGTCGCTGTTGGGCGTGAAGGTCGCCGTTGTGCCGGTGCCGAACCGGCCTTTGAAGCTGCCCGAGAACACCGCGCTCGCGGTCGACACCTGCTGCGCGCTCGCCTGGGTCACGCCGGCGAGGACCGCGGCGTCGACCGACTTCTGCAACTGCGCCCTGGTGTCGCTCGACTTGGCGAAATCGACCGCGGCGCCGACCGACACCAGGATCGGGATGATGGTGATGGCGAAGATCATGCTGATCTGGCCGTCCTTCGCGCGGCCAAATCTCCATGCCAGATCGCGAAGAGTCTTCGACGAAATCGATGCGGTCATGTGCGACGCTTCCTGCTGATGGCTGTCCGAGGCTCGATGCCAGCGGATGCGAGCCCCTGCTGCAAAAGAAGTGGCGGTCAGACATTACCGCATGCTGAATCCGGTTCCGTAAAGGAAACCGGCAGCGGAGCAGCGGAAGCGGAAGGTTAGCAGCCCGTTTGCCGGATCATCGACAGGTGCCCGTTCGTACCACTCATTGGTGGCAGCCGCGCGAATTGCCTGTATTCGGCGGTGACGGCTTGTGAGTTGCAAGCGGTCGGATTGCGCCCGCCGGTGGATGTCGCGCTAACGAGGCGAGCGCCAGATCCGGGCGAGAGAACGCGGCTGCACACCAATGCGTAGAGCGCGGTCACCAGGATGACGGTGAGATTGACCATGACCGCGTTGAGCGCGGTCGGCAGCCCGACTCGCAGGATGTCGGCGAACAGCCGGCCCTGGTGCACCCGCCAGGGGCCAGCGCCAGCCGCTAATAATGGACGCGCAGGCCGATGCCGCCGTGGATGGTGTTGCCGACCGGCTGCGGGCCGAGCGTGCCGTTGACGAACAGATCGGCGATCCAGCCTTGCGGCAGGCGGAAGCCGAGCCGGCCGCCATATTCGAACCAGCCCTGGTTGCCCATGGTCGGCGTCACCGTGCCGTTGCCGGTGACGGTGGCGACGATGCCGGAGCTGGTCGCGAACGACTGGACGTAGCCGCCATTGATGTTGGCCTCGATGCTCGTGCCGAACAGGTGGGTCCACTGGCCGCCGACCTTGACCAGGCTGGTGCGGTCGGTGCCGCCGGCGATCGTCGCATCGAACGGGTTGAAGGCCACCGTGGGATCGCGATAGCCGGCGACGTGCTGCCACAACTGCCACAGCTCGACCGACGCCGCGAGCTCGTCGCGCGGCGAGAGCCGGCTGATCCAGCCGGCGCGGCCGTAGACCGCGTAGTTCGATGCCGTGGTGGTGCCGTCCACCGTGACGTTGCCGAGGCTCGTTGCATAGCTCCGGCCGTAGCGCACGCGCTCATAGGGCGTCAGGATCGTGCCGACGTCGAAGAACGGCCGCGACGAGCCCCAGTCGACGAAGTCGTAGCGCAGTGCGAAGGCGCCGATTGGCGCCGACGTCACGTGGTAGCCGTTCTCGTCGTAGTGCGTGTAGGCGAGGCCCGCGAGCAGCGCCAGATTGTTTGTGAGCTGCTTGCGGCCATGGATGCCGGCCGAGAACGAGCCGGCCGAGCCGAATGCGCTAATGCAGTCGTTGCAGTTGACCTGCTCGTTGACGCCGAGCAGCACCAGCCCGAGCACGCGGTTGGTGATCATCTGGTTGAAGCGCTGGTCGGCGAGGCCGTTGATCGCGTTCGCGCTGTTTCCCGCGCCGGTGGGCGACGGCGACGGGGTCGGCGAGATCGAGGGAGAGGGCGTCGGTGTCGGACTTGAGGTCGATGTCGGCGTGGCCGACGGCGTCGCGGTGGGCGAGGAGGTCGGCGACGGCGACGGGCTGGGGCACGGCGCCGCCGCGAAATTGTCCACCCCGCAACTGCTCTGCGCGGCGGCCGGCGCGGCTTGCAGCGCAAGCGCGAGCAGCCCGCCGGCGATGGCGGTCATCAGGAGAGCAAGCTGACCGCGGTGCGTTCTCATCGTCATCGCCCGCACAGGATGCCGGTGAAGTCCTGCGGCGGCGCATTGCTGGCGAGATCGGTGACCGTGCAAAGGCCGGATGTCGACGCGCAGGTCGCGGCAAAACTCCAGGACGGATTGCTGGTCTTCTTGATCGCGCTTCGGCCGTTGCCGGTCGCGGTGATGATCGCGGTGTCGCCCGGCTGCGTCAGCTCGAGGCATTGGAAGGTGAGGGTGCAGACCCGCGAAGCGCCTTCCTGCAGCACGACCATGGTCTGGCCGCGCTGCGAGCGGATGTCGAGGATGGTGCCGCGCACGCCGATGGTCGCGAGCGGCGTGTTGATCTTGTAGGCGGTTTTCTCGGAATGGCCGGTGACGAAGCGGAACGCGCCGGTGCCGAGCCGGATCGCGATATCGCGATAGCTGGTCTCGTCGTTGAAGACGGTGCGGTCGAGCGTCAGGGTGGCGTTGGCGCCGAGCGAGAGATTGGTGCTGTCGATCATGACGAGCCGCGCGGCGCTGTCATTGCCGGTGCGCACCGTCTCGTTGCGCACGACGCCGTCGCCGACATTGATCGGACTGCTCGACGCGCCTGCCACGCGCAGCACGTCCTTCTGCACCAGCACGGCCTCGCCGATGCGGCCGTCGGCGCTTGCCCCGCCCGCCAAGCCCAGCAGGGCGGCGGCCGAGATTGCAGCGACACAGGCTCGGCGACGCTGATTCATATCCACACCGAAGATTGTTCCTTGCCCAATCTAGCCGAAGACGGCGCGCGGGGTTGTTGTAAAATAGGCACAAGTTTGCCTCTATGACCGTTCGGTGGTTAGTTGCCGCCACCGTGAGATCAGTTCAACGCGGAGGCCCATGAAGGTATCTGCTGCTCGCCGCGATGACGACGAAGAGGACGGCGAGGTTGCGCAGGATGGCGCGCTGTCGGTCCGCCGCTGTGTGATGACGGCATTGCTGATCTTCGCGATCGCGCACGTCGTGCTGATGATCGGGCTCGCCTCGCCGCCGAAATTCGTCTTCGACGAGGTGCATTACGTGCCGGCGGCGCGGCAGATGCTGGGACTGGCGCCGGCGACGCCGCAGCTCAACCCGATGCATCCGCCGCTCGCCAAGGAGCTGATTGCGCTGTCGATCAGGACGTTCGGCGATAACGCCTTCGCATGGCGCTATCCCGGTACCGTGCTCGGCGGGCTCGCCGTGGCCGCGATCTATCTGTGCGGCCTGGCGCTGTTCGCTGCGCAATGGCCTGCCATTGCGGCGGCGCTGCTCGCGGCCTTCAACCAGATGCTGTTCGTGCAGGCGCGCATCGCGATGCTCGACATCGGCGCGCTCGCCTTCAGCCTGCTCGGGATCGCGGCCTTTTTGTTTTCGTTCCGGCAGCGCCGGCCGCAGGTCGTGTTCGCGCTGGCGGGCGCGCTGTTCGGCCTTGCGATCGCCTGCAAATGGAGCGGGCTGTTTCCGCTGCTGACGGCGCTTCTCATCGTCGGTCTCATCAAGCTGTTGCAGCATTGGCAGACCTCGTTCGGTGATGGCGAGCCGACCGACTGGTATCGGCCCGAGCAATGGCCGCAACTGAGCTGGCTGCAGATCGTGCTGTGCCTCGTCGCGATGCCCACCGTCTGCTATCTCGCGACCTTCGTCCCGCTGCACGGCCTGTCCGTCGTGGGCATCTTCGAGGCGCAGCGGCGCATCTTTGACGACAGCGTCACCACGGCGATCGCCGGCCACACCTATATGAGCGCGTGGCCGACCTGGCCGCTGCTGGTCCGTCCGGTCTGGTTCCTGTTCGACAAGACGAGCGACACCGACATCGCCGCGGTGGTGCTGCTCGGCAATCCGCTGGTGCTGTGGCCGGCGCTTGCGGCGATCGCGATCTGCGTCCGGGATTTCATCGCGACGCGCAGCGCGACGGCGTTCCTGATCCTGGCGTTCTATCTCGGCTGCTATCTGCCCTGGGCGCTGCTGCCGCGCGCGCTGAGCTTCATCTACTACTACCTGCCGTCGGCGACGCTGGCGAGCCTCGCGCTCGTCCATGTGCTGACCCGCTGGCCGCGCTGGGTGCTGTTGAGCTATGTCGCCGTCGCGATCCTGGGCTTCGTCGCGATGCTGCCGGTCAGCGCCGCCTTCATCGGCACGACGATGCAGACCTTCACCCGGTTGATGCTGTTCCAGAGCTGGATCTGAAACCGGACAAAAAGCGCCCCGCCCGCCAGGGACCGTGGGCAGGCGGGGCGATGCGCGGCGGAGCGCTCACTTCGCCGCGGTTTTGGTGTCCATGTTGACGACCTGGACCCGCCGGTTGAGCGGATCGGCCGGGTTGGCCGCGTCCTTGAGCTTGGTCTTGCCATAGCCGACCGTGACGAGGTCCTGGCCGGGGAGGGCGAACTTCTCGACCAGATAGCGCTTGATGGTGTCGGCACGGCGCTCGGAGAGATCCTGGTTGAAGCCGTCGCTGCCGATGCCGTCGGTATGGCCGGCGACCACGAAGGTCGAGCCCTTCAGGTTCGGATCGGACAGCGCCTTGCCGAGCTCCTGCACGGCCGGCATCGAGGCCTTGCTGATCTCGGCCGAGTTGTAGTCGAACTGGATCTCGAGATCGATCTTGGGCTTGGTGGCCGCGATCTCGGCAATCTGCTCGCGCTCGCCGAGCGACAGCGAGCGGGTCTTGCGGTTGCGCATGCTGTCGATGAAGGCCGCTTGCTTCGCCTGCGCTGCCGCGTCGGCCTGCGGGGTCGCCTGCGGTCCGACCGAAATGCCGCGCGTCACGGCCTTCGGCTTCAGCGCGTTGAGGATCTTGTCGGCCGACACGGCCTCGCCGGCGAGCGCGGTGCCTGCGCCGATCGCCAGCATGGCGGAGAACGCCGCCGCCTGAACTGCAAAGCGTCCAAAATATGGGGTCATCGTCGTTATCCTCGGGTCGTCATGCCCTATGGCCATTGGATGCGTGAACGATAGAACGGGTTCAAAGCATCAAATGTGATCGACGTCACGTTGCCGGACCGGGCGGCCCTTGAGGGGCGAAGCGAGTGGTCCGCGGGATGCGCCGCGCGCTGCCGCAAAGCGATCGGCAGGTGGCCGGTCCGCGAACAACAAATCGGCCAGATGCGGTTCTACCGGATAGCGCTCGCCGGGAAAAAATCGCAAACCTGAGGGACGCGAACGGCGAGTGGATTCGTAGTCAAAGAAACGCGAACAGAAAAGCAAAGCCGTGTTCAACCCATCGCACAGGCGCGACTATCAGTCCCATCGGGCAAGCGGTCAGGATCAGACGGGATCAGTGGGTTCCATGTCGACGCTGATCGGAGCTGGCATCATAGCGGCATCGATCCTGCTGTCGACGCTGATCACTGCGGTCGGCAACCGCTATGTCGGCCTGGAAAGTCCCTCCGAGGATACGGCCTGGCTGGTCGACCGCCTGACCGGCCGCATCTACAAGTGCCGTGCGCCGGATCCCGGCCGCGCCAGCTGCAAGGCCGAGATCGCCACCGGCAGCATTCCGGACAAGTCCAAGCCTTGAGGTTCCGCTAGGGGATCTCGCCGGCCTGATTTGCCGTTGCGGGAGCGGGGGCGAATCTCGCACCATTGCGCGGCATGCCCGCCGTCTCCACGCCCATCCCGCTCCCCAAGCCGCAGGCGCGCCGCATCTGGCTGCGCGCGCAGCGGCTCGATGCCGAGGCGCCGTTCGGCGCGGGCCCCGAGGCGGTCGCCGCCGCCATAGCCCATCTCGGCTATGTGCAGATCGACACCATCAACGTCATCGAGCGCTGCCATCACCATATCCTGTTCAGCCGCATTCCGGCCTATCGCCGCGCCGATCTCAGGCAGGCGCAGAGCACCGACAAGACCGTCTTCGAATATTGGACCCACGCGCTGTCCTATATTCCGGTGCAGGACCTCCGCTACTTCGTCCCGGCGATGCGTCGCCACCGCCGCGAGGGCCATCGCTGGCTCACGACCGTGAAGCCTGAGGATACGCGCAAGGTCATGCGGCTGATCCGCCAAGGCGGCGCGCTGACGATCCGCGACATCGACGACGACGTTCTGCGCGAGAAGGACCACGCCTGGGCCAGCCGCAAGCCGTCGAAGCGCGCGCTGCAGCTCGGCTTCTATGAGGGCGTGCTGACGGTGTCGGGCCGCGACGGCATGCTCAAGACCTACGACCTCACCACCCGGCATTTCGGCTGGGAACGGCTGCCGAAGGGCGCCAATGATCGCGAGATCGCAGCCTATCTGCTCGACCGCGGCCTGCGCGCCCAAGGCGTCGTCAGCCTCGATTCGCTCTGCCATCTCAATGCGCCAAGCAAGGCCGCGGTGCGCCGGGTCATCGATGCCAGGGTCCGGCGCGGCGAGCTGCTGCCGGTGACGGCGGAGGGCGCCGGCAAGCAGGAGCACTGGATCACGCCTGCTGCATTGGCGGCGCCGATCGAGATCGATCCGGCGCGCGTGCACATCCTGTCGCCGTTCGATCCGCTGATCATCCAGCGCAAGCGGACGCAGGCGATCTTCGACTATGATCATCGCTTCGAGGCCTATGTCCCGAAGGACAAGCGCCTGTTCGGCTATTTCGCGCTGCCCGTCCTGGTCGGCGACGAGATCGTCGCCGCGCTCGACCTCAAGACCGACCGCCAGAACGGCAAGCTCCTGATGCAGAAATGGAGCTGGGTCGGCCAGGGCAAGGCCGCGCGTGGCGAGCGGCGCAAGGCGCTGAAGCGGGTGATCGAGGATGAGCTGCACCGGTTCCAGAAGTTTCAGCTTGGAGATTGAGGCCGGGAGCAACGGGTCCGTTTTCGCTTGAATTGGGAATGATTGTTTCCTATTATCCGGCCATGATGAAGTCTCCGAAGGATGCCGTCGAGCGCCGTGGGCCTGGCCGGCCGCGCGAGTTTGACATGGATACCGCCTTGAGCAGGGCGCTGGTGGTCTTCAGCGAGCGCGGCTACCACGCGGCATCGCTGGCCGAGCTACGCGTCGCGATGAAGCTCGCGACGGGAAGTCTCTACAAGGCGTTCCAGGACAAGCGCGCGATCTTCCTCGCGACACTCGATTACTACATCGCGCGGCGTGACCGACAGGTGCGCGAACGTCTCGATGCGCAGCACAGCGGCCGCGACAAGCTGCGGGCCTTGCTGCAGTTCTATGCCGAGTCCGCCAGTGACGGCGAGGGCCGGCGCGGTTGCATGGTCGTCACCAGCGCGGCGGAGCTCGCCACCTTGGATGCGGAGGCCGCCGCCAAGGTCCGCGGGGCGATGCGCCGGGTTGAGAGCCTGGTGTGCGATCTGATCAAGCTCGGACAATCCGACGGATCGATCCGGCCGAATCTCGACGCGGAAGCCGTGGCCGGCGCTCTTTTCTGCGTAATCCAGGGGCTGCGGGTGGTCGGCAAGACGGGGCGTGCCAAGAGCGAGATGATGAGCGTCGCAAATCAAGCCGCGACCTTGTTCGCGTGACATCGTGCCAAATTAGGAAACATTTGTTCTATAATAAGGAGAATGATCGTGCCCGAGTTGATGAACGCCATCTCTGCCCAAAGCCCGTCCCGCCTGGTCGCGGCTGGGCCGTTCTGTCGCGCCGAGCCCTCGTTGCCGGGATTCACCCACCGCTTCGAGACCGTCGAGGGTGTCAGGCTGCACTATGTCAGCGGTGGCCCGCCGGATGGCGAGGTGGTGGTGCTGCTCGCAGGCTTCCCCGAAAGCTGGTTTGCCTGGCGCAAGGTCATGCCGCTGCTCGGGTCGCGCTATCGGGTCATCGCGCCGGATCTCCCCGGGCAGGGAGACTCGGACCGGCCAGCGGAAGGCTACGATACGCAGGCCCTGGCCACGGCGGTGCATCGCCTACTGCAGCAGCTCGGCGTCACCAGCTATCATCTGGTGGCCCATGATATCGGCGCGTGGGTGGCCTATCCCTATGCGGCCCTGTTCGAAGCCGAGGTGCGCAGTCTGGCCCTGCTCGATGCCGGAATTCCCGGCGTCACCTTGCCCGAGGCGCTGCCGTTCGCGCCCGACCGCGCGTGGCGCACCTGGCACTTCGCGTTCCACGCCGTCGCGGATCTCCCGGAGATGCTGATCCATGGCCGCGAACGCGACTATCTCGCGTGGTTCCTGCGCCGCAAAGGGGCCGATCCCCAGGCGTTCTCCGAAAGCGATCTCGACGAATACGCCCGCGTGCTGACCAAGGCCGGCGGCTTGCGCGCCGGGCTCGCTTATTATCGTGCCGCCGCACTGTCCGCGCTTCAGAACCGCGAGCTGAAACAAAGGGGCAAGCTGAAGCCGCCGGTGCTGGCCGTCGGTGCCGACCAGGGATCGATCGTGGACATGGCCGTGCCGCTCAGGGAGGTCGCCGATCACGTCGAGGGCATCACCATCTCCGCGTGCGGCCACTACATTCCGGAAGAGCAGCCTGCCATCCTGGCGGAGGAGCTGAAGGCCTTCTTCGGCCGCGCCGGCGCGGGGCCGATCTGAGCTGTTGGTTGATATCGCGGCTTGCCGTTGGCAGGCCTATGCCCAAGCAGGCCGCATCGCGATCCGGTCGATCCAGATGCCGAGCAGGATGCCGACGACGCGGATGAGCATCTCGGGCGAGGAGGGCGTCATGCGCGCGCCGCGCCCCCGCGATGCGCCGACGGGCTGTGGGATGTCAGGTTTTCCGATTGACTTGCCACGACCGATGCTCAACACCGCCTTCAACTATCAATGTCCAGAAAGCTCCCGGGAGGAGATCGATGAGTGCGTCCGCCACCAGTCCGTCCGCCACCAGTTCGGCCGCACCTGGCCGCTCCGACATCGAGGCCGCGACCATCCGCGCGATCTCCTGGCGGCTGATTCCCTTTCTGGTGCTCGCCTATTTCTTCTCCTATCTGGATCGCGTCAATCTCGGCTTCGCCGCGCTGACCATGAATGCGGAGCTGAAATTCTCGCCGCTGGTGTTCGCCTGGGGCGCGGGCATCTTCTTCATCGGCTATTTCATCTTCGAGGTGCCGAGCAATCTGGCGCTGGAGAGGTTCGGCGCCAGCCGCTGGATCGCGCGCATCATGGTGACCTGGGGGATCATCTCGGCGCTGATGGCCGTGGTCTCGGGCCCCTGGAGCTTCTACACGCTGCGCTTCCTGCTCGGCGTCGCCGAGGCCGGATTCTTTCCCGGCATCATCCTCTATCTCACTTACTGGTATCCCGCGCAGTATCGCGCGCGCTTCCTCGCCGCCTTCGCAGTTGCCGTGCCGATTTCGACCGTGATCGGCGCGCCGGTCTCCGGCCTGCTGCTCGGCATGCACGGCCTGATGGGGCTGCAGGGCTGGCAGTGGCTGTTCATCATCGAGGGCATCCCCTCGGTCATCCTCGGCGTCGTCACCTGGTTCTATTTGACCGACCGGCCGGAGCATGCGACCTGGCTGTCCACGGAGCAGAAGGCCTGGCTCGCGGCGAAGCTCGAGGCCGAGACTGCGGCGAAGCAGGCCGCCGGACACATGACGCTCGGCGAGGCGCTGTCGTCGCCCAAGGTGATCGTGCTCAGCCTGATCTATTTCGGCTTCGTCGGCGCGCTCTACGGCATGCAGTTCTGGCTGCCGCAGATCGTCAAGGCATTCGGACTGACCAATGTGCAGACCGGCTTCGTCACCGCGATCCCCTATGCGTTCGGCACCGTCGCGATGATCCTGTGGGCGCGGCATTCCGATGCGACGCGCGAGCGCGTGATCCATGTCGGCGCGCCGCTGATCCTGATCGCGGTGGCGCTGGCCGCATCGAGCGTGATCGGCGATCCCACGCTCACCATGGTTGCGCTGACGGTCGCGGCGATCGGCGTGTTCTGTGTCTTCGGCGTGTTCTGGACGCTGCCGACGGCGTGGCTGTCGGGTACGGCCGCGGCCGGCGCCATCGCGCTGATCAACTCGATCGGCAATCTCGCCGGCTTCGGCGGCCCCTATCTGGTCGGCTGGATCAAGGACACGACCGGCTCCACCACCCACGGCCTGCTCGCGCTGTCGGTGCTGCCGCTGATCGCCGGGCTGCTCGCGTTCTTCGGCGGCCATGAGAGCAAGGTCGAATTCGCGGACCAGGCGCCGGCGGAGTGAGTCCCACGTGCATGCTGTGATCGGCATTCGGCTTTCGACCGTTGTCCGGCACGGCCCCGAAAGGACGGCGGGGGTGGGCATTGACGCAGTTCAGAGCCTGCCTGCCGCGCCAATGAGCACCTGCGGCAACATGTCCAGATGTTCACGAAGTCATGATCACTGACGAATATTGACAATCGTCACTCAACATTCGACACTTCCTCGCAACTGCAGCGAGGGTGCCCCATGTTGATCCGCCTGATTTTCGCGAGCTATTCCAAGCTGTTGACTGGTCTTGCGCTGGCCACCATGGCCGTCGCCCTGGCCGGGTGCAATGAAACCGTCGCCCAGAAAGCCGAGCCGATCCGGCCGGTGCTGGTCGCCCCCGTGCATTACGAGGCCGAGACGCCTGAACGCAGCTTCGTCGGCACCATCAGGCCGCGCATCGAGGCCGATATCGGCTTCCGCGTCGCCGGCAAGGTCGCCAAGCGCCTGGTCGAGGTCGGCCAGACCGTCGATGTCGGCGAGCCGCTCGCCACGCTCGACGAGGTCGACCTGAAGCTCCAGGCCGAGCAGGCCGAAGCCGAATTCCGCGCCGCCACCGGCGTGCTTGCGCAGGCGTCCGCCGCCGAGACCCGAGCCAAGGAGCTGCGGGCCAAGGGCTGGACCACCGATGCTCAGATGGACCAGGCCAGGGCGTCCGCCGACGAGGCGAGGGCACGGCTCAACCGTGCCGAACGCTCGGTCGAGCTGACCCGCAACTCGCTGTCCTACGCGACGCTGGTTGCGGACGCGCGCGGTGTCGTCACCGCGAGCATGATCGAGCCAGGCGTGGTCGTTGCCGCCGGCCAGGCGGCGATCCGTGTCGCGCGTTTCGCAGAGAAGGAGGCGGTGGTCGCGATCCCGGAGACCCTGCTCGAACGCGCCAAGACCGGTAGCGCCTACGTCACGCTGTGGTCGGAAGCCGACAAGAAATATGCGGCGAAGCTGCGCGAGATCGCGCCCACCGCCGATTCCGCGACGCGCACCTATCTCGCCAAGTTCTCGCTGCCGGACGCCGGCGAAGCCGTCTCGCTCGGTATGACCGCGACCTTGACGCTCGCCGATCCCGCCACCACGCGCGTCGCGCGGCTGCCGCTGTCGGCGCTGTTCAGCGAGGGCCGCGATCCGTCGCTCTATGTCGTCAACGACAAGGGCGAGGTGACGCTGAAGCCGGTGAAGGTGAAGGCCTATGACAGCAAGGATGTGCTCGTCACGTCAGGCGTCGACGAGGGCGACAAGGTCGTGGCGCTCGGCGTGCAGAAGATCGATCCCGCCCAGAAGGTGCGGGTCGTGTCAGCGCTGACGTTCTAGTTCTCCTGTCGTTCCGGGCGCACGCAGTGCGAACCCGGAACCTCGAGATTCCGGGTTCGATGCTTCGCATCGCCCCGGAATGACGAAAGTAATGGTTGTCATTGCGAGGAGCGAAGCGACGAAGCAATCCAGACTGTTTCCACGGAAGGATTCCTGGATTGCTTCCACCGTCGCCCTTCGGGCTATGGCGGACAAGTCGCTTCGCTCGCAATGACGATCACTGAGAATGGCCTGGAATAGCGATATCGGATCATCGGAGAGCACCCATGAAGCGGTTCAACCTGTCGGCCTGGGCGGTCAATCATCCGCCGCTGGTGCTGTTCCTGATCATCGCGCTCGGCGTCGCCGGCTTCTTCTCCTATCAGAAGCTCGGCCGTGCCGAAGATCCGTTCTTCACCGTCAAGGTCGTCAACGTCTCGGTGATGTGGCCGGGCGCGACGGCGGCCGAGATGCAGAGCCAGGTCGCCGACCCCATCGAGAAGAAGCTGCAGGAGCTGCCTTACTTCGAGAAGGTGCAGACCTATTCGAAGCCGGCCTTCACCGCGATGCAGGTGACCTTCCGCGATTCGACGCCGCCGGCAGAGGTGCCGCATCTGTTCTACCTGATCCGCAAGAAGCTCGACGACGTGCAGTCGTCGCTGCCGTCGGGCATCGTCGGGCCGTTCGTCAATGACGAGTTCTCCGACGTCGATTCCATCCTGTTCATGATGACCGGCGACGGCGCCGATTATGCGCAATTGAAGAAGACCGCCGAAGGCCTGCGTCAGCGCCTGCTCAAGGTCACCGGCGTCACCAAGGTCAATCTCTACGGCACCCAGGACGAGCGCATCTATGTGGAGTTCAGCCATGCCAAGCTCGCCACGCTCGGCATCACACCGCAGGCCCTGTTCGATTCGTTGGCCAAGCAGAACAATGTGACCCCGGCCGGCACGGTCGAGACCTCGTCGCAGCGCGTGCCGCTGCGCGTCACCGGCGCGCTCGACGGCGCCAAGGCGGTGGCGGAGACGCCGGTCGAAAGCAACGGACGCGTGTTCCGGCTCGGCGACATCGCGACCGTCACCCACGGCTACGTCGATCCGCCGAGCTTCAAGGTGCGGCAGGAGGGCAAGCCCGCGCTCGGCATCGGCGTGGTCACGGCCAAGGAGGCCAACATCCTGGAGCTCGGCAAGGAGGTGCACGCCGCCGCCGACGATTTCATGAAGGCGGTGCCGCAGGGCATCGAGATCGAGCAGATCGCAGACCAGCCCAAGGTGGTCGAGCACGCCGTCAGCGAGTTCGTGCACTCGTTCGTCGAGGCGCTGGTGATCGTGCTGTTCGTCTCGTTCCTGGCGCTGGGATGGCGCACCGGCATCGTGGTGGCGCTGTCGGTGCCGCTGGTGCTCGGACTCGTCTTCATCGTCATGAACATCATGGGGCTCAACCTGCACCGCATCTCGCTCGGCGCCCTCATCATCGCGCTCGGCCTGCTGGTCGACGATGCCATCATCGCGGTCGAGATGATGGTGGTGAAGATGGAGCAGGGCTGGGACCGGATGCGCGCCGCGTCGTTTGCCTGGGAATCCACCGCGTTCCCGATGCTGACCGGCACCCTGGTCACGGCCGCCGGCTTCCTGCCGATCGGCTTTGCCAATTCGGCGGTCGGCGAATATGCAGGCAGCATCTTCTGGATCGTCGCCATCGCGCTGGTCGCGTCGTGGTTCGTCGCGGTGATCTTCACGCCCTATATCGGCGTCAAGCTGCTGCCCGACATCAAGGTTCATCACGACCATGATGAGCACGCGATCTACGATACGCGCATGTATCGCGGCCTGCGCCGCGTGATCCGCTGGTGCGTCGATCACCGCATCACCACAGTCGCTGCGACGGTCGGCGTGTTCGCGGCATCGATCGTGGCCTTCGGCCACGTCCAGCAGCAGTTCTTCCCGCTGTCGGAACGCCCCGAGCTGTTCCTGCAGTTGCGGCTGCCGGAGGGCACCGCATTCGGTGTCACCGAGAAGGCTGCCAAATCAGCAGAGAAGCTGCTCAAGGACGACAAGGACATCGAGACCTACACCGCCTATGTCGGGCAGGGCTCGCCGCGGTTCTGGCTCGGCCTCAACCCGCAACTTCCGAACGAGGCCTTCGCCGAGATCGTGATCGTCGCCAAGGACGTGGCCGCGCGCGAGCGCATCAAGGCCAAGATCGAGACCGCGGCTGCGAATGGCGAGCTGAACGAAGCGCGCGTCCGCGTCGATCGCTTCAATTTCGGTCCGCCGGTCGGCTTCCCCGTCCAGTTCCGCGTCATTGGCCCGGATGCGGCGAAGGTGCGCGAGATCGCCCATCAGGTGCGCGACGTCATGCGCCAGAATCCGAATGTCAGGGATCCGCAGCTCGACTGGAACGAGCAGTCGCCCTACCTCAAGCTGGTCGTCGACCAGGATCGTGCCCGCGCGCTCGGCCTGACCCCGCAGGACGTGTCGCAGTCGCTGGCGATGCTGATCTCCGGCGTGCAGGTCACGACCATCCGCGACGGCATCGAGAAGGTCGGCGTCGTCGCGCGTGCCGCGCCGTCCGAACGGCTGGATCTCGCCCATGTCGGCGACCTCACCATCACCTCGAAGAACGGCGTGGCCGTGCCGCTGCAGCAGATCGCCAAGATCGAGTATTCCCACGAGGAGCCGATCCTGTGGCGTCGCAACCGCGACATGGCGATCACGGTGCGCGCCGACGTGGCGGATGGCGTCCAGGCGCCGGATGTCACCAACCAGATCTCGCCGAAGCTGCAGGATATCCGCAACCACCTCGCGCCCGCCTACCGGATCGAGGCAGGCGGCGCGTTCGAGGAATCCGCCAAGGGCAATGCCTCGATCTTCGTGCTGTTTCCGCTGATGGTCATCGTGATGCTGACCCTGCTGATGATCCAGCTGCAGAGCTTCTCACGGCTGATCCTGGTGTTCCTGACCGCGCCGCTCGGCATCGTCGGCGCCTCGCTCGGGCTCAATGTCGCCAACGCGCCGTTCGGCTTCGTGGCGCTGCTCGGCCTGATCGCGCTCGCCGGCATGATCATGCGCAACGCGGTGATCCTGGTCGATCAGATCGAGACCGACGTTGCCCATGGCCTGACCCGCAAGGAGGCGATCATCGAGGCCACGGTGCGCCGTGCCCGCCCCGTGGTGCTGACCGCGCTCGCCGCGATCCTCGCCATGATCCCGCTGTCGCGCTCGGCGTTCTGGGGCCCGATGGCGATCACCATCATGGGCGGGTTGTTCGTTGCAACCTTCCTGACGCTGCTGTACTTGCCTGGATTGTATGCCCTATGGTTCCGCAAGAGTCTGGACGAGCGCGGAGCGAAAGACGCGGATCATTCCGCAGCGCAGCACACTGACGTGCCGAGGCCCGCGCTTCCTCTGGCCGAGGCCGCCGAATGAAGGACCAACAAGATCGCAGGCATGATGACCCTGGTTTCCGACCATATCGAATCCGATACGCACGAGCGCATTCTCGTCGTTGCTGAGCGCCTGTTTCGACAGATCGGCTACCAGAAGACGACCGTCGCCGACATCGCCAAGGAGCTCCGTATGAGCCCGGCGAATGTCTACCGGTTCTTCGACTCCAAGAAGGCGATCCACCGGGGGGTCGCCCACACGCTGATGGCCCAGGTCGAGGCGGCCGCCATCATGATCGCGGAGCGGCCCGGCCCGGCGGCGCCGCGGCTGCGCGAGCTGCTCGGCACGATCCATCGCATGAACACCGAGCGCTATGTCGGCGACAGCAAGCTGCACGAGATGGTCGCGGTGGCGATGGAGGAGAGCTGGGACGTCTGCGAGGCGCACATGCTGCTGATCACCGAGATCATCGGCCGGGTGATCGGGCAGGGCGCGGCGTCCGGCGAATTCGCGGTCACCGATCTGCCGCTGGCGGCAAAATGTGCGACGACCGCGATGATGCGCTTCTTCCATCCGCAGATGATCGCGCAATGCGCGACCAAGCCGGGCCCGACGATCGACGAGATGATCGATTTCGTGCTGTCAGGCCTTGGTTCCAGGCGCGCTGCAAGCTAAGTTCGCCGTCATTCGAGCGAAGCTTCGTCGCTTGCGCTCCCCGCAATGACGGAAGGGACGACGGCGTGACCGAACGGGATCTGCATTTCTACGAACCGAAGAACGGCCACGGCCTGCGCCACGATCCCTTCAACGCCATCGTCGCGCCGCGTCCGATCGGCTGGATCTCGTCGCGTGATCCGGACGGTCACGTCAACCTTGCGCCGTACAGCTTTTTCAACGCCTTCAACTACACGCCGCCGATCATCGGCTTCTCCTCGACGCAGTGGAAGGACTCGGTCGCCAACATCCAGGACACCGGCGAGTTCGTCTGGAACCTGGTGACGCGCGGCCTGGCGACGCAGATGAATGCGACCGCCGCGCATGTCGCGCGCGAGGTCGACGAGTTCAAGCTTGCGGGCGTGACGCCGGTAGCTTGCAAGTTCGTCAACGTGCCGCGCGTCGGCGAAAGCCCTGTCGCGTTCGAGTGCAAGGTGACGCAGATCATCCAGCTGCAGGGCGCCGACGGTGCCAAGGCGCAGGCCTGGCTGACGCTCGGCGAGGTGGTCGGCGTGCATATCGACAAGACGCTGATCAAGGATGGCGTCTACCAGACGGCGCTGGCGCATCCGATCGTCCGTGCCGGGCGTCGCGGCGACTATTTCGAGATCATGCAGGAGGCGATGTTCGAAATGGCGAGGCCGGACTGACGGACTTGCGCCTCTTGAACGCTGCTGCAATTGGAGACCACCCGACGTGACCGAAGCGACCGTCCATGCCGCGCTGTCCGCGCCGACCGAGCCCCGCGGCGATCTCTGCATACGCACCCTGGCGATGCCGGCCGACACCAATGCCAATGGCGACATCTTCGGCGGCTGGCTGCTCAGCCAGATGGACGTCGGCGGCGGCGTGTACGCCGCCAAGGTCGCGAAGTCGCGCACGGTGACGGTCGCGATCGAGGCGATGAACTTCCGCAAGGCGGTGTATGTCGGCGATCTCGTTTCGGTCTATGCGCATCTCGTCCGCGTCGGCCGCACCTCGATGACGGTGCGTCTCGAAGCCTGGGTGCTGCGCCGGAAGGAGGAGCAGCCGATCCTCGTCACCGACGGCAACTTCACCTACGTGTCGATCGACGACGATGGCCGGCCGCAGCCGATCCGGCGCGACGGCTCCGTCACAGCCTGATCACATTCGCGGTCTGTCGGCGCAAGTAACCTCTGTTAATCCGCCGCATATGTCGCTCGCTCGGCATAAGGAACCGCGATCCGGCGATACGCGTTTGTTTGGGTCGGGCGGGACGGAGACGCGAAGGCCGAGCATGCGCGCTCGGCGTCTGCCGCGATCACTCTCGCGCGAGATGCGCCTTGTCCACAGGGCGAGCGTCTTTACGATAATTGCAAGTTCTGGTTGCTTGGCTGCGCGTTGCCGCGTCTCTGCCGTATTGCGTGCTTCGAGTGACACATTCGGACGAGCAGCGCTGACGGCAGTTCGTTTTCGATCCACAAGGCAAAAAATGCCAGCCGGAAAAAATTGCCGGCACAGAGGAAACGGCGGGGGCGTGTTGCGCGAACAGGGTGGGAGGAAGTCCATGTCGGACGTTGACGAGAAACTGACCTTGCAGGTCCTGAAGAAGCTGCAGCAGCGGCTTCTCCACGCCGAGCGCAGGATTTGCGTCTACGAGAATCAGCTCAGCGCGTTTCGTGAACATCACGTCGAGGTGTTGAGGGATCTGCGTACGATCTATCAGTTGCTCGGTCAGCATCAACACCGTCTCGGCGGAGCCGATGCGTCGCTGCGCAAGGTGACGCTCGTGCCGGATGATCCGCACTGATTCGACATGGGTCACGGCGTGAGTGCGTGCAGCGCAGCCAACATAACATCCACACAATTTCCTGTTGGCATTCACATCGGAATGGCCGGTGGCTCCCTGCACGGAACATTCGTCATGGAGCTCGGTTATACGCCCCGGAATGAACGACGGGATTGCGCAATGTCCGACACCTACATCATCGAGGTCAGCTCCCAGGCGGCGGGGATCGTCGTCCGTGATCGCGGCGGCTTCCGCTTCTTCGCGGCGTCCCATCGCTTCAATGCCCTCGAGGGCCAGGTGTTTCGCAATGCCCGCGAAGCCGAACGCGCCGCGATTCGGCTCGTGACCGGCGAGCTGAGCGCAGCCGCCTGAGCAGACGGGCGCACGCGGTGGACGTCGGCCGGACCAGACCGCGCGCGACGTTTCAGGCGATTGCTGCGATGCGCCCAGTGCTTGCCGATTGACGCTTGACTCGATCAGCATCACCATGGTGCAGCTTGTCCCCGAAAGCTTGCCATGGCCGTCCTCTCTCAACGCCAGACCGACATCCTCAACATCGCGCGCGCCTCCGGCCGCGTCATGGTGGAGGATCTCGCGCGCCGCTTCGAAGTCTCGGCCCAGACCATCCGCAAGGACCTCAACGATCTGTGCGAGCAGCGCGCGCTGACGCGCATCCATGGCGGGGCCATCATCGCCTCCGGGGTCGAGAATCTCGCCTACGAGGCGCGGCGCTTCGTCGCTGCCGAGGAGAAGAAGGCGATCGGTGCGGTCGCAGCCGCGCGGATTCCGAACGGCTCCTCGCTGTTCATCAATATCGGCACCACGACGGAGGAGGTGGCGAGCGCGCTGTCGTCGCACCAGGACCTGCTCGTCATCACCAACAATCTCAACGTCGCGATGCTGCTCTATCCGCATCCGCGCATCGAGGTGATCGTGGCCGGCGGCACGGTGCGGCGCTCAGACGGCGGCGTGATCGGATCGACCGCGACGCAGCTGATCGGCCAGTTCAAGGTCGACTATGCGATCATCGGCGCATCCGCGATCGACGAGGAAGGCGCGCTGCTCGACTTCGACTATCGCGAGGTCCAGGTGGCGCAGGCGATCATCGCCAATGCCCGCAGCGTGATGCTGGTGGCCGATTCCACCAAGCTCCACCGCAGCGCGCCGGTGCGCATCGCCCATCTCAGCCAGATCCAGACCTTCGTCACCGACCGGCCGCTGCCGGACGGACTGGCCAGCCTCTGCCATAGCCGCGGCATCGAGGTGGTCTCGGCGATGTCCGCCGACGAGGCCGACGACGCCGTAGAGGCAACCGAAACGGCGGGGTCCGCCGTGCTCCGCCGCGCCTGACTTTCCGCCACTCTTGCAGGCTCCTTGATCCCGGTTTGGGCAGGTTTTGCCCAACCGCGGCCCAACATGCGAATTTCGATTTGCTTTCACTTTCGTTTGTGTTTAACTCGAAACTGAAAGTGAAATCGCCGCAGTCAAGGCGATTGCCGGGGGATGCGTCTGTTGGAGCGGATCTACGACCTCGCCATTATCGGAGGCGGCGTGAACGGTTGCGGCATCGCGCGCGATGCCGCCGGACGCGGAAATTCCGTTTTCCTTTGTGAAATGAATGATCTGGCGAGCGGAACCTCGTCCTGGTCGACCAAGCTCGTGCATGGCGGCCTGCGCTATCTCGAATATTACGAGTTCCGGCTGGTCCGCGAGGCGCTGATCGAGCGCGAAGTCCTGTGGCAGATCGCGCCCCACATCATCCGTCCGCTGCGCTTCGTGCTGCCGCATCATTCGGGGCTGCGCCCGGCCTGGCTGCTGCGCCTCGGCCTGTTCCTCTATGACCATCTCGGCGGCCGCAAGCTGCTGCCGCCGACGCGGTCGGTGAACCTGCGCAGCGACGAGGTCGGCCGCCCCTTGATCCCCGGGCGCTACAGCAAGGGCTTCGAATATTCCGACTGCTTCGTCGACGATGCGCGTCTGGTCGTGCTGACCGCGCGGGATGCTGCCGATCGCGGCGCCGTCATCCGCACCCGCACGCGTGCGACCGAGATCCGTCAGGATGGCGGCCATTGGCTGGTCACGACCGATAACACGCAGACCGGCGAGCGCGAGACCATCAAGGCGCGCGCGCTGGTCAATGCCGCCGGTCCCTGGGTCGAGCAGGTGCTGGCGACCGGCGCCGGCGTCAATGCCAAGGCCAAGGTGCGGCTGGTGCAGGGCTCGCACATCGTGGTGCGCAAGCTCTACGATCACGATCGCGCCTACATCTTCCAGAACGCCGACGGCCGTATCATCTTCGCCATTCCCTATCAGCAGGATTTCACGCTGATCGGCACCACCGATCGCGACTATCAGGGTGATCCGGCCAAGGTGAAGGCGACCGACGAGGAGATCGCCTATCTCTGCGCCGCGCTCGGGGAATATCTCGCCAAGCCGGTGACGCCGGCCGACGTTGTGTGGAGCTATTCCGGCGTGCGGCCACTCTATGACGACGGCGCCAGCGAGGCCAAGGCGGCGACCCGCGACTACGTGTTCGAGCTCGATACGCCCGGCGGCTTGCCGCTGCTGTCGATCTATGGCGGCAAGATCACCACCTACCGGCGCCTGTCGGAAGAGGCGCTGGAGCGTCTCGCGCCCTATGTGAAAGGGGGCAAGGCGGAGGAGGGATGGACCGGCAAGGCGTCGCTGCCCGGCGGCGACATGAAGGTTTCGGCCGTTGCGCCGTTGATTGCGGATCTCCGCAAGACCTATCCGTTCCTGTCGGATGCACATGCGAAGCGGATCGCTCATGCCTATGGCACGCGGGCTGCGGCCATGCTCGCCGGTGCGACATCTTTGGCCGATCTCGGCCAGGATTTCGGTGGCACCTTGACGGAGCGTGAAGTCAGGTACCTGATGACGAACGAGTGGGCGTTGACGGCCGAGGACATCGTGTGGCGGCGATCGAAGCTGGGGTTGCGGATGTCGGCGGCTGAGATCGCCGCGCTCGATGCGTGGATCACAGCCAATCGCGAGCGCTCCGCCGTGCCGGCGCGTGAGGCGGGAGGGCGCGCATGAGCGTGACGCTCGATCACGTCTCCCGAATTGTCGACGGCGTGACCACCATTCGCGACGTCTCGCTGACGTTGCAGCGCGGTACGCTGAGCGTGCTGCTCGGGCCGACGCTGTCCGGCAAGACCTCGATCATGCGGCTGCTCGCCGGCCTCGACCGGCCGACCACGGGGCGGGTGCTGGTCGACGGCAAGGACGTCACCGGCGCCGACGTGCGGCAGCGCTCGGTCGCGATGGTCTATCAGCAGTTCATCAACTATCCCTCGCTCTCGGTCTATGAGAACATCGCTTCGCCGTTGCGCGTGCAAGGCAAGTCGCGCCAGGAGATCGAGAAGCGCGTGGCGGAAGCAGCCCGGCTGCTCCGGCTCGAGCCCTATCTGAAGCGTACGCCGCTGCAGCTCTCCGGCGGCCAGCAGCAGCGCACCGCGATCGCGCGCGCCCTGGTGAAGGGTGCGGACCTCGTGCTGCTGGACGAGCCGCTCGCCAATCTCGACTACAAGCTGCGCGAGGAGCTGCGCACCGAGCTGCCGCGCATCTTCGAGGCATCCGGCGCAATCTTCGTCTACGCCACCACCGAGCCGTCGGAGGCGCTGCTGCTCGGCGGCCGCACCATCTGCATGTGGGAAGGGCAGGCGCTGCAGGCCGGCGATACTGCGGCCGTGTATCGCCGACCCGACACCTTGCGTGTCGGCCAGGTGTTCTCGGACCCGCCGATGAATACGGTCGAGATCCAGAAGCGCGGCGAGAGCGTGGAGTACGCCGGCGGGGTCAAGGCGCCGGCGGTAGGCCTCTATGCTGATCTGCCCGATGGCGCCTACCGCGTCGGCTTCCGCCCGCATCAGCTCGGGCTTGGCAAAGGCGACGGCAGCCACGGCCGCCATGCCTTTCCTGCGATCGTCTCGGTCACCGAGATCACGGGATCGGAGAGCTTCGTGCATCTGACGCGCGACGGCATGAACTGGGTCTCCGTGCTGCACGGCGTCCATGAATACGAGCCCGGCGAGATCCTCGACGCGGTGCTCGATCCGTCCAATGTGTTCGTGTTCGACGCCGGCGACCGCCTGGTCGCCGCGCCGGCGATCTGAGGGAGATGCCGCATGGCCCGCATTGACCTCGTCGATCTCGCCCACGCCTACAACGGCAACAGCGGCGATATCGAGAGCTACGCGCTGAAGCCGGTGACGATGACCTGGCGCCAGGGCGGCGCCTATGCGCTGCTCGGCCCGTCCGGCTGCGGCAAGACCACGCTGCTCAACCTGATCTCCGGCATTCTGACGCCCTCGCACGGCAAGATCCTGTTCGACGGCACCGACATCACCAAAGCCTCGACCCGCGAGCGCAACATCGCGCAGGTGTTCCAGTTTCCGGTGATCTACGACACGATGACGGTCGGCGAGAACCTCGCCTTTCCGCTCAAGAACCGCGGCGTGCCGAAAGCGGAGATCGACAAGCGCGTCGCCGAGATCGCGCGGCTCTTGGACCTGACGCCGGACCTCCATCGCAAGGCGACGCGGCTCACCGCCGACGCCAAGCAGAAGATCTCGCTCGGCCGCGGCCTGGTGCGCTCCGACGTCGCCGCCGTGTTGTTCGACGAGCCGCTGACCGTGATCGATCCCGAGCTGAAATGGCAGCTGCGCTCCAAGCTGAAGGCGCTGCATCGCGAGCTCGACCTGACGATGATCTACGTCACCCACGACCAGACCGAGGCGCTGACCTTCGCCGACACCGTCGTCGTCATGCATGACGGCCGCGTGGTGCAGAGCGGCACGCCCGCGGAATTGTTCGACAAGCCGGCGCATACCTTCGTCGGCTACTTCATCGGCTCGCCCGGCATGAACATCCTCTCCGCCGAGGTGAAGGGACGCGAGGCCCGCATCGATGGCCACACCCTGACGCTGTCGCGCAGCTACGACGCGCTGCCGGCCGGCGCCAAGATCGAGATCGGCGTCCGCCCGGAATTCGTCGATGTCGCTCAACCCGGACCGGGCCTGCTCGACGCCAATATCGAACGCGTCGACGATCTCGGCCGCATCCGTTTCGCCCGCGTTCGCGTCGGCGACGTCAAGTTCGCCGCGCGCCTGCCGGCCGGCTTCTCGCCGCAGGGCTCGGCGATCGGGCTGAAGTTCGATCCAGCCTATGTCCACGTCTATGCCGACAGCCGTCTCGTCGAGGGAGCCTGAGTGATGGACAAGACCATCAACAACAAGGCCTGGTTCCTGGTGCTGCCGGTGTTCCTGCTGGTGGCGTTCTCCGCTGTCCTGCCGCTGATGACGGTGGTGAACTATTCGATGCAGGACACGTTCGGCAACAACCAGTTCTTCTGGAATGGCGTCGGCTGGTTCAAGGAGCTGCTCGATCCCTCGACCGATCTCGGCGGCCGCTTCCTCGCCTCGCTCGGGCGCAACCTGATCTTCTCGCTCGCGATCCTGGCCATCGAGGTTCCGCTCGGAATCGTCGTGGCGCTGTCGATGCCGCGGGGCGGATGGACCGTGGCGTTCTGCCTCGTCGTGCTGGCGCTGCCGCTTCTGATTCCGTGGAACGTGGTCGGCACGATCTGGCAGATCTTCGGCCGCTCCGACATCGGCCTGCTCGGCTACACGCTCAACGCCATCGGCCTGGACTACAATTACGTCTCGAACGACGCCGACGCCTGGTTCACGGTCATCTTGATGGACGTCTGGCACTGGACCAGCCTGGTAGCGCTGCTGTGCTATGCCGGCCTGAAGTCGATCCCCGACGCCTATTACCAGGCTGCGCAGATCGACGGCGCCTCGCGCTGGGCGGTGTTCACCGCGATCCAGCTGCCCAAGATGCATCGCGTGCTGCTGATCGCCGTGCTGCTGCGCTTCATGGACAGCTTCATGATCTACACCGAGCCGTTCGTCGTCACAGGCGGCGGGCCGGGCAATTCGACGACCTTCATCTCGATCGAGCTCGTCAAGATCGCGCTCGGCCAGTTCGATCTCGGCAAGGCGGCTGCCCTGTCGCTGGTCTACAATCTGATCATCCTGATCGTCTGCTGGGTGTTCTACACCATCATGACCAATGCCGGCGCCGAGCGGCGGCCGGTGAAAGGGGGCGCGTGATGAACACCATTCCGGGCCGTCGGATCATCATCTCGCTGTTCCTGGTCTTCCTGCTGTTGCCGATCTACTGGCTCGTCAACATGAGCTTCAAGACCAACAACGAGATCGTCACCACGATGAACTTGTGGCCGCATCAGCCGACGCTGGCCAACTACATGCGCATCTTCACCGACGAGAGCTGGTATTCCGGCTACATCAACTCGCTGAAATACGTGATCATCAACACGGTGATCTCGATTCTCGTGGCGCTGCCGGCGGCCTATGCATTCTCGCGGTACCGCTTCCTTGGCGACAAGCACCTGTTCTTCTGGCTGCTGTCGAACCGCATGGCGCCGGCTGCGGTCTACGCGCTGCCGTTCTTCAATCTGTATTCGGCGATCGGCCTGTTCGATACGCCCTGGGCGGTGGCGCTGGCGCATTGCATCTTCAATATCCCGCTCGCGGTCTGGATCCTCGAAGGCTTCGTGTCGTCGGTGCCGCGCGAGATCGACGAGACGGCGTTCCTCGACGGCTACTCGTTTCCGCGCTTCTTCGTGAAGATCCTGGTGCCGCTGATCGCGAGCGGCATCGGCGTCGCCGCCTTCTTCTGCTTCATGTTCTCCTGGGTCGAACTGCTGCTCGCGCGCACGCTGACCTCCGTCGACGCCAAGCCGATCTCGGCGGTGATGACGCGCACGGTCTCGGCGTCCGGCATGGATTGGGGTCTGCTCGCGGCTGCCGGCGTGCTCACGATCATCCCCGGCGCGCTCGTCATCTGGTTCGTCCGCAACTACATCGCGCGCGGCTTCGCGCTGGGACGGGTGTGATGACGCACGCTTGTTGCCACGGCCTCCGTTCCGCCTCCTCCGCTTGCGGGGGAGGCCGTATCGCATCGTCAGATGCGATACGGGTGGGGGCATCTCTCCTCTCGGGCGCTCCGACGCGCGGCGCCCCCACCCCAACCCTCCCCCGCAAGCGGGGGAGGGGGCCCATTACCGCCTGGAGCCGATAGCCATGAACAGCATCGCATGGATGGCATGGACCTTGCCGACCGCGATCTTCTTTGCTGCGCTCGCATGCACGCTCGGCGTCATGATCGTGCTCGCCGCGCGCTACCCGGAGGCCGAGCGGGTCGGCGTGCTGCGCATCCCGACCACGCGCGGCGACCGGCTGTTCATCTCGCTGATCTCGGCCGCCGTCATTCATCTCGTATGGATCGGTCTGGTCGGCACCGACACGATTGCGACCTTGCCGATCGGCGAGGAAGGGTTTGAGGTTTCGAGCCTGTGGCTCGCGACCGCAATTTCGCTTGCATCAGCCGTTGCGATCTTCCGCACCGTCTGACGCAGGTGAAAAGGGGCAGATCCGGGGACAACCCGGACCTGGATACGTCTGTCGCTCAAGGAGGAAAGCATGCGACACTTGAAACCTAGGAAGCATCACCTGACCAAGGCGAGCTATCTCGCGATGACCAGCGCTGCTGCGCTGTTCGCCGCCACTATGACGCTGTCCGTGCCGGCACGTGCGGACGACGCCACGATCCAGAAGTGGATCGACAGCGAATTCCAGCCTTCGACGCTGTCGAAGGAAGAGCAGAAGAAGGAGCTCGAGTGGTTCGCGAAGGCCGCCGAGCCCTTCAAGGGCATGGAGATCAACGTCGTCTCAGAGACCATCACGACTCACGAATACGAGTCGAAGACTCTCGCCAAGGCGTTCAGCGAAATCACCGGCATCAAGCTCAAGCACGACATCATCCAGGAAGGTGACGTCGTCGAGAAGCTGCAGACCCAGATGCAGTCCGGCAAGAACGTCTATGACGGCTGGATCAACGACTCCGACCTGATCGGCACCCACTTCCGCTACGGCCAGACGATCGCGCTGTCGGACTACATGAAGGGCGAGGGCAAGGACGTCACCGATCCGATGCTCGACGTCAACGACTTCATCGGCAAGTCGTTCACGACCGCTCCGGACGGCAAGCTCTACCAGCTGCCCGACCAGCAGTTCGCGAACCTGTATTGGTTCCGCTACGACTGGTTCACCAATCCGGACTACAAGGCCAAGTTCAAGGCCAAGTATGGCTACGACCTCGGCGTGCCCGTGAACTGGTCGGCCTATGAGGACATCGCCGAGTTCTTCACCAACGACATCAAGGAGATCAACGGCGTCAAGGTCTATGGCCACATGGACTATGGCAAGAAGGATCCCTCGCTCGGCTGGCGCTTCACCGACGCTTGGCTGTCGATGGCCGGCAACGGCGACAAGGGCATCCCGAACGGCCTGCCGGTCGACGAATGGGGCATCCGCATGGAAGGTTGCCGTCCGGTCGGCTCGTCGATCGAGCGCGGCGGTGACACCAACGGCCCGGCGGCCGTCTACTCGATCGCGAAGTATCTCGACTGGATGAAGAAGTATGCGCCGCCGCAGGCGCAGGGCATGACCTTCTCCGAGGCCGGTCCGGTCCCGGCGCAGGGCAACGTCGCTCAGCAGATCTTCTGGTACACCGCCTTCACCGCCGACATGGTGAAGCCCGGCCTGCCGGTCGTGAATGCGGACGGCACGCCGAAGTGGCGCATGGCCCCGTCGCCGCATGGCGCGTACTGGAAGGAGGGCATGAAGCTCGGCTACCAGGACGCCGGTTCTGCGACGCTCTTGAAGTCGACCCCGCCGGATCGCCGCAAGGCCGCCTGGCTGTACCTGCAGTTCATCGTCTCCAAGACGGTGTCGCTGAAGAAGAGCCATGTCGGCCTCACCTTCATCCGTGAATCCGACATCTGGGACAAGTCGTTCACCGAGCGTGCGCCGAAGCTCGGCGGCCTGATCGAGTTCTACCGCTCGCCCGCGCGCGTGCAGTGGACCCCGACCGGCAACAACGTGCCCGACTATCCGAAGCTGGCGCAGCTGTGGTGGCAGAACATCGGCGATGCGTCGTCCGGTGCGAAGACCCCGCAGCAGGCGATGGACGCGCTCGCGGCCGCTCAGGACTCCGTCCTCGAGCGTCTGGAGAAGTCCAAGGTCCAGGGCGAGTGCGGTCCGAAGCTGAATAAAAAGGAATCGGCCGAGTTCTGGTTCAACAAGTCGGCCAAGGACGGCAACATCGCTCCGCAGCGCAAGCTCGCGAACGAGAAGCCGAAGGGCGAGACGATCGACTACGACACCCTGATCAAGTCGTGGCCGGCCACCCCGCCGAAGCGCGCCGAGGCGAAGTGAGCCAACGCTCTGAAGTCATCGCCCGGCTCGACCGGGCGATCCCATCACGAAGGCCGGGAGCAATCCCGGCCTTTTCTTTTGGCCCAGAGGTGAGGGGCTTCCCGTTCCATTCGGGAATTATTCCCGTGTCGCCGGGGACAACTTCCACGCAGCAAGTGCCTTGAAGCCGGTGGGGACAGGCGGCACTCTTTGACGATCGGGATTGTCGCGATCTTCGCCGTGACTTTGCCCCAACGACACGAAACAACAAGGCCTCGACACGATCCGGCATGGCCTCATGCGATCCACGCCGGGATCGTGATCGCCAACCCACGGGGCCACCTAGGGAGTACGGCCATGGATCAGGCGCACATCGCCAATATCGCGAGCACGCTGCCGGAGGCGTTGTCGCCCTGGACCATGTTCATGCAGGCCGACATCGTCGTGAAGTCGGTGATGATCGGGCTGGCGCTGGCTTCAGTCGCAACCTGGACCGTTCTGGTGGTGAAGACGATCCAGCTCCGCGCGGCACTGCGCACCTCGCGCAGCGCGCTCGGCATCGCGCTGGCCGCGCGCGCGCTGTCGGATGCGACGGGACGCATTTCCGCCGACGACGGTGTGGTCGGACGGCTGCTGGCCGTCGCCGATGACGAAATCGACAAGTCGCGTGGCCTCCCCGCCGATGGCATCAAGGAGCGTGTCTCCTGGCAGTTCGAGCGGATCGAGGCGGCGGCGGTGGCGCGCATCGGCCGCGGCATCGGCATTCTCGCCACGGTCGGCGCGGTCGGGCCGTTCGTCGGCCTGTTCGGCACGGTCTGGGGCATCATGAACAGCTTCATCGGCATCTCGCATGCGCATACGACCAACCTCGCGGTGGTGGCGCCGGGCATCGCGGAGGCGCTGCTCGCCACCGCCTTCGGCCTCGCCGCGGCGATTCCCGCGGTCGTGATCTACAACCTGTTCGCGCGTGCCACCGGCGGCTATCGCGCCGTCATCGCCGATGCATCGGTGGCGGTCATGCGCCTGCTCAGCCGTGATCTCGACCGGCAGCACGCGGGGCCCACAGAGGTGCGGCGCAGCGCCATCCGCGCGGTCGACGCGCCGCTGCTGTCGATCGCCAATCCGGCGGAGTGAGCCATGGCCGTCAAGCTTGCCCGGCGCCCCGACGACTTCGAGGAGACGCACGACATCAACGTGACGCCGTTCATCGACGTCATGCTGGTGCTCCTGATCATCTTCATGGTGGCGGCACCGCTCGCCACGGTCGACGTCCCGGTCAACCTGCCGGCGATCTCGGCCGAGCCGCAGCCGCGCGCGGAGACGCCGGTCTTCGTCACCTTCAAGGCCGACCGCTCGCTCGCCGTTGGCGACCAGAGCGTGGCGCAGGCCGACATCGCCGCTTCGCTCGATGCCGCCACCAAGTCCGATCACGAGCAGCGCGTGCTGCTGCGCGCCGATCAGACGCTGCCCTATGGCGAGGTGATGGCGCTGATGAACACGTTGCGCCGCGCCGGCTACACCAAGGTCGCGCTCGTTGCCCTGGAAGACCGGGGCGCGCAGTGAGCGTTCTGACGCTCGATCCGTTCGAACACGAGCAGCGCCGGGAGCGGACGCTGTGGACCATCGCCGCGCTGGTGGTGGGCGGGCTGCACGTCGGGCTCGCCGTCGGCTATCTGCTGCTGCGTCCCGCGCCGCAGGGGCGTGCCCAGGCGCCGGCCTTCGACGTCGTGTTCACCCCGGCGGTGGTGAGCGAGCCGGCGCCGACGGCGCAGGATGCGCCGGCGTCCGAGCCGCCGCCGGTGGAGCCGCCAAAGGATGAGCCGGTGAAGGACGACCCGGTCGCGCGCGAGGCCGTCGCTGAGCCTGTCCCGGCTCCCTCCGAGCCGGAGCCGGTGCCGGATGTCGTTCCCTCGCCGGAGCCCGCGCCACAGGTCGCCCTCGCGCCCGAGCCGCCGCGTGCAGACGATGTCGTCTTGCCGCCGCCGCCACCACCGAAACCGATCGAGGCGAAACCGCCGGAGCCGAAGCCCGTTCCCGTGCCCGAGCGTGTCGAGCGCAAGCCGGTGGAGAAGAAGGAAACGAAGGAGAGGGCCGAGAGGAAGCCCGCACCGCCGAAGCCGGCTGCGGCGCCGGCGGCCCGGCCTTCACGTGTCGCGTCGGCGCCCAATCCCGGCGAGGACAGCGTCGGGGCGCGCGAGGGCCAGGCCAGTTGGAACGCCGAGGTGGTGGCGCAGATCCGCCGCGCCGCGACCTATCCCTCCGACGGCAATGGCGCGAGCGGCACCGTCATGCTGAACGTCGTGATCGATCGTAACGGCCGGCTGCTGTCGCGGCGGCTCGCTGGAAGCTCGGGCTCGCCGGCGCTGGACCGCGCGGCGATGGGCATCATCGAACGCGCCGCGCCGTTCCCGCGCTTTCCGCCGGCGATGGCTCAGGCGCAGGTCTCGCGCACGGTCCCTCTCCATCTGAGGCCGCGCTGAGCGCGGCGCCATCCAGGGCGATATCGGTGCCGCCGCGTGCCGCTTATTTGCTGCACTCGGTCAGATCCGTATCGCGCACGACGAACTGCGCGCCTTCCTTGAGTTCGATGTTCTTGGCGACGCAGGTGCGGCCGCCCTTTTCGGACAGCTTGATGTCGTAGCGGCCGGACTTCACGCCGACCAGCGTCATGCGCTCATTGTGGTCGACCTCGCCCTCGTCGTCGTTCTTGCACTGGTCGGCGCCCCAGGTTTTGGTGCCGGCGGCCGCCAGGTACATTTTCACGATGGTCTGGCCGGTGCGGTTGAGGAAGCGCGGGCCGTCCTCGGCGGACGCGGCGGAGCCGGCCAGCATGAGAAGCGCGCAGGCGGTGACGAGGCGACGCATGACGAGTGTCCTTTTCTTATGATTGGTCATGGGATGAGGGCGCGCGGGGTCAGAAATCCTTGCCGATGCTGGTCTTGACGGCAAGGCCGCGCGAGGCGTTGGTCAGGCCGTAGCCGACGCCGAAGCTGAATTCGAAGCCCTTGAAGCGGGTGTCGGCGACTGCGTAGAGCGTCTGCATCTGCTGATTCCAGGGCAGGATGTAGCCGAACGGTCCGAGATTGGAGAAATGCTCGATACCGACGGTCCAGCGATCGCTGAGGCGCTTGACGAAGCGCACCGAGGGCTCGAAGGCCGAGCCGGCGCCGTCGATGCCGAAGGTCATGTTCGCGTTGAAGATGAGCTGATAGTCGTTGGGCAGGTTGACGCCGATGATCGGCGTGAACATCTGCGCCACCCGCGGCGTCGCCTCCTGCACGAAGCGCGGCGCGCCGGGCTGGCCGGCGCCGGCCTTGTTGGCGACCCACAGGTCCGGCGTCAGGCCGCCCTGCGGCGCCAGGATGGTGCGTGACACCAGGCCGAGGAAGACGGTGCGCTCGAGCCGGTCGCCCTGGATGAAGGTCTGGCGAATGGTGACGCCGCCGGACTGGAATGAATAGCCGGGCACGCCATTGTCCATCACGTTGCCCAGCGCCATCGGCACATTGGTGCGGGCAAAGGCGTAAGGCGAGGTCAACGCGATCTCGTACCATTCGGTTGGCGAGTAGCCGATCTCGGTCTCGCCGGTGACCGCACGCTGCGGCACGCGGCGTCCGCCGTTCTGTTGCGGATTGAAGGTTGTCAGATAGCCGAAGCGCTGTTCGACCTGGAAATGTCCGGGCGAGGCGGGGTCATTGCCCTGGATCTCCTCGGCCGCTGCACCGAACGGCGCGAGCACGAGAGCACCGGCAGCCATGTACAATCGCGATCGTCTTTTTGTACTCCTGGCGATGCCGTTCGGCTGCATGTCCCCGCGCTCCCTTCAACTAATGAGCTAACGAGTCGGCTGGGCGAAAACATGCGGGCCTGTCGGCTGAAAGATGACGCGATCGGGAAACGATCAGTCGTCGAATGCCGCAATTGCTCCGGCCCTTGCTGTTTCGATGAGGAATAGGGATGTTTTGGCAAGTCGAACGGGACATTTTGACCGGGACAATATGGCGGCCATTTCGCGAGTGAATCTCAACGCGGTGATGAATGTGGCGTGCTGCAAACACATTGAGGTCATAGAGCGAGGAAAACATGTGTTGCAGCATGCATTGCTGATCGCCGGATCAGCCAGAGAATGGACACGCCCGTGCTTCACACACCCGGTCATCATCGCCGCTTGTCCGCTCGGCCGATGCGGCTTGGACTGGTGCTCACACTGCTTCTGTCCACGCTGCTGCCGGATGGACGCGCCTTCGCGGAGGAGCCGCTGCGGGACCAGCTGGAAGCCTGGTGGAATCAAACCCAGGCCGGCAAGAGAGATCAGGTTGGGCAAGTCCGACAGGCGTCATCGGGGAGCGGTGCCAGAACCGCAAGGCATGTCGCCAAGCGCGGACGCCACGTCGCCAATGCTCGGGCCGAGGCAGGAGGAGGTGTCTTCGACCACGATAGCGGTCCGCGTCGTGACCGTCCGGGGAGATATTTTCTGCACGGACCGAGGTTCTAGTCCCGACGCTCTTGAGGGAATTTCCCGGGCGTCGCGTTCTTGCACTTGCGAAATGACAAGGCCTCCCATAGGTCAAAGCGATGTGCGGCGCGTTGCCGGTGAAACCGCCGACGCTCGCATACGTTGTTTTCGTGCGCTTCATCGCCGCCCCTCGGACGGCGGAGACAAAGGATCAATTCGATGAATTGGAAACTGATGATGACGGCCGCTGCCGTCGGCATGGCCGCGATCGTCGGCACGTCGACGATCGCTGTCAGTGCACCGGCCCGTTCCAAGCTGCTGACCTCGATCGACCCCGACAAGGACGGCACCGCCGACATGAACGAGGTCCGCACGGCCGCCGGCGCGCTGTTCGATCGTCTCGATCGCGACCACGACGGCACGCTCGACGCCAAGGAGCTGCGCGGCCGCGTTTCGGCCAAGGATCTCAAGGCCGCTGATCCAGACAATGACGGCACGCTGACCAAGGACGAGTATCTCGCGCTGGTGGAAGGCCGCTTCAAGGCGGCCGATCCGGACGGTGACGGCACGCTCGATTCCAAAGAGCTGAAGTCGGTGGCCAAGCTGCTGAAGTGAGACATCGGTCCGCACTGGACCGACGCGACATAGACATGAGCTCGAGGGCCTGTGACGGGAGACCGTCGCAGGCCCTCGTCTTTCAGGCGGATGCTCGTGGCGGGCCAGCAGGAAGGCGATTGGCCCTCACAGGCTTGGGCGGGACATTTCCACTGCGAGACGAACCAGGTCGGGCAGGCTGCGGGCCCCGAGCTTCTGACGCAGCCGGTAGGTCAGGTTGATGACGGTCTTGTAGCTGATGCCGAGATGGTCGGCGATCGCCTGATAGGATTTCGCCTGGGCCAGCAGCGCAAGGGCCTGGCGCTCGCGCGGGGTCAGCGCAGGGGCTGCCATGCCGTCCGGGTCAGCGCGGAGCAGGGCGATGCGGGTGGCGAGCTGCGGATCGAGATAGGTGCCGCCGGCTCGAACCTGCTCCAACGCCTTGGGCAGCTCGTGCGGCGGCGCGTCCTTCAGCAGATAGCCGCTGGCGCCGGCGTCGATCGCCGAGCGGACGATGCGCGGATCGGCATGCATGCTGAAGACCAGGATCCGGGCGCGGGGATCGTGCGACCGCATGCGTTCGATCAGATTGATGCCGCCGAGCTCCTGCCCGGGCAGGCGCAGATCGACGATCGCGACATCCGGCCGGTCACGAACATAGGCCTGGTACCCGCTGTCGGCATCGTGTGCCTCGGACAGCGCGCGGATCCCGGCTTCGTTCAGCAGCCAGCGGCAGGCCGTGATCACGACCGGGTGGTCATCGACGAGCAGAACGCGATACATCCGATGAAGGTCTTGCCCTTAGGGCGCCGACGGCGCCGATGCTTTCTCTACCATGTGAGTTCCCTTGCAAACCAGGATCGGGTGCAACAGTGCGGCCGAGGCTGGGAGATAGCTCGGCGAATCGATCGCCACTTTCCGGATCCGGGAAGATTGTCCCTAGGGGCCGAAGAATATTGCCCGTTGCGACGAACTGGAGGGCTGTTTACGAATGTTAACGTTCGTAGACGGGTAAATCGGCCAGTTCTGGTGCGGGTAAAGGCTCAGGGGCGTGGGCTGTTGCCGGAACCGGTCGACAAGAAACTGGGGGACGTCTTGACCAGACTGTCGGCGCTGAAGAGCGCGCTTCTCGCGACCTGTGCGTTGCTGCCTGCGGCTGCGTTCGCGCAGCAAACCCTGCAGACCATCGAGGTGGTCGGCGTCTCGCCCGTTCAGGGCAGCGAGATCGCGAAGGACAAGATTCCTTCCAATGTCGAAACCATCGGGGCGCGGGAGCTCGACCACAGCCGCGCGCCGACGCTGCTCGACAGCATCCTGCAATCGGTGCCCGGGGTCTCCCTCAGCGACCAGACCGGGAACGCGTTCCAGCGCGACTTGAATTATCGCGGTCAGACTGCCTCGCCGGTGCTCGGGACGCCGCAGGGCATCGCCGTCTACCAGAACGGCACCCGCATCAATGAGGCCTTCGGCGACGTCGTGAACTGGGACCTGATCCCGGAAATGGCGATCGCACGCATGACCCTGATGCCGAACAATCCGCTGTTCGGCCTCAACGCCACCGGCGGTGCGCTGTCGATCGAGATGAAGAACGGCTTCAACTACCAGGGCGGGGAAGCGCAGTTGTTCGGCGGCTCGTTCGGCCGGATCCAGTCGGGCGCTCAATACGGCTGGAACAACGGCACCTACTCGGCCTATATCGCGGCGGAAGGCGCCTATGACCGCGGCTGGCGCGACTACTCGTCGGCCTCGCAGATCCGGCGCATGTATGCCGATTTCGGCGCGCGCGGCGACAACACCGAATTCCATCTCTCCTTCACCGGTGCCGACAACAAGCTCGGCTCGGTCGCCGCGACACCGATCGAGATGCTGAACCAGCGCTGGTCCAGCGTCTATACCTGGCCCCAGTCGCTGCATCTGCAGATGCAGATGGTGCAGGCGAGCGCAAAGTGGACGCCGACCGACACGCTGTCGATCCAGGCCAACGGCTATTACCGCAACTACAAATCCGCGCGCGTCGATGGCAATAGCACCGAAGTGCGGGACGGGGGCGGCGTGTTCGTCCTTGAGGACGCCGCGGGGACCCCGTGGGACATCAACCGCAACGGCCCAACCGCCAACACGCTGGCCGCCGATGCGGCGCTCGGCCAGATCGACCGCAATACCGTCAAGACCGACAGCTATGGCGGCTCGCTGCAGGCGACCTCAACGACGCAGCTCTTCGGCCATGACAACCACTTCGTCGTCGGCGCCAGCGTCGATCACGGCAATACCAACTTCCAGGCCACATCCGAGCTCGGCACCATCGACAACAACCTGTTCGTCACCGGCCTCGGCGTCTACATCGACCAGCCCAATGCCGGCCTCGCCCCGGTCAACCTGAATGCCAAGAACACCTATCTCGGCGTCTACGCGACCAACACCTTCGACATCACCTCGCAGCTCGCCTTGACCGCCGGCGGCCGTTTCAACTGGGCGCAGATCAACCTGCGCGACCAGACCGGCTTCGCGCCGCTGCTGAACAGCAACAACAATTTCCAGCGCTTCAACCCGGTGATCGGCCTGACCTACAAGATCACGCCTGACATGACCGCCTATGCCGGATACTCCGAAGCCAACCGCGCGCCGACGCCGCTCGAGCTCGGCTGCTCCGATCCGGCCAATCCCTGCCTGATCGACAACTTCCTGATCGCCGATCCGCCGCTCAAGCAGGTGGTGTCGCGCACCGTCGAAGGCGGCCTGCGCGGCGAGATTTCCGGCGGCCGCTCGGCCTACGCCGCCGATCTGCCGGCCTACCGCAAGGCCCCGATCAAATCGGCGGTCGATGATGGCTGGCGGCTGCGCTGGGGCCTCAGCCTGTTTCGTACCGAGAATTCCGACGACATCATCCAAGTCGTCGACCCGGCCAACCCGGTGCGCGGCTATTTCAAGAACGCCGGCACCACGCTGCGCCAGGGTGTCGAGGCCAAGCTCGACCTGGCCTGGAACCGGTGGACCGCCTACGCCAACTACACCTTCATCGACGCCACCTTCCGCAGCGCCTTCGACGTCAACGATCCGTTCCTGCGGGTGCCGGTCGGCGTCGTCTCCGGCAACCACATTCCCGGCATTCCGGCGCACCGCCTGAAGCTCGGCGCAGAATATGCCGTGACCGACGCCTGGAAGGTCGGGGCGAGCGTCAACTATGTCGGCAGCCAGTACCTGCTGCACGACGACACCAACGTCTACCCGAAGGTCCCGGCCTATTGGGTCGTGAACGTCAACACATCTTATCAGGTGACCAAGAACGTCGAGGTGTTCGGCCTGATCCAGAACCTGTTCAATCAGCGCTATTACTCGGCAGGTACCGTGTTCGACCCCGCCGGCTTCAACACCGCCGGTGGCGGAACGGCGTTCGCGCTGAACGATCCGCGTAGCATGGTTCCGGGGATGCCGCTCGCGGCCTATGCCGGCATCCGGGCGAAGTTCTGAGCTTCGCATCCTGACGACCATAGGCGCATCCGCGCCGCGCCACGGCAGCCCCCACCGTGGCAGGAAGGCCGGGAGAAATCCCGGCCTTCTTGTTGCTTGACTAAAAGCGTGACGTGTCTCCGCTGCCGTAGGGTGGGCAAAGGCGCGTGTGCGATACTGCATGTCACGAGCTCAACTCCACCGCGCGCCGTGCCCACCATTCCTTCCGCTTGCGCGGATGCACGGCGGGCACGTGACCGCCCTGCGGGCAGCTGCTTTGCTCACCCTACGCAACCGGTATGAATCGTCGATGAGTCTGCTCACGATGGATTTTGGGCAATTATCCCGCTGACCTCGTGAACGAGATCGCTGTGCGCCTGTGGAATTTACGAAGCATCGCGATTAGTTGCTGACGGCTTCCGCCAACTACGAACTTCCGCCACAGAACCCGACCAGCTATTGCGCATCGTATCGAGCAGCGAGGTGGTGCACATGAGCCGTAGATCTTCAAGCCTTGTATCGATCATCGCGTCATCGATGGATGCCGTTCACCGGCCCCACGTGCCTCCTTGGATACGAGCGACAATCTCTGTCGTGCTTCTCGCTGGCAGTCTGGGGGCGCATTCTCTGCTGCTTGGCGATGCGGCGGCGCGCGATCTCGATGGGCGTTACGCCAATTCTCCGCTCAAGGGCTGGTTCGAGAGTTTGCGTTCGGGCAAGGGGCCGTGCTGCTCGGATGCGGATGGCACCGCGCTCTCGGACACGGATTGGGACACGAAGGATGGCCGCTACCGTGTTCGCATTGAAGGCCAATGGTGGGTCGTTCCGGAGGAGGCCGTGGTGACCGAGCCCAATCGCGCCGGCCGGACGATGGTATGGCCCGTGTATTATCGCGAGCTGAATACGGGCCTGCGCATCGATGTGCGGTGCTTCCTGCCCGGCAGCATGATGTAGGTGGGGATGTGCCGGATCGCAGAAGCGCAGGGTGGGCAAAGGCGCGAAGCGAGATGTTGCGACAGGCGCGGCCTCTCGTGCGCCGTGCCCACCGCTCCCTCCGCTCTCGCGGAGGCATGGTGGGCACGCGGCCGCCCTGCGAGCGGCTGCTGTGCCAACCCTACGTGATGGCGACTACTCCGCCGCTTGCGCCGCCTTCAGCGTCGGATAGTCGGTGTAGCCCTTCTCGCCGCCGCCATAGAGGGTGGCGCGGTCGAGCTCGTTGAGCGGCGCGCTGACCTTGAGCCGCTCGACCAGATCCGGGTTGGCGATGAACGGCCGGCCGAAGGCGATCAGGTCGGCCGCGTTGGCATCGAGCTGTTTGTTCGCGAGCGCGAGGTCATAGCCGTTGTTGGCGATGTAGGTGCCCTTGAAGCGCTTGCGCAGCGACGCGTAGTCGAACGGCGCAACGTCGCGCGGGCCGCCGGTCGCCCCCTCGATCACGTGGATGTAGACCAGATTCAGCGCCGCGAGCTGGTCGACGATGTAGTCGAACAGCGCCTGCGGATTGGAATCCGAGATGTCGTTGGCCGGCGTCACCGGAGATAGCCGAATGCCGGTCCTGTCGGCGCCGATCGCCTCCGACACGGCCTTGGCAACCTCGAGCATCAGCTTTGCGCGGTTCTCGATCGACCCGCCATAGGCGTCGGTGCGCTTGTTGGCGCCGTCCTTGGCGAACTGGTCGAGCAGATAGCCGTTGGCGCCATGGATCTCGACGCCGTCGAAGCCGGCCTCGATCGCATTCAGCGCTGCCTGCTTGAACGCCGCGACGATGCCGGGAATTTCCGCGAGCTCGAGCGCACGTGGCGTCGAGACGTCGGTGAACGCGCCGCCGACGAAGGTCTTGGTCTTGGCCGCGATCGCCGAGGGCGCGACCGGCGCACCGCCATTCGGCTGCAGCGAGACATGGGAGATACGGCCGACATGCCAGAGCTGGATGAAGATGCGCCCGCCCTTGGCATGCACCGCGTCGGTCACCTTGCGCCAGCCGGCGATCTGCTCCTTGGAGTAGATGCCAGGCGTGTCCTGGTAGCCCTGGCCCTGCTGCGAGACCTGGCTGGCCTCGGAGATCAGGAGGCCGGCGGAGGCGCGCTGGCTGTAATATTCGGCCGTCAGCGGACCCGGCGCGAGGCCGTCCACCGCGCGGTTGCGGGTCAACGGCGCCATCACGACGCGATTGGCGAGGGTGACCGGACCGAGCTGATATGGCGCGAACAGTTTGGATGCACTCATCGGGATCTTTCCAGGAGAGGGGAGGGGATCGTGGTCAGTTGTGCATTGCCGCGAACAGCGCAATGCCGCGAGGTATCCGTCCGGCGCAGACGTGCCGCGCGATGGAGCGGCCGCAACGGGCCATCCGTTGGATAGCCTGTCGCAATAGACGAAAGGGATCAGGCGACGCCCAGGAAGTCCCGCTTGCCGATTTCGACGCCGTTGTGGCGGAGGATGCCGTGGGCGATCGCGGCGTGGAAATAGAAGTTCGGAAACGAGACGCGGTTGACGAAGTCCTGCCCCTTCAGGGTCAGCGTGGTGTTGGGCCCGCTTGGAAAGGTGACGTCGCGGCTATCGGCCCCTTCGAACTGCGCCGGCTGGAACGTCTTCAGGTAATCGATGGTTCTGGCAAGCCGCTGGCGAAGCTCGGCGAACGTCGTCTCGGTGTCGGGCGTGCTCGGGACCTCGCTATGGGAAAGCCGCGCGCAGCCCTTGGCGGCGAAGTCGCAGGCGAGCTGGATCTGCTTGGAGAGCGGCAGCATGTCCGGATACAGCCGTGCGCCGAGCAGCACCTCGGGGGCGATCTTTTTGGCTTCGCAATGGGCCTCGGCCTTGCTGAGCAGGCCGGACAGGCTGCCGAGGATCTGGAGGTAGGCCGGCACGGTCGAATCGTAAAAGGACATGATGCTCTCTTTTGGCAGGAGACGTCGCGACGAAAGCGCGCGCCCTCGGAGATGGGGCGGCGTCCAAGAGAATGCAACTGCATCTTTCTGGTTTTTGCGGTCGCCGTGCATTCCAGTCGTTCACGCTGAGGTCACGGCGATTGTGGACGCGTCCCCTGGAGGATTTCCCCAAGCCGTGGCCGAAATGCCGGATCGAGGTCGTGGAGAACGACGAGCCTGGGTGGCCGAACAGGGTCAGGATGAAGATCGGCGCTACAAGCCAAATTGGGCTTCAATTGTCCGTCTGCTCGCGCTTTTGTCCTGAGCGATCATCTGGCCGTCCAATTCCAAGGTGATAAATTGGAATAGCGAAGAGCGGACGACACGGTCGCATGAAGTCGGACAATAAGTCATCTGCAATCGAGAGACGAGGAGCGCCGCGCGATGATGTCGGCTCACCTACCGTGTCGCTGTCGCTGAAGCCGGCGCCGCCTGCGCCCGCGGCGTGCCCCGCATGCGTACGAGCAGTTCCGCCGTCGGCCAGGAATCGGCCGGCAGCCCGAGCCGCAACTGCATCGTTTTGACCGCGATGCGGCTCTGCTGGCCGAGCACGCCGTCGACCTTGCCGACGTCGAAACCGGCCTTTACCAGGAGCTGCTGCAGCTCCTTGATCTCGTTGAACGGCAGTTGCGCGACTGGGCCGCTGGCTTTGCGCATCGGCGCCGCGCCGGCGATGCGGGTGGCGAGATAGGCCGCGGTGGTCGAATAGATTAGCGAATTGTTCCACTCGGTGTAGGCGGCGAAATTGGCATAGGCCAGGAACGCCGGGCCGTTGCGGCCCATCGGCAGCAGCACCGAGGCTTCGAGCGCATCGTTCGGCAGCGGTCGGCCGTCGGCATAGGTCACGCCGAGGCCGGCCCATTTGCTGCGCGGCGCCTTGACGGTGAGATCGGCCTGCTCCCACGGAAACGCCTGGGGCACGCGGATCTCCTCCAGCCACGGCTCGCCGCGGCGCCATTTCAGTCCGGTCGCGATGTAGTTCGCGGTCGAGCCGATCACGTCGGGCGCGCTGCGCAAGAGGTCGCGGCGGCCATCGCCGTCATAGTCGACGGCATAGGTGACGTAGTGGGTCGGCAGGAACTGCGTCTGACCGAGCTCGCCGGCCCATGAGCCGATCATCTCCTCCGGCGCGAGATCGCCGCGGTCGATGACCTTCAGCGCGGCGATGGTCTCATTCTGGAAGCGCTCGCTGCGGCGGCAATCATAGGCCAGCGACACCAGCGACGGCAGCACCGGCAAATTGCCCATGTTGGCGCCGAAATCGCTCTCCAGGCCCCAGAACGCGGCGATGACCGCCGGGGGCACGCCATACTCCTTCTCAGCGCGCGCGAACGCTGCCGCATGCATCCGGATGTGCTGCTGGCCGTTCTGCATCCGGTAGGGCGCGGCCATCCGGCCGGCGAACTCGGTGAACAGTTGGCCGAACACCCGCTGGCCGCGGTCGCGATTGACGATGCCCTGGTTGTAGGTGAGGTACGGCGAGGCGGCCGCGATCGCGCGCTGCGACACGCCTTCGGCAATGGCGCGTTGCTTCAGCTCGGCGAGAAACCGGTCGAAGCTCTGGCCGTTATGGCAGGCCGCGGCGCGCATCGATGGCGCCGGCTTCGGACGTGGTGCGGCCGCCTCCGGCGCCATTTGCGCCGCGGCGCTGACAACCAGCGTGAACGAGGTTGCGAGCGCGCTGAAGGTGACGCGCAAGGCAGTCGAAGAGCTTCGCATCCGGTCTCACCGATGGCTGTCAGGTCGTTGTCCAGCCATCGATATCCGATGCGGGGGGCGGGAGGGAAGGGGCAGGGGCGAACAGCGAATGGCGAATGGGAAACGGCAAGAACCCTATTCGCTACTCGCCCTTTCATCCCACCTTCGCCAGCGCCGCCTGGGCCTCGCTCTGGATCCGCTTGAGATGCTCGGCGTCGCGAAAACTCTCGGCATAGAGCTTGTTGACGTCCTCGGTGCCGGAGGGGCGCGCCGCGAACCAGCCGTAGTCGGTCTCGACCTTGATGCCGCCGAACGACTGGCCGTTGCCCGGAGCCTTCGTATGCACCATGCGAACGGGATCGCCGGCGAGCTCCTTCAGGTTCAGCATTTCCGGCGTCAGCGCCTTCAGCGCCGCCTTTGCCGGCGGGCTCGCCGGCACGTCGATGCGCTCATAGACCGGCGCGCCGAGCTCGGCCGTCAGCTCCTTGTAGAGCTCGCTCGGGTCACGGCCGCGCCTGGCCATGATCTCGGCCGCGAGCAGCCCGAGGATCAGGCCGTCCTTGTCGGTGGTCCACACCGTGCCGTCGCGCTTCAGGAACGAGGCGCCTGCGCTCTCCTCGCCGGCGAAGCCGAAGCTGCCGGAGCCGAGGCCCTCGACGAACCATTTGAAGCCGACGGGGGTTTCGACGAGCTTGCGGCCGAGCTTGCGCGCGACGCGGTCGATCATCGAGCTCGACACGATGGTCTTGCCGATCGCGGCATCGCTTCGCCAACCGGGCCGGTGAGCGAACAGGTAGGAGATCGCCGTCGCCAGATAGTGGTTGGGATTCATCAGCCCGCCCGAGCGGGTGACGATACCATGGCGGTCGGCGTCGGTGTCGTTGGCAAACGCGACGTCGAAGCGCTCGCGCATGCCGATCAGGCTCGCCATCGCGTAGGGCGAGGAGCAGTCCATGCGGATCTTGCCGTCCCAGTCCGCGGTCATGAAGCGGAAGGTGGGATCGACGACGTCGTTGACGATTTCAGCGTTGAGACCGTAGCGCTCGATGATCGGCGCCCAGTAGGCGATCGCCGCGCCGCCGAGCGGATCGATGCCGATCTTGATCCCGGCCGCCTTGACGGCGTCGAGATCGACGGTGTTGGCGAGATCGGCGACGTAGGGCGTGATGTAGTCGTAAGCGTGCAACGAGCCGCGCTGCTTGGCCTGGCTGTAGCTGATGCGCGATACGCCATCGAGGTCGTTGGCCAGATACACATTGGCCTGCCGCTCGATCTCGGCCGTCGCGTCGGTGTCGGCGGGGCCGCCATGCGGCGGATTGTATTTGTAGCCGCCATCCTCCGGCGGATTGTGCGACGGCGTGATGACGACGCCGTCGGCGAGATGCGCCGTGCGGCCCTTGTTGTAGGAGATGATGGCGTGCGAGATCACCGGCGTCGGCGTGTAGCCGCCGTCCTTGTCGACCATCACCTCGACGCCATTGGCGCCGAACACTTCGAGCGCGCTGGCAAGCGCCGGCTCGGCCAGCGCGTGGGTGTCGATGCCGACGAAGAGGGGGCCGTCGAGGCCCTGCTGGCGGCGGTAGTCGCAGAGCGCCTGGCTGGTGGCGAGAATGTGGTTCTCGTTGAAGCCGGTCTTCAACGACGAGCCGCGATGCCCCGACGTGCCGAAAGCGACGCGCTGGGTCGGCTCGTGCGGGTCGGGCTTCAGCGCATAATAGGCCGTGATCAGCCGCGGAATGTTGGCGAGCGCGGCATTGGCGATCGGCTTGCCGGCTGCGGGGTCTGTCTTGGCCATGGAGCATCCTTCGCAAGTTCGAGAAACATCTGCGGCGGCGCTTCGTTCCGCCGCGGCGGGCGCAGGGAACGCGGGGCGTCGCGACGAACCTGCCGCAACATGGCGGCGCGCGGTGATCCGATCAACGGAATTCGTGCACGCCCCCCGCGGCGGCGTGAAGTCTATTTGATATCCGCTGAGGGAATGCCGGATTCTCGCGGCCGAGGCCGGCCAATGTCGCCGCCTTGTGCGCGCGACATTAACCACGCCTCACTGAGTCCGCGTGCCGGGACCGGCGCTTAAGCCTGAGTTTAACGGATGGCCGTTGAAATAGCAGGCCGGAGCAGAGGCGCGTCTCGTGCGCGGGAGAGTCGTCAGGAGCGGAAAAGTGAGAGCGCTTTGTCTCGGCGCGTTGGCCGTCGTTTCAACCTTGGCCCTGGCCGGCTGCAGCCACCAGGTGACGCCGCAGGTGGCCTCGCCTTGCGTCGATCTGAGCGGAAGGCCCTGCGTGGACGGTCCCGTCGCCGACCAGTCGCCGCAATCATTGGAGCCTGCCGACACGATCCACAAGCCTGCAGCCGCGGTCGCGCGCCGCGCGACTCTGCAGCACAAGCACGCCCGCGCCGCAAAGCGCCGGGTCAAGTCGCCAATCGCCACCGCCAAGACGATTGAAAAGCCGATTGAAAAGGCGATTGACAAGCCGATCGAAAAGCCGCTCGCGGCGCCGGCGCGCACGCCGCGGCCCGATCCGGTCGCGCCGGCTGACGGCCCGCCCGCGCCGGTGATCAAGACCCCCTCCGTCACGACGGATATGCCGAATCCGGCCAAGGTCCAGAGCGACGTCATGGTGGCTGCGGTGACGGTGGCGGCCGAGCTGGCCGAGCGGATGACCGCGCTGCGTGTCCCAGAGGGGCCCGCCGACAGTCATCTCGTCGCGGTGCTGCTGGCGCGTCCCACCGTGCGCGGATTGGGCGATCTCAGCGGCAAGGTGATCGCGATCGACGAGCGCTACGCCAAGTCCAACGCGAAGATCACCGCGGCCATGAATGCGGCCGGTGCGACGGAGGTGCTGCTGCTGGAAGGGCAGGCCACCGCGATCACCCGGTTGAACAATGGCGAGGTGAGCGCGGCCGTGGTGGCCCTGGTCTCGCCGGAGGCCGCGGAGGCGTTTCCGAAGGTCGCGGGCTTTCGCCTGTTCTCTGTCGTCCTGAAGCCGTAGCTTCAGGACGCTTTGTCACAGGCCGGCTAGGTCGCGGCGGTGCTGCGCGACGGCCGCGGCAGCGCCGCGCCCTTCACGGCCGCGATTCCCCTGGGAAAGCCGCTGCGGTCGCTATAGAGGCGCTTGCGGCCGCGCCGCGGATCGTGCTGCCTCTTGACGTCCTGGGCGCACATGTAGTCCAGCGCCGTGATGCCTCCGACCATGACCAGCGCCGCCAGCACGCTGCCCGCGCGCGGATTGCTCGGCCTGAGCTCACCGGCCAGCGTCAGCATGTCCAGCCCGTCGCCGGCGACGCGGCTCAGCAGGCCGGCCCGCTTCTCCACCGACAGCGTGAGCACGCCGGCGAACAGCTCGCGCACGCCATAGGCCCGCACCAGTCCCTCGCGGCCCTCCATGCCGAGCGCATGCGTGACGCGGTGCGGCGCCAGCAGCTCCAGCGTGCCGAGCACGATGCTGAACCAGCCGAGCCCGCGGGCCAGACGATCGGCCGGCGTCAGCGAGCTGGGGCCGGTCGAGATGATCTTGGGGTCGCCCTTGGATCTCACGAGATTCGAGAAATGAAACATGCGATGCGATCCCTTATGGCTTCAGCACGACCTTGACGCAGCTGTCCTGCTTGTCGCGGAAGGCGCGGTACATCTCAGGTCCCTGCGCGAGCGGCACGGTGTGGGTGATGACGAAGGACGGGTCGATCTGGCCATCCTCGATGCGCTGCACGAGGTCGTCCGTCCAGCGGTTGACGTGGGTCTGGCCGGTGCGGATCGTCAGGCCCTTGTTCATCAGCGCGCCCATTGGCACCATGTCGGACAGCCCGCTGTAGACGCCGGGGATCGAGACGATGCCGCCGGGACGGCAGACATAGATGATCTCGCGCAGCACGTGCGGCCGGTCGTTCTCGAGCATGAACATCTGCTTGGCGCGATCGATCACGCTGTCGGGCTGCGCAAGGGTGACGTGGCTCTCGAAGCCGACGCAATCGATGCACTTCTCCGGGCCCTTGTTGTCGGTCAGCTCGTTCAGCCGCCCGACCACGCTCTCCTTGTCGAAATTGATGGGGATGGTGCCGCCGGCCTCGGCCATCGCCAGCCGCTCCGGAATGCGGTCGATCGCAATCACCTGGGAGGCGCCGAGCAGGATGGCGCTGCGGATCGCCATCTGTCCCACCGGGCCGCAGCCCCACACAGCGACCGTATCGTCCGGCTCGATGTCGCATTGCGCGGCTGCCTGCCATCCGGTCGGGAAGATGTCGCTGAGAAACAGCGCCTGCTCGTCCGTCATGCCGTCGGGAACCTTGATGTGCGTGGCGTCGGCGAACGGCACGCGCAGGTATTCGGCCTGGCCTCCCGGATAGCCGCCGGTGAGATGCGTGTAGCCGAACAGGCCCGCGGTGGTGTGTCCGAACACCTTCTCGGCGAGATGCTTGTTGCGGTTGGTGGTCTCACAAACCGAGAAATTGCCGCGCCGGCACTGCTCGCATTCGCCGCAGATGATGGTGAAGGGAACGACGATGCGGTCGCCCTTCTTGAGCTTGCCGTTGACGCCGGAACCGACCTCGACGACCTCGCCCATGGTCTCGTGGCCCATGATATCGCCGGGCATCATCGCCGGGATGTAGTTGTGGAACAGATGCAGGTCGGAGCCGCAGATCGCGCAGCTCGTCACCTTGATGATGGCATCCCGGTCATGCTCGATCTCGGGATCGCTGACGGTGTTGCAGCGAATGTCCTCTTTGCCATGCCAAACCAGCGCCTTCATACGGTCCTCCGGACAGAATGTTGCGGAGGCAAGTCGAAGGGCGCGGCGATGGTTGCTATCGAGCGCGGAATTTTCCGGAGTGGCGCGGCGTCCCGCGCTCGATGGCCGGCTCAGGCCTTCCGGGCGGCCTTCTTCGGCGCGGGCCTCGCAGGATCCCTCCTGGCAGCCTTGCCAGCCTGTTTGCCGCCTTGCGGCTTGGCCGCCGCACCGTCGGCCTTCTTCTCCGGCTGCTTGGTCTCCGGCTTCCTGGGCAGCTCCGCGGCGGCGGCCTGGCGCATCGCGCGAGCGTAGCTGTCGGCGACGTTGTCGGCGGAGATCAGGAGCCGTCGGGCAGCGGCATTGGCCTGCTCGACCGCCTCGCGGGCGAGCAGCTTGAAGCGCTCCTTGGCGTCCTTGTCCTTGGCCTTGACGGCCATGCCGTTGAAGCGGTCCTTGCGCTTCTTCGCCGCTGCCAGAATGGCCTTGTTCTGCTGCTTGGCCAGTTGCCGGATCACGGCATCAAGATCGGCATCCGCCATCGTCGTCCCCAACTCCCCCAGAGAATCAGCGCGCCCCGGCGCTGCAAACCGCGCGGACTATGCAATCGGTGCCGCCGCTTTGCAATCGGGGTACCAGAGGAGGGGTGCCGCGCCGATCAGGGGCGGCGGGCCGATGAGATCCGTCCGGCATTCGATGCCGGGGCCCGCCAAAAAAAAGCGTCCGCATGGCGGTCATGTCGCTCCGAGTGGTGCAACGGCACCGCAGAAAGGCCGCTTACGACAATCGGAAACGCAACGTAACCAATTCTCGGCAATTCCATCAATTCCAATGCAACGCTTGATCCGCAACATTCCCGGCAACATCACCGTGTTCGTTGGAGTGTGGCCGTGCTGGCCGGAAATAGATACCTCAGGCTATTGTCGCGGTTCCGTCGCGACCAGAGCGGCAACATCGCGATCATCTTCGCGCTTGCTTTGCTCCCGATCCTCGCCTTCGTCGGCTCGGCGATCGACTATTCGATGGCCGTGCGCGCCAAGGCGAAGCTGTCGGCTTCGATGGACGCCGCGATGCTGGCCGCGACCGGCTACACCGCCATGCGCGGCGCCGCGTCGGACGCCAAGACGGCGGCGACCAACATGTTCAACGGCCAGATGTCGGCGCACAATCTGGCGGCGGACTCGCTGAACATCGATATCAGCGATAGCGTCACCGCGCGGACCGTGACCGGCAGCGCCACCGTGGTGGTCAAGACGGCCTTCATGCACATGTTCGGCTACCCGACCATGACGGTCTCGGCCTCGTCGTCGGCTTCGGCCTCGTTCCCGACCTACATGGACTTTTACGTTCTGCTCGACAACTCGCCGTCGCAGGGTCTCGGCGCGACCACGGCCGACATGACGACGCTGCAGAATGCGACGTCCGACAAGTGCGCCTTCGCCTGCCACGACACCTATACGTCCAGCTCGAAGAAGACGCTGCAGACCAACAGTTATTATTCCATCGCCAAGAAGAAGGGCGTGACGATGCGCATCGACGTCGTCCGGAGCGCGACGCAGTCGCTCACGGACACGGCGACCGCCAGCCAGGTCGTCAGCAACCAGTACCGCATGGCGGTGTACAGCCTGGGCAGCGACTGCGGCTCGCTCGGCCTGACGACCATCGCCAGCCTGTCCTCGAGCATGTCCTCGGTGAAATCGTCGGTCGGTTCGCTCGACCTGATGACGATCCCCTACAGCGGCTACAACAACGACATGTGCAGCGATTTCGACGGTGCGATGTCCGCGATGAACGGCGTCATCCCGACCCAGGGCGATGGCTCGTCGACCAGCCCGCAGAAATGGCTGTTCTTCGTCTCCGATGGCGTCGCCGACTATTCCTATCCGACCACCTGCAGCAAGACAGTTCTCTCGGGCGGCCGCTGCCAGGAACCGCTGAACACGACGACCTGCGATGCGTTGAAGGCTCGTGGCATCAAGATCGCCGTGCTCTACACCACCTATCTCGCGATCACCAACAACAGCTGGTACACGACCTATATCGCGCCATGGCGGGATTCGATCAGCGGCATCATGAAATCGTGCGCCAGCCCGGGCTACTACTACGAGGTCGATTCGAGCGGCAGCATCGGCGCAGCGCTTACCGCGCTGTTCCAGCAGGCGATCGCATCGGCGCATCTGACCAAATAGGGCAGGTCGTCCAGGCGCTCATGCGGGAAGTGCGACGAGCTGCTCCAGCGTCGCGCCATCCCTGAGCACGGCCAGGATCTCACGGCGCGACAGGAAGCGGATCGCCTGCGTGAACGAGCCGGCCCCCGCGATCCGCGCTTTGGCGGTGGCGAGGTCGACGTCGATGTCGCCCGGCTCGCGACGCCGAGGCGGCGGCAGGGACGCAACGTGCTGGCGGCAGAGACCGGCGTTCTGGCGCAGTTCGACCAGCGCCGCCCGGCGATCCGGCCGCAGATTCTCCGCAAGCTGCTTGGCGCGGACCAGCACCGGCGGCGGAGCGCGATCCTCGGGCGTCGTGAACAGGCGCGCGCCGGTGCTGCGGCCGCCCGTGAGCAGACCGATCGGAATCGACAGCACGAGGCCGGCGATGACCGGCGACATCCAGGCCAGCAGGGGGACGGAGACAGCATAGGCGCTCGCCGCCATGACCAGGCCGCATACCGTCGGCAGCGCGAATTTGCGAAGGATCTCCTGCCGGCTCACGCCGCCGTCGCTGCGGCGCTGCACCTGCCAGCCGGCGTCGCGCCCCATCAGGATTTCGATCACGGCGATCGACTGGAAGATCATCATCGAAGGCGCGATCAGGGCCGCGAGCAGCGTTTCCGCCAGCACGGCGACGCAGAGGCGCAACCCGCCGCCAAAGCCTCGGCGTCGCGTCGGCGTGAACAACGTGACGAGGCAGGCGAGCAGCTTCGGCACCATGAGCAGGCCGAGCGTCGCCGCGAAGACCTGGGCGGCGAGCACCGGGTCCTGAGCCGGCCAGGTCGGAAACAGCGCAAAGCCCTTGGGGAAATATTCGGGCCTGACGAAGTTGGCCTGCAGCGAGATGAGGATGCCGAGCACGAGAAAGGCAAACCACAACGGCGCGGTGACATAGGCGCCGATGCCGATCAGCAGGTGCAGCCGCGACACCCAGTGCAGGCCGCGCGCCGGCAGCACGGCGAGATGCTGCAGATTGCCCTGGCACCAGCGCCGGTCGCGCGCGGCGTGATCGATCAGCGACGGCGGCACCTCCTCGAAGCTGCCGTCGAGATCGACCGTCATGTAGATTCCCCAGCCGGCGCGGCGCATCAGGGCGGCCTCGATGAAATCGTGGCTCAGGATATGTCCGCCGAACGGCTTGCGCCCGGGGAGCTCGGGCAGCGCCGCGTCTTGCGCGAAGGCCGCGACCCGGATGATCGCATTGTGGCCCCAGTAATTGCCTTCCGCGCCGTACCACCACGCATTGCCGGCCGCGATCATCGGGCCGTACAGCCGGCTCGCGAACTGCTGCAGCCGCGCGAACAGGCTGGTGCCGTTGACGATCACGGGCAGGGTCTGGATCAGCGCCGCCTGCGGCGCGTTCTCCATGGCATGGGCCAGCCGGACCACGGTCGCGCCGCTCATCAGGCTGTCGGCATCAAGAATGATCATATAGTCGTAGGCCGCGCCGAAGCGCTGCACCCAGTCGGCGATGTTGCCGGACTTGCGGGCGACATTGTCGGCCCGGTGGCGGTAGAACACCCGATCTGTGCCGCAGGATTGGCGCAGATCGACGAACGCAGCCTCTTCGCCGATCCAGATGTCGGGATCGGTGGTGTCGCTGAGCAGAAACCAGTCGAAGCGCTCGGCCTGTCCCGTCCCGGCGACCGATTCGATCATGGCGCGCAGCCGCACCATCACCGCGTCCGGATCCTCATTGTAGGTCGGCAGCAGCATGGCTGTGCGGCCGGACAAAGAGGGCAGGGGACCGTCGATGTCGATCGCGATCGTATCGCGCCGCCGCCCCAGCAGGGCGCAGAAGCCGGCCAGCGCGCAAACGAAGGCAAAGGCGATCCACGCGAGCAGGATCGAGAACAGCACGAGTACCATGCCTTCCAGCACGGTCACGCCACCGACCTCGACGACCTCGTACATCTTGTAGCAGCCCGCCAGCGTCAGCGCCGCGGTGCCGGCGAAGATGAGAGCGCGCCGGAATGCGATGCGGCCGCCGCTCGTGATGGCACGTCGGCCGGGCGCGGCATGATTGAGTGGCGACGGCACCATCGCGAGCGGCGCCTCGGCCGGGAGAAAGCTCGCGTCGCTAGCCTCATAGGTCGGACGCGGCTGCGCTGCGGTCATGGCGTCCATCGATAGACCCAGGTTTCGGATACGGGCTTGTCGTTGGCAACCAGTTCGGCCCTGAGCTCGACCGGCGCATCGCCGACCGCGCATTGGAAGCTGAGCCGCCAACCTTGCGTCTCCGGGTTCGGCTGCGCGACGATGTTCGTCACCTCGGATTTCGCCGCGCTGACCACGCCCTTGACGATGTTCGGATCGAGGCTCTTCAAGGCGTCGCCTTGGAGCTCGAGAACGAACAGCCGGCCTTCGCCGCGGGTGGCCACGCCAGTGCGCGTGAAGCGCGCCAGCGTATTCGGCTTCGGCACATCGGGCCCCCAATGCAGGCGATAGGTCATGTTGTGCTCGCCCTTGGCCGCGAGCGGCGTCTTCGGCCGCCAGAAGGCGGCGATGTTGTCGTGGATTTCCTGGTTGGTGGGGATCTCGAACAGCACCACCGCGCCGTCACCCCAGTCGCCGATCGGCTCGATCCACAGGCTCGGCCGCCGTTCGAAATGCGATTCGAGATCCTGATAGGCGGTGTATGTCCGTTCCCGCTGCATCAGGCCGAAGCCGCGCGGATTGAGGTCGTTGAACACGCTGACCTGCAGGTCGCGCGGATTGCTCAGGGGGCGCCACAACTGCTCGCCCTTGCCGTTGAACATCGCAAGCCCGTCGGAATCGTGCACGGCGGGGCGGAAATCGTCGACGTCGTTGCGGTCGTTGGGTCCGAAGAAGAACATGCTGGTCATCGGCGCCAGTCCGGCGTGAGCGATCTCGACGCGCGGATACAGCGATGCCTCGACGTCGAATACGGTGGTCTCGCCAGGGCGGATCGTGAACCGGTAGGAGCCCGTCGCGCTCTTGCTGTCGAGCAGCGCATGCACCACCATTGCGGTGGCGCCTTGCGTCGGCTTCTCCAGCCAGAACGCCTTGAACACCGGAAACTCCTCGCCCTTGGCCTCGCCGGTGTCGATCGAGAGCCCGCGCGCCGACAGTCCGTAAATCTCGCCCTTGGCGACGGCGCGAAAATAGCTCGCGCCGAGGAACACACAGACCTCGTCGTAGTAGTCCGGCCGGTTCATCGGCGCGTGGACGCGGAAGCCGGCAAAGCCGAGATCGGCCGCCGGGAAGGCCGGGACTTGCTGACCGAATGCAAAGTCCTCGGGTCGATAGGCCACGGGGCTGGCTTTGCCGTCCGCAACCTCATAGATCTCGACCCGGTCCTTGTAGATCGAGCCGCGATGGAAGAACTGCGCCTGGAACGGCAGGTTCTCACTGCGCCACAGCGCATGGTCCGGCAAGAACCGAATCGAGCGGTAGGCGTCGTAGTTCAGCTTCGCCAGCGCGTCCGGCAGCTTGTCATCCGGCGCAGCGTAGGGCTTGGCGGCGAGATTGCGCGCGAGGTCGCGCACATAGGCCGCATTGAACGGCTGCGCCGCAGGCGGCGCGGCTGATGCGCTCCGCGTCAAGGATGCGGCGACCGGGATCGCAGCCGCAGATTGAATGAACTGACGGCGATTCAACTTATTCTCGCTTTGCTGCATGGAACTGCGGAGCAACATTTCTGAAGGCGTCGGGTTCCATCGGAAGTCAACGAGAGGGGGCTGCTTTGGAGTCCCTTCCTGCTGAACGCGCCACCGGCGATCCCGCCGGCGCGTGCAGATCATGGGCGCGCCGTTCTGAACGCAACGTGAGCGACGGACCTGCGTGACAAACTTGGAGCCGAGACGTGAACATTCGACCTGCTCGCCAGCCACGGCAATTTCGCTTCTCGTGGCTTACGCTGGAAGGCTTGGGGCTGCATCCGGGGCCGGGCCGCCGGTCTTCCACGTCGTGGAATCGCAGACAGCAGCTGCCGCAATGCCGACGACTGTTGCGCTCCGCGGCACGATTGTTGACTTATCGCAATTAAGGAATCCGGCCGAGGCTCTACCAGTCGATTGGTCTGCAGCAGCCGATCCAGGCGGGGAGGATGACTGGTCACCCGAAAGGACGTCAAAGTCAGTCGGGCATTCCAGGGTTATGCACAGGATCGAACGAACGTCGGCGACAAAAATCGTATTGGCTCCCGGGTCGGCAATGTCGCACACAATCACTTGGAAGGGATTTGAATGCTTCGATTGCGTGCGCTGAACGCTCCGACGCCATTTCTCTTTTTCACTGGCAAGGGCGGTGTGGGCAAGACGTCGCTCGCTTGTGCGACCGCCATCAGTCTCGCGGACCGTGGGTTGCGTGTCCTTCTGGTCAGCACCGATCCTGCGTCGAACCTCGACGAGATGTTGGAAGTTGAACTAACTGACAGTCCAGTGCCGGTGCCGAACGCGGCAGGGCTCTTCGCGATGAATATCGACCCTGAGACCGCAGCCGAGAGCTACCGAGCTCGCGTGCTTGAACAGCTCGAGCCCACGGTGACCGATCAGGAGAGATCGACCATACGCGAGCAGCTTTCCGGCGCATGCACCACCGAGATTGCCGCATTCGACGAGTTCGTCGGATTGCTCGACGGAGACAGAGCGGGTTACGACCATATCATCTTCGATACGGCCCCGACCGGCCACACCCTGCGGCTCCTGAGCCTGCCGAAGGCTTGGACCGGTTTTCTGAAGGACAACAGCCGCGGCGCCTCCTGCCTCGGCCCGCATTCCGGTTTGAAGATGCAGGAGGATCGTTTTCGACAAGCGCTTCAGGCGCTGAGCGATCCGAGGCGGACGACCGTGGTCCTGGTGACCCGCGCCGACCGGAGCGCAATCCGGGAGGCGGCGCGAACGTCGAGCGAACTTGATGGGCTCAATCTCACCAATCAGACGCTCGCCGTGAACGGACGCTTTCACGCCACTGACCCTACTGACGCGGTCGCAAGTTCACTCGAGCGGGATCAGGATGAGGCTCTCGCCTCGATGCCGGACTCGCTGCGTAAGCTGCCGCGGGACGAAATCCCACTGGTTGGGTTCGACATTGTGGGTCTCGCGGCGCTCAGGGCAGTGTTGTCGTCGTCCGGTCCACGGCTTGAGACGTCGACTGGCGAACAAGTTGGAGTGCCGGTTGACGTGCAGGGACTCGACCGTCTGGTCGATGACATCGCTCACCGCAATCGCGGCCTCATCATGGTCATGGGTAAGGGCGGCGTCGGGAAGACGACGATTGCGGCTGCCATCGCTGTCGGCCTCGCGAGGCGCGGGCATGCCGTCCACCTCAGCACGACCGATCCAGCGGCCCACGTCACGGATGTCGTTGACGCCGCGAGCCCAGGGCTGACGGTGGACCGGATCGATCCTCGGCGCGAGACGGAGCGCTATGTCGCGAAAATACTAGCGAGCCGCGGCCGCGACCTGGATGAGCAGGGCAAGGCGCTCCTGCTTGAGGACCTGGCTTCGCCCTGCACGGAGGAAGTCGCCGTTTTCCATGCCTTCTCGCACGTGGTTGCGGAGGCTCGGAGCGCCTTTGTGGTGCTCGATACGGCGCCGACCGGTCATACCCTGCTCCTACTCGATGCGACCGGGGCCTATCATCGCCAGTTGACGAGCCAATTGGAGCCGGGCGGTGCCGGCCGGGTGATCACGCCGCTGATGCGGTTGCAGGATTCCACCTACACGCAGATCATCCTGGTGACCCTGCCGGAAACGACGCCCGTTTCGGAGGCCGCCGCTCTCCAGGAGGACCTGCGGCGCGCCGGCATCGAGCCGTTCGGTTGGGTGATCAACAAATGCCTCGCCGCCTCCGGAACTCGCGATCCCCTGCTGCGGGCGCGGATTGCCAGAGAGCGGATGCAGATCGCTCGTGTTCAGGACGGCTTGGCCAAGCGCGCTTTCATCATGGCGTGGCGAAGCAAGCCTCCCATCGGCATCGAGGAGCTGGAGACGTTATCGATGCCGAGTTCTTGATCACGTTCAGCTCGATCGCGATCTGGTCTCCCCCTATCGGGATCACGTCTTCATTGCCCGATCGCAGGATATGGCGAGATCAGGGGCCGAGTTTGTTGCGGTCGTTGCGACGCAGCGACGGCGAAAATCCCCGCCCGCCCGTCGGGCAAATCGGCCGCTCAGTTTTGTTGGATTCGCGGCGCGCGCTCTCCTCTCATGGCCTGTCGAGCTGTCAATTCTATGTGCGCCGATGGACTGATTTCGTCAGCCAGTTCAGCTGGATCACTCGTGTCCAGTCCCATCGGCAAAAATATTCTTGTTTCCATTTTTCAGAATTTGATGTTCACTCCGCTCGTCCCGCCTCGATCTGAGGGGCGTATCGCGGTCGTCACGAACGTGGGGTGCGGGATGCGATGGGCGTATCGAACCGCAGCGCGAGCGATCGTGCCGACGAACGGTTTGATGCGCACGATCAAGCCGTGTGGTCCTGATCTCCCGGTGCTGAGATCAAGTTCGCGCCGACGATGGCGCTGATGACAGGGGCAAGACAGCCGGTCCCTGGGGAGAGCACGGAGTAAGCCGTAAAGCCATCGCGCAGGGAAGGCCGGGATGTCCCAGCCGAACCTGTGGTTCCTGCCCCGTGCATTTCTTTCGCACGGGGGCCATGGGGGCGGCGAGCTCCCGGTCTTCCCTGCGCCCTCTGTATTCAAGGGGGCAAACGAACAGCAAAGCTCGGGCGCCGATGCGCCGCGAGAAGGTGATCTTATGTCTCTCCACGTCATTGCGAGGCGCCCTTGCGCCGAAGCAATCCAGGGCTCAGCGCGCGACTCTGGATTGCTTCGCTTCGCTCGCAATGACGCAGAGAGAGGAGCTGCAAACTCGGTGTCATTCCGGGGCGCGGCTCGCGCAAGCCCCGGAATGACGCGGAGGAGAGCGTTGGCTCTACAGCTCCCTTGCATTGCTGAACGCGAACGAGCTGACGCGCCGCGTCGTCTCATCCAGGATCAGCGTGCGCGTGATCGGCGGCTCGGCGCGCTGGGCGCAGTTTTCGCGTTCGCAGAGCCGGCAGTTGACGCCGATCGGAGTGCCCTCGGTTTTCTCCAGATCCATGCCGGCGGCGTAGACGAGGCGCGACGCATGCCTGATCTCGCAGCCGAGGCCAATGGCGAAGCGTGGCTGCGGCAGCGGATGCGGCGCGACCGGGCGGCGGACCATCTGGGCGATCGAGAAATAGCGCGAACCATCGGGCAGCTCGATGATCTGCTTGAGGAGGCGGTCGGGCGTGTCGAAGGTCGAATGCACGTTCCACAGCGGGCAGGTGCCGCCGAACTTGGAGAACGGGAAGGTACCCGACGAGAAGCGCTTGGAGACGTTGCCGGCATTGTCGACGCGCAGCATGAAGAACGGGATGCCGCGGGCGTTCGGGCGCGACAGGGTCGTGAGGCGGTGGCAGACCTGTTCGAAGCCGGTGTTGAAGCGCTGCGCCAGCACGTTGATGTCGTAGCTCAGCGCCTCCGCAGCAGTGAGGAACGGCGCATAGGGCATCATGACGGCGGCGGCGAAGTAGCTCGCGAGCGTCATGCGGTAGAGCCGGCGCGCGGTGTCGTCGATGGCGCCGGCGCGGCCGATGATGAGTTCGAACTGCGGCAGGCATTCGGCCATGCCGAGCTGCACCGCGAGCTGGAAGGTGCGTCCGGGCCCGTCGACCAGTTCGGAGATCAGGAGCTGGCGGCGATGGCGGTCGTAACGGCGCAAGGTCTCGCGCATGACGTCGACCGGCATGACCCGCGTCTGCACCGAATGCTTTTCGCGCAGACGGGCGGCGAGCGCCGCATAGAGCCCTTCGGCCGGCACGTCGAGCGCGTCGCGCAGGCTTTCGGCCTGCTGCTCGAGCTCGGCGAAATAGTTGCGGTTGGCTTCGATCAGGTCGCGCACCCGCTCGATCGGGTTGGCCTCGAAACGGGCGCCCTCGTTGCGGTCGGCCATCTGCGCCGCCACCAGCGTCTCGCCGCGGCGCGCCTCGGTGTAGGCCGCGTACAGCCGCTGCAGCGCGTGGGTGACGCCGGGGCAGAGCTCGGCGAGATCGCGCAGCTCCTGCTTGGGCAGCTCGATCTGGCGGAAAAGCGGATCGGAGAAGATCTCGTTGAGCTCGGCGAAGAAGCGGTCCTCGTCGGCGCTGGCGAGGTCGCGCAGGTCGAGGTCGTAGGTTTCGGCCAGCCGCAGCAGGATCTGGGCAGACACCGGGCGCTGGTTGCGCTCGATCAGGTTGACATAGCTCGGCGAGATGCCGAGGCCCTCGGCGAGCTGGGTCTGCGACAGCCCCAATTGCTGGCGGATGCGCCGGAAGCGCGGGCCGACGAACAGCTTCTTTCCGGATTCGCCGGGCATCTTGATCTCCTTGGGGGTAGCCAGCCCTGGATTGTGACAAATTTTACAAAATGACATTTATGACAAGTGATGATGTTACATGACATCACCATTCGAAAACAAGGGCTCTATACGAAACAGCCGGATTCGCGTTTATCTCCTGTCACGCAATTCGCAATGCACTGTCAAAGTTGTGACGGTTCAAGGAGAGTCTCATGAGCAGCAATTTCTGGGTGATCGGCGGCGAGTTCGGCTCGATGAATTTCCACAAGCTGGTGGAAGGCTCGGCCCAGGTGAAGGGTCCGTTCAAGTCGCGCAAGGAAGCCGAGGACTGCTGGCGCGAGGTGTCCGAGGAGAACCGCCACAAGGCTGGCGTCCGCTTCTCGATCGTCGAGGAGCCGCAGCGCGCTCCGGCGGCCTGACCGCCGATAAGGAATGCATTGCCGGGTATTTGAATAAGCTCGAGGAAGAGCCCAAGGACGGGGCGGTCTCAGCCGGGTCATTCCGGAGGGGGCCGCCCACGTCCGTTTGTGGTTACGACGGCGTGCTTATAACCCATTGAAGATGAAAGGGGATTGCAGAATACTGGGTTACTGCTAGGTTAACACGGTGGGAACCTGGCGAAACCAGGGCCGAACCGTGAAAGCGTGAGCGATGTCCGAGGCCGCCGATAGCAGCACAGACTCCCGCCCCGTGCGCCTGCGCGAAGCGCTGCGCCAGGCCCGGATCGAGGCCGCAGACCGAACAGGCGTGGTGGTCGACCTGCGCGACGCCGAGGTGGCGCGGCTGGAGATCCTCAACGATGCGCTCGACCCGCTGTTCGCGGAGATCCCGAGTCAGCTCGATCTGTTCGATCGCGGCATCAGCCAGGGTGAGACGCCGCGGCTGTGGATCGACGTCGTCGCCCATGTCGTGATGGGACGCGACAAGCGGCAGTACCGCTTTGTGCAGGACACCCGCAACGGCCGCATCGTGCTCGCCGAGTCGCACGACATCGCTGCGATCGTGAAAGCCGTCACCGACTACGTCGCCCGCCGCATGGTCGAGCGCGAGCGCGCCTTCAGCGTCGCGCGGGCTCAGGCGAGGACGATCGCCGAGGCGCCGCGCCGGCGCGGTGGGATCTGGCCGTTCGTGCTCGGCTTCGTGCTCGGCGCGCTGTCGCTGTTCGGGGTCGCATTCTATGCGAGCCTGCAGCAGATCTGACGGCCTGGCCGCGACTCAAAGCAGGCGGACCTCGCGGATCTCGCGCACGCGCAGCGCCTCGTTGACCGCGCGCACGGTCATGTCGCAGCGCCAGTGATTGCCGTCGCTGCTGATGGCAAACATGTTGTAGGCCGCGGCCGGATAGTGGCCATGTGCGATCGAGGAGGCCGAGGGCACGCCGACGACCGGGATCTTGCGCTCCGGGCCGTCGATCCAGATCGTCGAATGCACGTGGTCGTGGCCGTGCAGGATCAGCTCGACGCCGTGGCGGGCGAGCAGGCCGACCAGCTTCCCGGCGTCGGTCAGCCGCTTCATCCGGTGGGTCGAGCGCAGCGGATGATGCACCAGCAGCACGCGGAACAGCTGCTCGTGCGCCAGCGATTCGAGCATCTGCTCCAGCGCGGAGAGCTGTGCGCGGCCGAGCCGTCCCGTCGCCATGAACGGCGCCGAAGGCACGGCAGAGGACAGGCTGATCAGCGCGAGCGGCCCGCGTCGGCGCAGCGACGGAAACGTGGCCGGTCCCTCGGCATCGCCGCCGAAATAGTCGGCAAAGCTCTCGGCGAAGCGCAGCCGGGTCGAGCGCACATAGGCGTCGTGATTGCCGGGAATCGCGGTGACCCTGTCCGGCGGCCCCACCGTCCGGAGCCAGGCCTGGGCGATGGGGAATTCGGATTCCAGCGCGAAATTGACCAGATCGCCGGTGACGGCGATCTGGTCCGGCATCTGCGTGTGCAGGTCGGAGATCAGCAGATCGAGGATGTCGCGGCGATGGTACTTGTAGCGATTGCGCGTCCAGTTGAGATAGCCGAGCGCGCGCTTGCCGGCGAGCTCCGACAGGCGCGGCTTGTGCTGTGGCGCGAGATGCGGGTCGGACAGATGGGCGAGCGTGAAGGCAGCCATTATGCCCCTCGGTGCCGATGGCGGATGCAAGCGCGCCCAGATGTCATCTCGTGCTATCCCTCGTGGTGCCCGGCTCTCATGACAAGCCCTGCCAGCGAGCGCAAGAACAACCAGGACGACGACAGCGATGACGACATATCTGAGCCGGCTGCGGATCCGGCTCGAGCCCGCGCTCCGGCGCGGCTTCCACCTCTATTGGCGCTTCGCCCGCGGCATGACGCTCGGCGTCCGCGGCGTGGTGCTGGATGCCGAGAACCGCGTGTTCCTGGTCCGGCACGGCTATGTCTCGGGTTGGCACCTGCCGGGCGGCGGCGTCGAGGTCGGCGAGACGTTCATCGAGGCACTGACGCGGGAGCTGTTCGAGGAGGGCCGGATCGCGCTCGAAGGCGAGCCGGAGCTGCACGGCATCTTCCTCAACGGCCACGTCTCGCCGCGCGACCACGTCGCCGTCTTCGTTATCAAAAGGTTCACGCAGGACCGGCCGCCGGAGCCGAACCTCGAGATCGTGGAGACCGGCTTCTTCGCCCGCGACGCGCTGCCGGAGGGAACCACGCTCGGCACGCTGTCCCGCCTGCGCGAGGTGCTAGACGGCGTTAAGATCATTCCCACCTGGCGGCCGGAACAGCACGTTGCCGCCGGATCATTATGAATTTCTGCACCGAATGAGGGCAGTCTCCCGTCCCGTGGGAGAGGGGTCGATGATATCACCTTCGATGCGGATCGCCGTGCTGGTGCCCTGCTACAATGAGGAGGCCGCGGTCGCCACCGTGGTCCGCGATTTCAAGCAGGCGCTGCCGACGGCCACCGTCTACGTCTATGACAACAATTCCAAGGACCGCACCATCGAGGTCGCGCGCGCGGCCGGCGCCGAGGTGCGCTCTGAGCGGCGGCAGGGCAAGGGTCACGTCGTCCGGCGCATGTTCGCCGATGTCGATGCTGACATCTACGTGCTGGTCGATGGTGACGCGACCTATGACGCGCCGAGCGCGCCCGGCATGGTTGCGCGTCTCGTGAGCGAGCGGCTCGACATGGTGGTGGGTCTGCGCGTCGACCAGGAGCAGGCCGCCTACCGCATGGGCCATCGCACCGGCAACTGGATGCTGACGAGCTTCCTCGCCGAGGTGTTCGGCCAGGCCTTCAAGGACATCCTGTCCGGCTACCGCGTATTCTCGCGCCGTTTCGTCAAATCCTTCCCGGTGCTCTCCGACGGCTTCGAGATCGAGACCGAGCTGACCGTGCATGCGCTGGAGCTGGCGCTGCCGGTCGCTGAGCTCGCGACGCCATACTACGCGCGGCCCGAAGGGTCCGTCTCCAAGCTAAACACCTGGCGCGACGGCTTCCGCATCCTCGGCACGATCCTGAAGCTCTATCGTTCGGAAAAGCCGCTGCGCTTCTTCAGCGCGATCGGCATCTTCCTCGCGCTGGTCTCGATCGGCTTCGCGATTCCCATCTTCGTCACCTATATCGAGACTGGACTGGTGCCGCGGCTGCCGACCGCCGTGTTGTCGATGGGCCTGATGATCATGGCGTTGCTGTCGGCCTCGTCGGGCCTGGTGCTCGACACCGTCACCCGCGGCCGCCGCGAGATGAAGCTGCTGGCCTACCTGTCACACGCCCCGATCGAGGGCTGATGCAGGCGGAAGCTTGTGTCCGTCCGCCGTTCCGGTCATGGTTCGGGCGTCAATGTCCTGAACGAGAACACCGCCTCCATGCCCATCCTCAACAGCATCGCCGCGCTCGCCGACGACATGGCCGCCTGGCGCCATGATTTCCATGAACATCCGGAGTTGATGTACGAGGTGCACCGCACCGCCGGCATCGTCGCCGAGCGCTTGCGCGAATTCGGTTGTGACGAGGTGGTGACGGGCATCGGGCGCACCGGCGTGGTCGGTGTCATCCGCGGCCGTCGGACCAGTTCAGGTCGCACCATCGGCCTGCGCGCCGACATGGACGCGCTGCCGATCGAGGAAGCCTCGGGCGTGCCCTATGCGTCGAAGACGCCGGGCCTGATGCATGCCTGCGGCCATGACGGCCATACCGCGATGCTGCTGGGTGCCGCCAAGCATCTCGCCGACACGCGCAATTTCGACGGCACCGCGATCGTGATCTTCCAGCCCGCCGAGGAGGGCGGCGCCGGCGGCAAGGCGATGGTCGACGATGGATTGATGACCCGCTGGGGCATCCAGGAGGTCTACGGTCTGCACAATGCGCCGGGCGTGCCCGAAGGCGTGTTCGCGCTGCGGCCGGGTCCGATGCTGGCATCATCGGACCAGCTCGAGATCACCGTCCGCGGCAAGGGCGGTCATGCCGGCGCCGGCGTTCACAAGGCGGTCGACAGCGTGCTGATCGCCGCGCACATCATCACGGCGCTGCAGTCGATCGTGTCGCGCAACGTCGATCCGATCAAGTCGGCGGTCATCTCGATCTGCGTCGTCGAGGCCGGCAAGGCGATGAACGTCATTCCGGAGACCGTCGAATTGAAGGGCACCGTGCGCACGCTCGATCCCGAGGTGCAGGACCTGGTGGAGCGCCGCATTGCCGAGGTCGCCGACGGCATCGCCCGCACCTATGGCGGTGAGGCGACGACGAAATACACGCGGCTCTACCCGATCACGATGAACCATGCGCGCGAGACCGGCGTCGCCGCTGACGTCGCTCGCGACGTTGTCGGCGCGGAGCGGGTGGTCGACAATGCGCCGCCGCTGATGGGGGCCGAGGATTTCGCCTTCATGCTGCAGGCCCGTCCCGGCGCCTTCGTCTTCCTCGGCATGGGCGACGGCAAGGATTGCCACCACCCGGCCTATCGCTTCAACGACAACATTCTCGGCCACGGCGCGTCCTATTGGGTGCGGCTGGTCGAGAAGACGATGCCGGCCGATTGATGCCGGCGGCGTGGCGCTAGCTGCGAGCGGTCGCCTGCAATGACCGTTGGCGCCACTGCCGCGGGCTGCAGCCGCTCCAGCGCGAGAACGCACGGGAGAATGCGGACGCCTCGGAATAGCCGAGCAGGAAGGCGACGTCGCCGAGCGGCAGATGCGCTTGGCGCAGATAGTGGCGGGCGAGGTCGAGCCGCGTCACCTCGACGAGGTCGGAGAAGGTGGCGCCGAACTCGGCAAGCCGGCGCTGCAACGTCCACGACGTGGTCGACAGCGCCTCGGCGACCTCCTCGAGATGAAGCGCGCCGGCCGACAACCGCCGCCGGATTTCGCCACGGACCAGATCGAGGAACGCGGGCGTGCCGCAGGAGCCGGCGACACCGGCAAGATCTGTCGTCAGCCGCTGCAGGCGAGACAGATTGGCCTGGGGCATGGCGCGGTCCAGGCCGCGGTCGCGAAACACCAGCGCATTCGTGCCTTGTGACCAGCCGACGTCGGCATCGAAGGCTGCCTCATGATCGCGCCAGGCAGCCGGCCGGGCATGTTCGAACAGCACCATGTCGGGCGCCCAGCCCGATGGCAGGCAGGCGCGGAAGACGTTCGCGAACATGCCCATGGTCAATTCGGCGTCCTGCCGGCGATCGACGATCGAGCCGTCGAGAATGCGATATTCCAGCCGGAGCAAACCGTCATGGCGCGTGAGACGGGTTTCGGTCGCCTGCTGATGCCAGGGAAACCACAGCGCAAGATGCTCGATCGCAGAGCCCAGCGTCGGCGCCGCGAGTGCGATCTCGCCGATCAGGCCGAGCATCTGCGGCTGGTAGCGCTGGCCGAACCACAGTCCGAAATTGTCGTTACCGGTCTCCTGCGCGGCATCTTCCATCATCGCGACGTAGTCGGCGAGGTCGAGCGCGCGGCGGGTCTGGCCGAGGCATTCGGCATCGATGCCCACCCGTTCGAACACCGCCTCGGGGCGGCCTCCCGTCAGGGCGATGAAATCGGCGACACCGGTCGCAGCAGCGGCCAGAATGTTCCGGCTGCGGTCGCGCGGATGCTGGTGTTCGGCTGCGGGAGGCTGTGCCATGAAATCCTCGCCTTTGAGGACGTACGCCGTCGGTTGACACCTCGTAGTTATGCAAGTCACGTGCCTGCCGAAGCGGGCTATCGATAGAGCCCCCCGCGCAGGGACGCGGAGGGCTTGCCTTGATCCTGGATCTCGCGAGTCCTCGCGGATCAGTCGGCCATGGCGCGGGCCTCGGTCAAGGCGATGTCGAGCAGGTTGTCACTCGCCGCGTTGCCGCGCTTGCCGGCCGTCAGACGATAGAGCAGCAGACCGACGGCGAACAGCACCACGAAGGCCGCGAACACCTGCAGGTTGAACCAAATCATCGTGAGCAGCGAGAGCGTCGCACACACCAGCGCCACGGCCGGAAGCACGGGATAGAGCGGCGCCTTGAACGGCCTGATGAGGTTGGGCTCGGTGGCGCGCAGGCGGAACAGCGCGGCCATGCTCATGATGTACATCACGAGCGCGCCGAACACGCTCATGGTGACGATGTTCGCCGTCAGCGTCTGCCCGGCGAACTGGATGAGCTCGTCGGAGTAGATCGCGGCGATGCCGATCACGCCGCCGGCCAAGATCGCCCAATGCGGCGTGCGGCAGGTCGGGTGCAGCGCGGCGAGCTTGGCCGGCAGGAAGCCGGCGCGCGACAGCGCGAAGATCTGCCGCGAGTAGCCCATGATGATGCCGTGGAACGAGGCGATCAGTCCGAACAGGCCGATCCACACCAGCATGTGCAGCCAGCCGGAGTTTTCGCCGACCACGATCTTCATCGCCTGCGGCAGCGGATCGTTGATGTTGGCGAGCTTCGACCAGTCGCCGACGCCGCCGGCCATGATCATGGTGCCGAAGGCGAGCACGACGAGCGTCAGAATCCCGGCGATGTAGGCGAGCGGAATCGTCTTGGTCGGATTCTTGGTCTCCTCCGCGGCCATGGCCGCACCTTCGATCGCCAGGAAGAACCAGATTGCGAAGGGGATCGCCGCGACGATGCCGCCGATGCTCGTCAGCGAGAACGAATTCTCACCGGCCCAGCCGTTGGCGGCGAAGTTGGCGAAGGAGAAACCGGGCGACACGACGCCCATGAACACCAGGAGCTCGGCAATCGCCAGGACCGTGACGAACAGCTCGAACGTCGCGGCGATCGATACGCCGGCGATGTTGAGGGCCATGAACACCAGATAGGCGCCGAGCGCGGCGGTCTTGGGCGACAGCGCCGGAAACTGGACGTTGAGATAGGCGCCGATGGCGAGCGCGATGGCAGGCGGAGCGAACACGAACTCGATCAGCGTCGCGAAGCCGGCGACGAAGCCGCCGAGCGGGCCGAAGGCACGGTAGGAATAGGCGAACGGTCCGCCGGCATGCGGGATCGCGGTGGTGAGCTCGGTGAAGGAGAAGATGAAGGTCGTATACATCACCGCGATGAAGATCGTGGTGACGAGGAAGCCGAGCGTGCCGGCCTTGTCCCAGCCATAGCTCCAGCCGAAATATTCGCCGGAGATCACCAGCCCGACCGCGATGCCCCACAGATGGAGTCCGGTCAGGCTCTTCGAAAGGGTCGGTTTGGCCTCGTCACTCATGTCCAGTCGCTCCTGTCTGCTTGTGATGGGTGATTTGGGATGACGATGTGGTCGTCTCGATCGCGGCATCCGGCGCCGCCTCCTTGAGGCCGATGCCGGTGACGCCGATCCGCAGCGCCTCGCGCACCAGCCAGGCCAGCTTGTCGGCGGCGCGCTCGGCCGAGAGCCCGTGGTCGTGAATGTTGGAAATGCAGTTGCGGGCGCTGTCGCGCAGGCCCGGGGCCGGGTGCAGCGTCAGATACACTCCGAGGGAGTCCGCGGCCGACAGACCCGGACGCTCGCCGATCAGGACCGCGACCAGCCGTGCGCGCATCGCGGCGCCGACATCGTCACCCAGCGCCACGCGCGCCTGCGAAGCCAGCACGATCGGGCCGATGGACAGGCCCGTCAGACGCGCCTCGGTGGCGATCACGACAGCGGCGGCATGGTTTTCGACGGCATCCGCCGACAGCCCGTCGGCAATGATGAAGACGAGATCGTACGGACCGGATGTCAGCCTGTCGGCTTCCTCCGCGGCGAGGCGGCGCCCGAGGTCGGGCCGGCGCAGATAGCTGGCGCGGTCCGGTGCTGCACTCGCGACCTCGATCACCTCCCGCGGCGCGAGCGCGTCGGCGATGCCGTCGAAATTGACCTTGCCCCATACGGCATCGCGCGCGAGCGCATGCGCCATCTGGAATTCCAGCTTCGCGGCCGTCGGAAGCCCGTCGCCGGCGCGGCCGAGTGCGACGCGGGCGCGCGTCATCCCGCGCAGCAGGTCGAACGGATCGCCCCTCATGCCCGCGCTCCCTGGCCGATCAGCCGGACTACGGAAGGCGCGCTGCCCGGCAATGGCGGCACGCGGCCGCTTTGGTCGAGCAGGCCCATCCGCGCCAGCCAGGCCTCGAACTCCGGCGCCGGGCGGCGGCCGAGCAGATGCCGCAGCCGCATCACGTCGTGATGCGACAGGCTCTGATAGTTGAGCATGATGTCGTCGGCGCCCGGCACGGCGATCAGGAAGTTGACGTTGGCCGCCGCGAGCAGCAGCGCCAGATCGTCCATGTCGTCCTGATCGGCCTCGGCGTGGTTGGTGTAGCAGACATCGCAGCCCATGGGCACGCCGAGCAGCTTGGCGCAGAAATGATCCTCCAGCCCGGCGCGGATGATCTCCTTCGCGTCGTAGAGATATTCGGGACCGATGAAGCCGACCACGGTGTTGACCAGCAGCGGTGAAAACACGCGCGCGACGGCATAGGCGCGGGCCTCGACGGTCTGCTGATCGAGGCCGTGATGGGCGTCGGCCGACAGCGCCGCGCCCTGGCCGGTCTCGAAATACATGACGTTGTTGCCGACCGTGCCGCGCTTCAGCGACAAGGCTGCGTCCTGCGCCTCGGCGAGCAGCTTCAGGGTCACGCCGAAGCCGGCATTGGCAGCCTCGGTGCCGGCGATCGACTGGAAGACGAGGTCGAGCGGCGCGCCTTTCTCGATCGCCCGGATCGAGGTCGTGACGTGGCTCAGCACGCAGGACTGCGTCGGCACCTCGAATTTGAGCCTGAGATCATCGAGCATCGTGAGCAGGCGGATGCAGGCCTCGACATTGTCGGTCGCGGGATTGATGCCGATCACCGCATCGCCCATGCCGAACAGCAGGCCATCGAGCGTGCCTGCGGCGATCGCCTGGGGATCGTCGGTCGGATCATTCGGCTGCAGCCGCGACGACAGCCGCCCCTCCAGGCCGATGGTGGAGCGGAAGCGGGTCACGACCCGGCATTTGGCCGCGACGGCGACGAGATCGCCATTGCCGCAGAGCTTGGAGACCGCGGCCACCATCTCCGGCGTCAGGCCCGGCGCGAGGGCGGCCAGCCGGTTGGCATCCGCCTCCCAGGACATCAGCCATTCGCGCAATTCTCCGACGGTCAGCGACGCGACGGGCGCGAATGCGGCGGCATCGTGGCTGTCGAGGATGAGGCGCGTGACCTCGTCGCTCTCGTAGGGAATCAGCGGCTCGTCGAGGAAACGCCGCAGCGGCACGTCGGCGAGCGCCATCCGCGCCGCCACCCGCCGCGCGGCGCTGTCGGCTGCTATGCCAGCCAGCTCATCGCCAGAGCGGCGCGGCGAGGCGCAGGCCAGCAGCGTCTTGAGATCGTCGAACACATGAGTTTCGCCGCGATGGCGCGACCGGAACGCACCCGTCATCTTCGACCTGCCGCTCGTGCTGCGTCAGAGCGGTCCAAGCGGCCGCGATGGCGACCACAACGCTCATGAGCTGGGACAGGTTAAGCGAGGGCGGCTCCGGAAACTTGACATCTTAGCACAATCTTCGGTCACGCCGCGCGAATGCTCAGAAAACTGGCATCGGTGACCCTCGGGGGCGGGCGAATGCTGTCAACACGTGGACGGCCCGCCATGGACCGCGCCGCTCCAGAATGCTATCTCGCCACCCCACATGAGTGACCTGTCCATTACGATCTCCGCCGAAAAGCCGGGCGACGCGCAGGCGATCGAGCGGCTGCATGAGCGCACCTTCGGCCCCGGCCGCTTCGTGCTGAGCGCCTACCGCTTGCGCGAGCATGTCGATCATCTGCTCGCGCTGTCGTTCACCGCCCATATCGGCACTTTGCTGGTCGGCTCGGTGCGGCAACTGCCGATCTGCGTCGGCGACACCAAGGCGCTGATGCTCGGGCCGCTGACGGTCGAGCCGCCGTTCCGCAAGCACGGCATCGGCCGCATGCTGATGGAGCGCTCGGTCGTGGACGCGCGGGCGCAGGGCCACCGCTTGATACTGCTGGTGGGTGACGCGGCCTACTACGCGCGCGTCGGCTTCAAGCCGGTGCCGAAGGGCAGGGCGATCATGCCGGGACCGGTGGATTACAACCGGCTGCTGGTGAACGAACTGATCGAGGGCGCGTTCGAGGGCGTCGAGGGTGCGATCCGGCCCGATTGGGATTACGCGAAGTAATCTCGGTCTCTCCGTCATTGCGAGCGAAGCGAAGCAATCCAGAGTTCCGCCCACGTCTCTGGATTGCTTCGTCGCTTCGCTCCTCGCAATGACGAAGGAGGGGGCGCAGATTGGTCGCGTTCTGCGCCCTCCTCGAATCAGAATTTGAGGTTGGCAAAGATCCGCACGCCGATGCCGGGCAGCAGCACCTCGTCCTTGGTGTAGGACACCGAATTACGGATCTTCTCGTTGAGCAGATTGTTGCCGACGAGGCCGACCAGCATCTCGCGCGCGCCGAACATGTTCGCATCGAGTTTGGTCCGGTAGCTGACCTCCGCCTTGAGCAGGTTGTAGCCCGGCGTCGGAGTCTCCGCGATCGGCGCGATGTCGTTCTGCGCGAAGGCGTGCAGCAGGTTGATGCGGGTCAGCCAGTTGGCATCGCGCCAGAACAGGCCGCCGCCGACGCGCATCGGCGGAATCCGCGGCACGTTGGTGCCGTCCGCGAAGGTGGCGCGGACGACGTCGAACTGGTTCTCGATGCCCCAGATGCCGCTGCCGAGCGGAGCAACATCGAACTGGCTCTGGAACTCGAAGCCGCGGAACAGCGCGTTGCGCTGCGAGTAGACAGCCTGATTCAGCTCGGTGCCGGTGGTGCCGCAGGAGGCAAAATCGTCGCCGCACATCACGCCGGTCAGCCGGCGATAGATGAAGTTGCTGAACTGCGTGTAGTAGGCAGTGGCTTCGAAGCGGAACGGGCCGGTGGCCTTGCGCAGCCCGGCCTCGACGGTCTTGGCGGTCTCGATGGTCAGGTTCGGATTGCCGATGTCGAAGGTTGCGGTCGCATCATGGCCGCCGCGCGAGAAGAGCTCGGCTGGCTTCGGCGCGCGCTCGACATATTGCGCGGTCACGCTCGCCACCAGATCGCCCGGCAGGTTCTGCAACAGGCCGACGCTCGCGCTCTTCGGCGTGTATGACGGATTTCGGGCGATGTTGGCCTGCGGCGTGCCGTCCGGCAGATAGTCGACCGGGAAGTTCGGCGTGGAGCCGTTCAGCGCGATGTGCTCGATCCGGCCGGCGACCTGCGCCTTGGTTGAGGGCGAGAAGGCGAACTCGTTGAAGACATAGCCGGCGACGCGGTTGTTGGTGTTGGGGCCGAACAGGCCGTTGAACACCGAGCCGGGATTGTCGGGGCTCGGCGCATTCAGCTCCTGGTGCCCGGCCTGCACGCCATAGGCGGTCGTCAGGGTGGCGAAGCGCAGATTGACGGGCATCATCTGCATCTCGACGCGCGCTTCCTGCTCGCGATTGGTGAAGGTCTGGCGCACGCCATCGGTGGTCGGGTCGGTGACGGCTGCAAGGCCGAGCTCATTGTGCCGATAGTCTGTCGCGCCGGCCCAGAACCGGATCGCGTCGATTGCCGCGGAGTCCGGGCGATACTCGCCCTTCGCGGTGATCTTGGTCTGGTGCGCATCGATCCGGGTCCGGCTGTCGGCGCCGCCAATGCCGGGGATGTGGTAGAGCGCATCGGTCTGCGTGATCGCGGCGCCGACGAAGCCGCCTGAGAAGAAGTAGCTGCCGCCGATCGAGGCGCCATCGTTCTGCGCGGCGGAGTTCGGTTGCCGGCCGTTCACCGGGCGGGTCTGGTCGAACAGATAGGGATAGCCGGGAATGGAGTAGTCGCCGGTCTTGCGGCCGTAGGCATCGGCATGAAGCGCGAAATTGCCGCCGCCGGCATCGAGCAGCACGCCGCCCTCGACGCCGCGGTCGACCGAGCTGAACGAGGTGCGCGTTTCCACGGTAACGCAAGGCGCGCTGCCCGCGGCCGGAGCGCTCGCCGGCAGGCCATAGGTCTGGAACGGCGCGGTCGAACAGGTCGGCAGGGCCTGCGGAATGCGGTTGTTGGTGGCGCTGACGACGCCGCCGATCGAGGTCGAGCCGTAGCGTAGCGCCGCGGGGCCGCGGACCACCTCGATCTGGTCGCTGGTGAGCGGATCGATCGGGACGAAATGGTCCTCGCCGAGATCCGAGGCGCCGCCGCCGCCGAGGCCGTTCTCGACGATGCCGACGCGGTTGACGTCGAGGCCGCGAATGATCGGCCGGCTCGATGCGCCCGGCGCGAAGCTCGATCCGGTGATGCCGGGTTTCGAATTGAGAAGGTCGCCGAGCGTGGCGGCGCCGGAGCGGCGCAGTTCCTCGTTCGGCACCACGGTGACGGTCGCGAACTGGTCGGTGACGACAGGCAGCACGCCCTGTTGCGGCGGGGGCGGCGCGGTCTGTGCCTCGCGCGCGGGCGCCGGCGTGCGTGGGCCGCTCCGGGCCACGCGCGCTGTGGGATTGGGCCGCGGCACCACCGGCTTGCGGGCACGGATCGGGCTCGGTGCGGTCACTGTGACCTCGGGCAGTTCGGCCGCCGGCTTCGCAGGATCGTCAGCGCGCGCGGGCGCACCCAAAGCGCACAACATGGCTGCGGCACTGCAGCCCGACATCAAGGCTCTCGACAACATCTTTCACTTCCTGATCCTGATCAGGCGTCCCACGTCTTTCGTTGCCGGCGGGATGCGCCTGCCGTCGTCGTGCGACGGACCCATTCCTTCACGCGGCCGCCGTGCGCTCGCGCGCAGGGCAGCGTTTCGAGCGGCTCAGATCAGGCGGTGGGAGGAGCGCGCGGCTGGAAGGCGGTGTCGATGACGACAGCCGCGACAGTGGCGGTGATCGCATCGGGCAGACGGAATGCGACCGCTTCAGGAGGCGTCAGAACTGGCGCCGGTGACAGCAGGATCGACTGCGCCATCGCCATGACGGCGCAGATGGCACAGCCATCCGGCGACGGCTGTTGATCGGGATCTTGGTCAGCGGGAGAGGGACCAGTGTGCCGCTCGGCGATGGAGATGCCGCCGCCGTCCCGGGCTTGTCCGGCGAGGCAATGCACATGGCCGAACGCGAGCGCGAATTGCAGCACCAGCGCCAGCAGCGCTAGCCGCGAGACATCCTTGATGTTCGCGCGAAACCAGCTCATCGCCAGCTCTGGCTCATATGAATAGGCCACCCCGTTCGGCTGAGAGGCTCAGCCTTTGTTACAATATAACATCGCAAGGGAGCTTCACAGCTGTCAATCAGTGCACTGCAACGGTGGTCGGAATCCCCGTCGCTGTGCCCTTCGCGCCACGTGGCGCGCCGCGGTGGTGCGTGCTTGTGTCTTCGTGTCAGCGTCCCTCGCGCACCCAGGTCGCGGCGAGCGCGCCGAGCAGCAGCAAGAGGCCGACCACGCCGGCGAACATCGGCAGCACGCCGACGCCCTTGACCACGCTGGCATCGCGCATGCGCACGCCCATCCAGCCGTCGCCGCTGAACAAGGTCGATGACCTCACCGGGACGATGCGCGGCATGTCGATGCCCGAGCCGTCGCCGATGCGGCGGGCATCGCCGCCCGTCGCCTGTGCCAGCGGCTTCAGGGTTTCGGTGGTCGAGGTGACCTCCGAGAATTCCTTGGGATTGGTCGGGCCGACATTGATCAGCGCCTTCAAGGTGCCGTCGGTCGCCTGCCACAGGCCGAGCTCGTTGGCGGGAAGGGTCGCGCGCCATTCGCCGGGATCGCCCTGGCTCAGAGTGAGCTCACGCGTCTGGCCCGACGGCGAGGTCACGGTCACCGGCGGGACGCTGTCGCCCATCGTCTGCCGGATGACGGCGAGATCCTTGCCTTGAATCTGCAGCCGCAGTGCTTCCTCGTCGAGATCCGGCTGCTGCATCAGCCAGTGCGACATGCGCCGGAGCAGGTCGAGATGCGGTCCGCCGCCCTCGTAGCCGCGTGCCCACAGCCAGATGTGGTCGGACAGCAGCAGCGCGACGCGGCCGGCGCCGAAGCGCGACAGCAGCAGCAGCGGCTTGCCGTCGGCGCCGGTCATGACCGGCGGACTGACCGCATTGCGCGTCTCCACGGTGCGGAAGAAGCGGCTCCAGCGCGGCGGCTCGGAGCCCGAGCCTTCGAGGCCGCGCGTCACCGGATGGCGTTTTCCGGCGTCAGACAGATGCGCATAGAACGGCTTCTCGGTGACGCCGACCGGCTCGGCGGGCAGCACCGAGTCGAGCGGTGTGCGCCAGATGCTGGTGTTGGAGGCGTAGTCCGGGCCGGCCGAGACCAGCACCGCGCCGCCATTCCTGACATAGCGCGCGATGTTGTCGAAATAGGCGATCGGCAACACGCCCTGGCGGGCATAGCGGTCGAAGATGATCAGCTGGAATTCGTTGATCTTCTGCTGGAACAGCTCGCGGGTCGGAAAAGCGATCAGCGACAGCTCGTTGATCGGGGTTCCGTCCTGCTTCTCCGGCGGCCGCAGGATCGTGAAGTGGACGAGATCGATGCTGGCGTCCGACTTCAAAAGGTTGCGCCAGGTGCGCTCGCCCGAATGCGGCTCGCCAGACACCAGGAGCACGCGCAGCTTGTCGCGGACGCCATCGATCGAGACCACCGCGCGGTTGTTGACGAGGGTCAGCTCGTTGTCGAGCGGCGAGGCCTCGATCTCGACGATGTTCTGGCCTTCGTGCTTGACGTCGACGTCGACATTGGCGGCCTGGCCGCTGGTCAAGGTGCGCTCGCTGATGACCTCGCCGTCGCGGCGGATCACGACCTTCGCGCTGGCGCCGCTGACGCCCTGGTCGTCGAGCCGGAAGCTGATGGTCTGCGGTTGGCCGACGATGCCGAAGCGCGGCGCGGCGGTGATCGCGATGCGGCGGTCGCGCTCGGCCTTCTGGCCCGTGATCAGGGCCTGCAGCGGAGCCTGGAAGCCGAGTGCGGCCACGTTGCCGGGAATGTCGTGAACGCGGCCGTCGGTGATCATGAAGGCGCCCGCGACCCGATCGACGGGGACGTCCGACAGCGCCGAGGTCAGCGCGCTGAACAGATGCGTGCCGTCGGTCTCGCCGTCGGCCTGGCCGGCATCGACGACGCGGACCTCGAGGCCCTTGATCTTCTTCAAGCTGTCGACCAGCGACTCCTGGGCCGCCTGGGTCTGCTTGTTGCGGTCACCGAAATTCTGGCTCGGGCTCTTGTCGACCACGACGGCGGCGACCGAGCTCAGCGGCTCGCGGTCCTCGCGCGTGAACTGCGGATTGGCCAGCGCGAGCGCGATCAAGGCCAGCGCGGTGACGCGGATCCAGGCCGAACGCGAGCGGCCGAGCAACAGGAGCGCGGCGATGACGACGATCGCGCCGATCGCAAGCCACAGCACGATCGGCGGAACCAGAGGTGTGAACGCGATGCCGTAGTTCATGAGGCAAACTCGCAGTTGTCGTCATGCCCGGCCTCGTGCCGGGCATCCACGTCGCGCAGCCTGCGTCGCTGCTCGTGGATCGCCGGGTCAAGCCCGGCCATGACAACCATTGTTGTTGCGATATCGAGAGCGACGACGCGCATTGTCACTGCCCGAGCCGTTCGATCAGCGCCGGCGCGTGCACCTGGTCGGCCTTGTAGTTGCCGGTCAGCGTGTACATCACGATGTTGACGCCGGCGCGGAAGGCGAATTCGCGCTGCCGTGGCTCGCCCGGAACCATCGGCAGCATGGCCTGGCCGTCGGGGCGGATGGCCCAGGCGCCGGCGAGATCGTTGGAGGTGATGATGATCGGTGAGACACCGTCGCCGCCACGCGCCGGACGGGAGGCGCTGTCCTCGTCCTCATCTTTCGGCAGCGCCTCGACCCAGGTCTGGCCCGCGGTGAAGCGGCCGGGGAAGTCGCGCAGCAGGTAGAACGTCTTGGTCAGCACGTGCTCGCGCGGCACCGGCTCGAGCTCGGGCACATCGAGCGACGACAGGATCTCGCGCAGCGACTGCATGCCCGGGGTCTGCTGCGCGCCGTTCTCGCCCGGAGGAGCCTCGACGGCGTCGCGGGTATCGAAGATCACCGTGCCGCCCTGCTTCATGTAGGCGTCGATCTTGTTGATCGCGTCCTGCGGCGGCTTCGGCACGCCCGGCACGATCGGCCAGTAGATCAGCGGGAAGAAGGCAAGCTCGTCATGCGCGGGATCGACGCCGACGGGATCGCCGGCTTCAAGCGCGGTCCGCTGCGCCAGGAACAAGGTCAGCCCGGTCAGCCCGGCCTTGACGATGGAATCGACGTCGGCATTGCCGGTCACGACATAGGCAAGCCGCGTCTGTGACACTGCGCGCATCGCGAAATCATCGCTGGCGGCGTCGGCGCGTGCGGGCGTCGGCATCGCGACCGCGAGCAGGGCGCCGGTTGCCAGCACCGCAAGCGCGATGGCCGCGGGCGCCGCACGCCGTCGTCTTGCCAACGCGGCCAGCACGCCGCCGAGCAGGGCGACGATGACGGCGTCGATCAGGAACAGCAGCAGTGCGGTCGACAGCAGGATGCCCCGGAGATCGCGCGGCTCGGCGGTGGTGTAGCTGGCGCGGTTGGCGCGCAGCGCTGCCGTGTCGAGCTGCAGAATGCGATCGGCGGGGCTGAGCGTGTTCACTGCGGTGGGTCCCTCGGCTGGGCCATAGAATCCGGGCGGATGATCCAGCGAAGCCCGGTCGTTGAAATCGGCCGGTAGCGGCTTGGCGGTCGAAGGCGGCGGTCCGAAGGCGCCGAAGCCGTCGAGGATGTGCAGCGGCGCCAGCGTGGCCTTGGCGGTCTCACCCGCGGGACCTGGGCCCGGCGTCGAGGTGTAGCCGGACATGTCGACGATGCGGCGGAGCATCTCGACCATGGCGCCGGACATCGGCAGATCGGACCAGCGCATGTCGGCGCTGACGTGGAACAGCGCGATCAGGCCTTTGCCGCGATGCTCACCAGTGACGAGCGGCGTGCCGTCCTCCAGCGACGCCCAGCTCTTGGTCGCCAGCACGGCGTCGGGCTCGGCGAGAACCTGGCGGTTGACGGTGACGTCCTTCGGGACAGTGATGCCGGCGAACGGGCCGTCGGCGGCGAACGCGGCCAGGTGCTGCGGCTTCTCCCATGTCAGGCTGCCGCCCAGGGTGCGGCCGCCGCGGCGCAGCTTCACCGGCACGAGGTCGTCGTCGCCCTGCGCCAGGCGCGGGCCGGCGAAGCGCACCAGCACGCCGCCATTCTCGATCCAGCCGTTGAGACGGTCGCGCAGCTCCGGCGACAGCGTGCCGACGTCGGCCATCACGATCATCGGCACCTTCTGGTCGAGGAACTGCGTGATGACCTGCTGCGGGGCGCCGCGATCGCCCAGCCTGAGATCGGCGAATGGCGACAGCGCGCGGGTGAGATAGAAGGTCGGTGCGAGCAGCGGCTGCGCGGTGTCGCTGGTGGCGCCGGAGACGATGCCGACGGCGCGGCGGCGCCAGCGCTTGTCGAGCAACTGCACGGCGCCGGCCGAGCGCTCGCCCGCAATCTCGAGCCGGGTGATGTCGTTGCGCAGCTCGACCGGCAGGTCGAAGCTCGCCTCGGCGTCGTGCGCGCCGGCGGCAAAGCTGAACTGTGCCTCGCCGAGCGGCGAGCCCTTGGCATCGAGCGCCCGCACGATGCCGCCCGGAACGGAGAGATCCGCCCGCAGCACCTTCACCGTCATCTTGGCGGCCGCGTTCTCGGCGCCGGCGAGCGCCAGCGGCGAGGGCGTGCCGCCTTCGAACACGGTCAGGCTGCGGTCGCCGATCGTCTTGGCGAGACCCCCCACGAACTCGCTGCCGCGGCCGGGATCGACGCCGTCGGAGAACCACATGATCTCGGCATCGCCGGTCGCTTTCAGGAAGCGATCGAGCTGCGGCAGCGCATCGGCGCGCTCGGTCGTGTAGGCCTTGGGCGCGATCTGGCGCAGCGCGACGCGCGCAGCACCGGCCGGCATCAAGGTGAGGTCACGCGCGGGCTCCGACAGCGGCAGCAGCGCGACGCCGCGGCGGTCGGCATCGGCGTTGGCGATGATCTCGTCGGCGGCCCTGATGCGCGTGTCCCAGCTTGCGGCCGCGCTCCAACTGTCGTCGAGTAGCAGCACCAGCGGCGCCTTGCTGCCGACGGCTTCGGTGCGCGGATTCCAGATCGGACCGGCTGCGGCGAAGATCACCAGCGCCGCCGCCACGAGCCGCAGCAGGGTGAGCCACCAGGGCGAGCGCGACGGCGTCTCTTCCTTGGGCGTGATGTCGAACAACAGCCGGGTCGGCGGAAACTCGATGCGGCGCGGCCGCGGCGGCATCACCCGCAGCAGCCACCACAGCACCGGCAGGCTGACGAGACCGGTCAGCAGCAGCGGTTCGGCGAACGACAGCGGCAGGCCCATCATGCGCCGAGCCCTCCGGGGCCAGCGCCCACTTTGACGCCGCCGCGCGCGCTACCTTTGGCCGTGGTCATGCCGGCATGCAGGAACAGCAGCAACTCGGCGGCCGAGCGGCTGGTGGTGTGGGTTGTGAACAGCCAGTCGAGCCTGCCGGTCTCGGCGCGGATCTGGTCGCGATGCAGCGCCACGCGGGCGACGTAGTCCTGCGCCCAGCTCTCGGCGCGGCCGGCCGTGATCACCTCGCCGCCTTCCGGCTCGACGAACTCGATGCGGCCCGAATAGGGGAAGGTCTCCTCGGCCGGATCGACCACCTGCACCATCGTGCCGTGTGCACCGGACGCGGACAGGCCGGCCAGCATGGTGCTGATCTCGGAGATCGGCGACCAGAAATCCGACAGCACGACGATCTCGGCGAGCGCGGACGGGACGAAGGAGGGCGGCAGGCTCGGCCTGATCGTCTCATCATGCAGCATCGCCTGCGCAATGCGGTCGATCACGTTGCGGCTCCCGGTCGGATTGATCAGGCCGGGAATGCCGACGCGTTCGCCGCCGGCCACCAGCAACTCGGCCAGGGCGAAGGTCACGATCAGGGCGCGCTCGAGCTTGCTGTCGCGCGCGCCCTTCGACGCGAAGGCCATCGACGGCGAGCGGTCCGGCCAGATCCACACCGTGTGCGCGGCCTCCCATTCCTGCTCGCGGACATAGAGATGGTCATCGCGCGCGGAGCGGCGCCAGTCGACGCGCTGCGACGGCTCACCGGAGACGAAGCGTCGGTACTGCCAGAAGCTTTCGCCGGAGCCGGCGCGGCGCCTTCCATGCAGGCCATGAATGACGTTGGCGGCAATCTGCCGGGCTTCCAGCACCAGCCGCGGCAGCGACGATGCCAGCGTCCGGCTTTCGCCATCGGCACGCCGTATCGCGAGAATCTCCTTGTCGGCGTGCCCTGTCGCTGCGGCCATCAGCCAATCCGGCTCTTCAATTGCCGGATCACGTCCGGAATGGTGCGTCCCTCGGCGCGCGCCGGGAAGGTCAGCGCCATGCGGTGCTTGAGCACGGGCTCGGCGAGATCGAGCACGTCGTCGATCGAGGGCGCGAGCCGGCCGTCGAGCAGCGCGCGGGCGCGCACCGCGAGCATCAGCGACTGGCTGGCGCGGGGACCGGGGCCCCAGGCGATCAGCTTGCCGGCCTCTCCGGCCTCGGGACCGGGACGCGCCGAGCGCACCAGCGACAGGATCGCCTCGACCACGGAATCGCCGACCGGCAGCCGCCGCACCAGCCGCTGCGCAGCGATCAACGCATCGGCCGTCATCGCGCCCTTGGCGGCACTCTCCTCGGCGCCGGTGGTCTCGAACAGGATGCGGCGCTCGGCATCTCGATCGGGATAGTCGACGTCGATCTCCATCAGGAAGCGGTCTAGCTGAGCCTCGGGAAGCGGATAGGTTCCTTCCTGCTCCAGCGGATTCTGGGTCGCGAGCACGTGGAAGGGCTTCGGCAGGTCATGGCGGGCGCCTGCAACCGTGATGTGCTGCTCCTGCATGGCTTGCAGCAGCGCCGACTGCGTGCGCGGGCTGGCGCGGTTGATCTCGTCGGCCATCAGGAGTTGCGCAAACACCGGGCCGGCGATGAAGCGGAACGAGCGCTTGCCGCCGGCGCTTTCGTCCAGCACCTCAGCGCCCAGAATGTCCGACGGCATCAGGTCCGGCGTGAACTGGATGCGCTTCGCATCGAGGCCGAGCGTCACGCCCAAGGTCTCGACCAGCTTGGTCTTGGCGAGGCCGGGGACGCCGATCAGCAGCGCGTGGCCGCCGGACAGGATGGTCACCAACGTGTTTTCCACCACGCGGTCCTGGCCGAAGATGACGCCGGAGATCGCATCCTTTGCCGCTCGGATCTGGCCGGAGACCTGTTCGGCCGACCGGACGATCGCATCCTCGAGCTTCTCGGCACTCTCAGCCATTTCCGTCGCTCCTTCTGCCCCGCATCTTGAACTTTCGGACGGACGTTCCGCTCCAGTTTGCCGGGAAGCGGATGCCAACCTATGCGAAGGCGCTGTATTCGTTGAGTTAAACTATCCCCATATTATCGGCATTACGGGGTATTGACGGCATCACGTTATGGCGACCTTACATGACCTGCAGGGCCGCCAGGAACTTTTGCACAGACGACGGCGATGGAATCTTGCACCAATCGTGCCAAGGTGGACGCAAACTCAAGGCAAACCATGGCGAAGCAAGGGCAGACCACCGACAACGGACTCGATCGGCTGACGTCGGCGGCAACGCAGGCTGGCACATCCGCAAAGGGACTGCCGCCGGTGCATTTGTGGAATCCGCCATTCTGCGGCGATCTCGACATGCGAATCGCCGGTGATGGTAGCTGGTACTACATGGGCACGCCAATCGGGCGGCCGGCGCTGGTGCGGCTGTTCTCGACGATCCTCAAGCGCGAGGGTGACCGCTATTTTCTGGTCACGCCGGTGGAGAAGGTCGGCATCCGCGTCGATGATGCCCCCTTCACGGCCGTAGAAATGCGGACGGAGAGCGATGCGCGCGGGCCGCTGCTGCATTTCCGCACCAATGTCGACGACTGGGTCGCGTGCGATGCCGAGCACCGGCTGCGCTTCGAGCCCGGCGAGAGCGGCGGCCTGACGCCCTATCTGCATGTGCGAGCCGATCTCTGGGCCAAGGTGACGCGGGCGCTGTACTACGAGCTTGTTGACATGGGTGAGGAGCGGATGATCGATGGTCATGTGATGTTCGGCGTGGGGTCGGGCGGCGCGTTCTTCCCCATGGCCGACGCAGAAGAGGTGAGGGCGGCGCTTTGAACCAGCCCATGGTGAGGAACAGGACCGCTGAACTCAGTTCGGCCGATTTCTTCGCGCGGGGCCGCGCGCGGCTGCGCTTCGATGTTCCGCAGGCCCTGCTGGATCCGGACGTCATTCCGGCCAGTGGAGATTCCGGCACCGACCGCATGCTCGAGATCATCTCCCGCGAGCAGCCGATCCGCCCCGCGGCGGTGCTGATCCCGGTGGTCGACCACCCCGAGCCGACCGTTCTCCTGACCCAGCGCTCGCCGAACCTCTCGAGCCATGCCGGACAGATCGCCTTTCCCGGCGGCAAGATCGACGTCACCGATGCCTCTCCGCTCGATGCCGCTCTGCGCGAAGCCGAAGAGGAGATCGGGCTCGACCGCAGCTTCGTCGACCCGATCGGCTATCTCGACGTCTACGGCACCGCCTTCGGCTTCCGCATCCTGCCCACGGTGGCGCGGGTGCGGCCGGGATTCACGCTCAAGATCAACGAGGGCGAGGTCGACGACGCCTTCGAGGTGCCGCTGGCCTTCCTGATGGACCCCGCCAATCACCAGCTGCATTCCAAGGAGTTTCGCGGCATGGAGCGTTCGTATTACGCGATGCCGTTCGCCGAGCGCTACATATGGGGCGCGACAGCGGGCATCCTTCGGGTGTTGTACGAGCGGATCGGTCGGCCATGATCCGTGGCGTATTGACGGAAATCGGAATTTTCCTCATTCCTTTTGCGGTTTATGTGTTGTTCTTGCTCGCGACCAAATCGGGGCTGTTGGTGCCGGCCAACTGGCCCTTTCATCTGACCACAAAATTGACGGTGGCGGCGCTGGTGCTGGTGATTGCAAGTCTGGTCCTGCTCGCCGAGTTCTCCGGCGCGCCGCCGCGTTCGACCTACGTCCCCGCTCATGTCGAGAACGGCAGGCTCGTTCCAGGGGTCGAGAAATGATCGACGCGCGGGTGCTGCACGCGCCCTGGCTCTCGTCCGGTCCCGCCGCGCGCGTGCTCGCGCTGCTCAATTGCGATGGCGAGGAAGCACGGGTGGTCGGCGGCGCCGTGCGCAATGCGTTGCTCGGCATCGCCATCGGCGACATCGACATCGCGACCACGGCGCTGCCGGCGGAGGTGCTCCGGCGTGCCAAGGCGGCGTCGATCAAGAGCGTGCCGACCGGCATCGACCACGGCACCGTGACGCTGGTGCTGGACGGCCATCCGTTCGAGGTCACGACCCTGCGCGAGGACACCGAGACCTTCGGCCGCAAGGCCAAGGTCGAGTTCGGCCGCGACTGGGTCGGCGACGCGCACCGGCGCGACTTCACCATCAACGCGCTCTCCGTCGGGCCCGATGGCGTGGTGCATGATCACGTCGGCGGCCTCGCCGACATCGCCCAGCGCCGCGTGCGCTTCATCGGCGACCCCGCCCAGCGCATCGCCGAGGACTATCTGCGCATCCTGCGCTTCTTCCGCATCCATTCAGCGTTCGGTCACGGCGCCCCCGATTGCGAGGGCTATCTGGCCTGCATCGCCGGCCGTGCCGGGCTCGCCACGCTGTCAGCCGAGCGCGTGCGCATGGAGATGCTGAAGCTGCTCGTCACCGACGGCGCGGTCGGCGCGGTCACGGCGATGGCGGATGGCGGGTTGCTGACGGCGATCCTCGGCGGCGTCGCCTATCTCGGTCCGTTCGCCGCGATGATCGGCATCGAGCGCGAGCTGGAGCTTTCGCCGAGCGCGGTCCGCCGTCTCGCGGCGCTCGCGGTCGCCGTGACCGAGGATGCGCGCCGTCTCGGCGTCAGGCTGAAGCTCTCCAACGCCGAGACCAAGGCGCTCGACGGCATGGGCCATCGCTGGTGGCGGTTCGCTTCCGCCGACGAGGCGCGAGTCCGGCGTCTGCTGTATCGTCTCGGCGAGACCGTCTATCGCGACCGGCTGATGCTCGGCTGGGCGCGGGCGCGCGATCGCGACGACCGGCGCTGGCGCGAGCGTGCGCTGTTGCCGCAGCGCTTCACGCCGCCGAAATTGCCGTTGAAGGCGGCCGATTTCATCGCGCGCGGGGTTGCGGAAGGGCCGCTTCTCGGTCATGTGCTCACCCTCGCAGAGGATGCTTGGCTGGCGGCGGACTTCCCGCTCGACGAGGCATCGCTGAACGCGATCGCCGATCAGGCGGCGGCGCGCGTCAACCGCGACGGACGTTCATGAATTTTCTGGCAGGTTTTGCCGACATCTCGCTGCTGCGACTCCTGCTCGTCGCTTCCGTCGCTCTATTCGCTTCCATCATCGGTGGTCTTGCCGGCTACGGCACCGGCGCTCTCATGCCGCTCGTGCTGGTGCCGATGGTCGGGGCCGAGCCGGTCGTGCCGATCATCGCGATCTCGGCGATCCTCACCAATCTCAGCCGTGTCGTCGCCTATATCAGCCATGCCGACCGTACGCGCGCCGGAATCGTCATCGCGGCAGCCGCGCTCACGACGGCGCTCGGCGCCTACGGCTACACGCGACTGACCAATGCCGGCGCGGCGTTCGTGATCGGCACGATGCTCATCATGAGCGTTCCGCTGCGGCGGATCCTGCGCAAGCGCGAGGTCAGGATCGGCAATGGCGGGCTTGCTGCCGGAGCGGTCGGCTATGGCGTGCTGGTCGGCGGCACCTCCGGCTCCGGCGTGATCCTGCTGTCGCTGCTGATGGCCGCCGGCCTCGAAGGCGCCGCGGTCATCGCCACCGACGCGATGATCTCGGTGGCCACGGGTGTCATCAAGATCTCGGTGTTTGGTTTGGCCGGCGTGGTCACCGTGCAGGTGCTGGCGTTCGCGCTCCTGATCGGCGCGGTCGCGGTGCCCGGCGCGTTCCTCGCCAAGGCCTTCGTCGCCCGCATGCCGGTGCACATCCACGCCGCCATCCTCGACGCCGCCGTCATCACCGGCGGCGGCGTGATGATCGCATCGGCGGTGCGGCATCTGCTGCCGGCGGCGTAGCCTTTCGGCGTCAAGCCACCTGCTGGTCCGTGTCCCGATCGGATGGCGTGATGGTGCCGGTCTCGGCGCGTGCCACGATGGCATCGAGCGCGGCGACGGCCCGGTTCGTCACCTCGTCGAGCGGCGGCACCATGCCGCCGGAGGCGAGCTCGACACGGTTGCGGCCCTTGTGCTTGGCACGGTACAGCGCGCCGTCGGCGACGCGCAGGATCTCCGTCAGATCGAGGCCGGCCTCGGGATAGGCGGCGACGCCGACCGAGATCGTCACCCGCGGCAGCATGCCCACGCCATAGCTGATGTTGAGCGCCTCGACGCGGGCGCGCAGCTCCTCCGCGCGCATCGACGCGCTGCTCGACCTCGTCGAGAGCCGCCTGATCAAATGGCGTCCCAACGTCGCCGAGCGCCCGGCCTGAGGCACGACGCGGCCATCCACGAAAGGCCGAAGCGCCGGTCCTGACGGGCCGGCGCTTCTGTCATGTCAGCCTGATGTGGCCGCGGCCTGCATCAGCCCCACTTCATCTCGCCCTTCGCCACCTTGGCGCCGATGTCGAGGGCCACGCCCATGCCGAGGCCGGGGAACTTCGCCTCCATTGCGGCCTTCAGGGCTGCGGCGTCCTTGGCCTTGGCGAGCTCCTCCTCGAACGCGATGAGATAGGACTTGGTGTGCCGAACACCCGACAGGTCGGTGGCGGCGTCCGCCACGGCATGGCCGGCGACCACCACCGTCGGAGCGCGTGCAGCGATCTTGTCGAGGGTCGCGATCCAGGCTGCGCGCTGCTCCTTGCTCTGGGTGTCGGCCGTCCAGACATGGACACCCGAGAAGATCATGACGCCGCCGAATACGGCTGCGAGCGAGGGCACCCAGAGATAGCGCCGATTGGCCAGCCCCTCGGCGGCGACGATCTCGATCGTCTCGCCATCGACCGACAGCGACGGGCCATCGAACGGTTCGGGCAGAACGATGTCGGCCATCGTCTGCGGGCCGTTCTCCTTCAGCTGCGGGCCCCAGACGGCGAGCTTCTTCTCGACATTGCCCTTGATCGCCTCGATGGTCGCCGTGGCGGCGATCACCTTCACGCCGGGAAAGGCCTCGCGGATCGGCTTGAGGCTGAAGTAGTAGTCCGGGTCCGACTGGCTGATGTAGATGGCCGTCAGCGTCTTGCCGCTCGCCTTGATTGCGGCCGCCACCGCGCGGCCGTCCGGATAGTTGAAGCCGCCGTCGATCAGCAGTGCTTCGGTGGGGCCCCTCAGCAGCACGGGCGCGCGGAAGAAGCCGTTCGGACCGGCGGGAAAGTGTGTCCAGACCAGCTTGCTGCCAGCGGCACGGCCGCTGTCCGATGCACCGAGAATGGCTGCGGCGGTCCCTGCAATCGCTGTCGTCATGATCTGTCTCCGTGTCGGCATGTCAGTCTCTTCCTTGGAGTGATAAAACGATGAGGCCGGGCAGCAGGCGGCGCTCCGGCCGTGTGCGACGGCTGGGTGGATTGTGCCAGGCATCGAGTACGGAGCGGCTCAGGCTGCTCCGAGTTGTGCGAGCAGGCCGTCGAGCGGTTCGTACAAGGCGTTGCCCGGCAGCGGCCTCTGCCGCTCGCCGTCACCCGCCAGCAGGGCCGGGACACCGGACAAGCCGTAGCGTCGCATCAAGCTATGCGCGGTCTGGAGCCGGCGGCCATAGGCCTCGACCAGCGCGTGATCCCGGGCCAGCATCCGCTCGGCGGCGCTCGCAAGGCCCAGCGCTCGAAGGACTTCGCCGACGCCCGCGACGCTCACGATGTCCTGCCCGTGTACGTAGCGCGCAAGCTGCAGCTCCTTGAGGACCGTGAGCTCACGGCCGGGGTCGGTGACGTGGACCGCCGTCAGGCCGAGCGATGCGGCTGTCGAATCGAAGGCGCCGCCCGCGCCGAGAATGCGGGTGCGGTACGCGTCGGTGAAACGCTGGCCGGTCTGCTTGGCGATGCGCTGGTCGTTGCTCCAGGCATATTCGGAGAATTGCGCATCCATCCTGCCGGCGCCACGGCCGGCGAACAGGCCAGTGGGCAGCAGCTCGAGCGTGATGGCGTCGTGGGCGGCGAGCGTCTCGACCGCCGGGCCGGCGCCGTAGCACCATCCGCAGAGCGGGTCGAACAGATAGGTCAGTCGCATTTCCGGAACCCTGTCTTGGAGCGGCATGGCGCCGAGATAGCGGGTTCTCGTTTGTCCATAAATACAGCATAATGAGACAGACTGTATGCTGTTAATGGACAATAGAAGGAGCCGCCGGCATGGAGGCGATCAATCTCAACCGCCTCGTCTATTTCGCGGCCGTGGTGGACGCAGCGTCCTTTACCCGCGCGGCCGATCGGCTCGGGATCACCAAAGCCGTGGTCAGCCAGCAGGTCGCCCAGCTCGAGCGCGAGCTCAGGACCGACCTGCTGGTGCGGACCACGCGCAGGGTCGAGCCGACGGAAGCCGGTCGCCTGCTGCATGCCCGCTGTGCTGCCATCCTGCGTGAGGCCGAGAGCGCATTGGCCGAGCTGGCGCAGAGCAACGCCGAGCCGATGGGACTGTTGCGCATCGCCGCGCCGACCGACTACGGCACCTGCACGCTCGCCGCGATCGCAACCGAGTTCTCGCGGACCTATCCGGCCTGCCGGGTCGAGCTGATCCTCGCCGACAGCAAGATCGACCTCGTCGCCAGCCAGATCGATCTCTCGATCCGCGTGGGATGGCTCGACGATTCCACCCTGCAGACCCGCCGGGTCGGCAGCTTCCGGCAGCAGCTGGTGGCCGCGCCGAACGTGGTCAGGCGCGTCGCGCATCCGCGCGACCTCGCCGCGTTGCCGTTCATTGCGAATGCCGCGCTGAGGGAGCCGCTCACCTGGCAGTTCATGAAAGGCGACGTCGAGCGCGAGAGCGTCGAGATGAGCCAGACGCTTACCATCAACACCACGCCGGCGGTGCTCGCCGCGACGCTGGCCGGCGGCGGCCTGGCGGTGCTGCCCGATTTCCTGATCAGGGACGATCTCGCGGCCGGCCGCCTCGTGGCCATCCTGCCGTCCTGGACACTGCCGTCCGGAGGCATCCACGCCGTGTTCCCAGCGGCGCGCTTTCGCCCGCCGAAGGTGACGGCCTTCGTGGCGATGCTGATGGAGGCGCACAAGCGCGCAGTCGCCGGAGGTCCGCGGCGCGCGAAGTGACGCCGGCGCCGCGCGGGTCTAGCCCGCCGGCACCAGCTCGGTCAGCGAGCGGATGATGCGGTCGGGCTTGACGTCGGTGCCTTCCGGCAGGCCGTCGCCATGGACGTCGATCCAGATCGAATAGATGCCGAGCCGCTGCGGCGCGACGATCTCCCATTCGAGATTGTCGCCGATCATCCAGGTGTCTTCCGGGCCGACGCCGAGCCGCTCCATCGCGTGCCAATAGGCGCGCTCCTCGGGCTTGCCGAAGCCGTGCTCGCCCTCGATCTGGATGTGGTCGAAGCGGTGCGCCAGCGCGAAGCGCTCGATCTTGGCGCGCTGCTGGCCGGCCTCGCCGTTGGTGACGAGCGCCAGCCTGACGCCGCGCGCCTTGAATGCGTCGATCGCCTCGTGCGCGCCGGGAAAGATGAACATCTGCTCGTCGCGATAGGCGGTGAAGCGGTCGGCGATGCGGATCGCAAGCTCGATCGGCAGCGCCGGGCCTGCGGCGGTCAACGCCGCGAAGCCGCCCTTGACCACCTCCTGCCGCGCCTGGATCAGCTTCATCCGCCATTCGGCGCCGGCGACCGACCAGAAGCTGCGTGCCGAGGCCAGGATCGCGGCGGCCACCGCCTGCGGCGTATGCGGCGCGAGTTCGTCGGCAAACTCGGTGGCGACGATATTCCAGGCGATCTCGGGACGGCCATAGGCCGACAGGATGGTGTCGTCCATGTCGATCAGCATGGCGCGGGGCAGGGCGGCGGTCATGATCAATCTACGCGGTTCAACAAATCGAGTTTCAGGGCCATTTCACCTCGGGCGGCATCGAGGACAGAATGCTGTCGACATTGCCGCCGGTTTTAAGCCCAAATGTGGTGCCGCGGTCGTAGAGCAGGTTGAATTCGACGTAGCGGCCGCGGCGGATGAGCTGCTCCTCGCGGTCGGCGGCGGTCCAGGGGCTGCTGAAATTGCTCCGGACAAGCTCGGGATAGACCTTCAGGAAGGCGCGGCCAACATCCTGGGTGAAGGCGAGGTCGGCCTCCCAGTCGCCGGAATCGTGATGGTCGTAGAAGATGCCGCCGATGCCGCGCGGCTCCTTGCGGTGCGGCAGATAGAAGTACTCGTCGCACCAGCGCTTGTACTTGTCGTACGAGGCCACCGCGGCATGCGCGTCGCAGGCGCCCTTCATCGCGGCGTGGAAGGCCAGCGTATCCGCGTCCTCCTGGGTGCGGCGGCGGTCCAGCACCGGCGTCAGGTCGGCGCCGCCGCCGAACCAGGCTTTCGTCGTGACGACGAAGCGCGTGTTCATGTGCACCGCCGGCACGTGCGGCGACCACAGATGCGCGATCAGCGAGATGCCCGAGGCCCAGAACCGCGGGTCTTCGGAGGCGCCGGGAATCTGGCTGCGGAATTCCGGGGCGAACTCGCCATGCACGGTCGAGCAGTGCACGCCGACCTTCTCGAACAGCCGGCCGTGCATCATGCTCATGACGCCGCCGCCGCCCGGGCCGCCGGCATGGTCGGTGCGCTCCCACGGCGTTCGGACGAACCGGCTCGGTGTGCGCGGATAAAGGTCAGCCGGCGCCTCGTCCTCGAGCCGCTCGAACGCCGCGCAGATCTGGTCGCGCAGGCTCTCGAACCAGGCGCGGGCGCGGGCCTTGCGATCCTCGATGGCGGCGGTGGTCATGGACGTTCCCCTGGCACATTGGCGCTCACCCCGCCGTCAAGCGTCCATGACAGCCGGAGGTGACAGCGCTGTTGTCGCTACGGTTCGGTCCTACCACAATCGATCAGGCCTGCGGACCGAAATAGGTACAGGTCTCGCGGCAGCTGTCGCGGTGGACGCTGACCTTGGTGACATGGCCGATCGAGCGGACGCGCTCATAAATGAAGCGCGACAGGTTCTCGAGCGTCGGCAGCCCGATCGCCTCGATCTTGTTCAAGAACTTGTGGTCGAGCATGGCCTGGATCTCGCTCAGCCGCTGCGTCAGCACGCCGAAATCGACCACCATGCCGGTCTCGGGATGGGTCGTATCGCCGCGCACCGTCACCTCGGCGCGGAAGGAGTGGCCGTGGATCTCCTGGCTGGCTTCGCCGAGCGTCGTGATCGGCAGCGTATGCGCGGCCTCGAAGGTGAACGACTTGGTCAATTCCCACATCGTGTCAGTCACAATCCCTACCTGATGCCGATCATCTTGTGCGTCTGCAGACTGAGCCGCCATTGCGGATGATGCTGGCAGTAATCAATGGCGCGCGCCGTGTTCGCGGCCGCTTCGGGCCCGTCCATCGGCTGCAGCGAGAAGCGCTCGAAGGCGAGCCCCGCGAACGTCTCCGGCTCGGCCCCGTGTTGCGGGTAGACCAGCTTCAGCTCGTGGCCCTGCCGCAGCTTCAGCTTGGCGCCGGCCTTCGGGCTGACGCAGATCCAGTCGATCCCGTCGGGCGGAATGAGCGTGCCGTTGGTTTCGACCCCGACCGCGAAGCCGCGGGCGTGGAGCGCCTCGATCAGGTCGGCATCGACCTGCAGCAGCGGCTCCCCGCCGGTGAGGATCGTATAGCGGTCGGCGGCCCCGCCTGTCCATTGCCCGCCGATGGCCTCGGCCAGCGCTGCGGCGGTCTCATAACGGCCGCCCAGCGTGCCGTCGGTGCCGACGAAATCGGTGTCACAGAACCGGCACGTCGCGGTTGCGCGATCGGCCTCGCGGCCGCTCCACAGGTTGCAGCCGGCGAAGCGGCAGAACACGGCAGCGCGCCCCGCCTGGGCGCCTTCGCCCTGCAGGGTCATGAAGATTTCCTTCACCGCGTAGCTCACCCTCCGGCTCCTTGTGCGGACTGCAATTGGACGAATTGTCCGGTCTGGCGCAGCGCCTCGCCGGCGGCCATCGCCGCGGCCATCGCCACGTTCAGCGAGCGCAGCCCCGGCTGCAGCGGAATCCGCAGCCGCGCATCGGCGACCGCCGCCACGCCGTCCGGCACGCCGGCGCTCTCGCGCCCGAGCAGCAGGATGTCGTCCGCGCCATAGCTGAAGTCGAGATAGCAGGTCGCGGCCCTGGTCGTCAGCAGCAGCAGGCGATGGCCCTCTGCGGACCGCCAGGACTCGAACGCGCTCCAGGAATCGTGCCGCCGCCAATTCAGTTGGTCCAGATAGTCCATGCCGGCGCGGCGGAACTGCCGGTCGGACACGGGAAAGCCCGCCGGTTCGATGATGTGGGCCGCGAGCCCGAGGCAGGCGCACAGGCGCAGAATCGTTCCGGTGTTCTGCGGAATGTCGGGCTGATAGAGCGCGATCTGCATGCGAATTGGTCTTAGGACTGAGGCGGAAAGTCCGCTTCCGAAGCGGGAATTGGTGCATGGCGTGCTGCAGGGCCGATAGCGGGCTTGCGCTCGTATCGCAAGGGTGCCAATAGAACGATTCTGGACGGCTTGTTCCCCAGGGGCGGTGGAGCGAGCCGTTTTCTGCCGCCGCGGGGGACGCGGGCGCCGGCAGGATCTCCCGGTCACGTGATCTCCAAGGTCGAGATCGTAAGACGTCGAGCGGGGCGGTTCCACCGGCTGCAACGAAGAAAGGGTTGGAATCGTGACAGCGTCTACTGCGGATCATCCGACACGCCGGGATTTTCTTTTCGTCGCCACGGGCGCTACCGCGGCTGTCGGTGCTGTGGCCGCCCTGTGGCCCTTCATCTCCCAGATGAATCCCGATGCCTCGACCATCGCGGCCGGCGCGCCGATCGAGGTCGATCTCGCGCCCGTCGCCGAAGGACAGGACATCAAGGTGTTCTGGCGCGGCAAGCCGATCTACATCTCCCACCGCACCAAGAAGCAGGTCGAGGAGGTCCGCGCGGTGCCGGTGTCGAGCCTGCCGGATCCGGCGACCGACCAGTCCCGCACCAAGGACGGCCACGAGCAGTGGCTGGTCGTGATCGGCATCTGCACCCATCTCGGCTGCATCCCGATCGCCCATGAAGGCAATTACGACGGCTTCTTCTGCCCGTGCCACGGCTCGCAGTACGACGCCTCCGGTCGCGTCCGCCAGGGGCCGGCGCCGCTCAATCTTCCCGTCCCGCCCTATCAGTTCGTTTCCGACACCAAGATCCAGATCGGCTGAGCAGACGTTCGTCTTGAGCTCACGCTCGATCGTGCAAGATAATTTCTTCAGGAACGCATCATGAGTGGACCTTCTGACTACCAGCCGAGCCACCCCGCCTTGAAGTGGCTCGAGCAACGACTTCCGATCATCGGCCTGGTCCACTCGTCCTTCATTGCCTATCCGACGCCGCGGAACCTGAACTATTGGTGGACGTTCGGCGCCATCCTCTCGATGATGCTCGGCATCCAGATCGTGACCGGCGTCGTCCTGGCGATGCACTACACGCCGCATGCCGACCTCGCCTTCAAGTCGGTCGAACTGATCGTCCGCGACGTGAACTACGGCTGGCTGCTGCGCAACATGCATGCCTGCGGCGCGTCGATGTTCTTCCTCGCCGTCTACATCCACATGTTCCGCGGCCTGTATTACGGGTCATACAAGGCGCCGCGCGAGGTGCTCTGGATCCTCGGCGTCATCATCTACCTCCTGATGATGGCGACGGGCTTCATGGGCTACGTGCTGCCGTGGGGCCAGATGAGCTTCTGGGGCGCGACCGTCATCACCAATTTGTTCTCGGCCGTGCCGTATTTCGGCGAGAGCATCGTGACCCTGCTGTGGGGCGGCTACTCCGTCGGTAATCCCACGCTGAACCGCTTCTTCGCGCTCCATTATTTGCTGCCGTTCCTGATCGCCGGCGTGGTCGTGCTGCACGTCTGGGCGCTGCACGTCACTGGCCAGAACAACCCGGCCGGCGTCGAGCCGAAGACCGAGAAGGACATGGTGCCGTTCACACCGTACGCGACGATCAAGGACTTCTTCGGCGTCGCCTGCTTCCTGATCTTCTATTCCTGGTTCATCTTCTACATGCCGAACTATCTCGGCGAGGCCGACAACTACATCCCGGCCAACCCGGCGGTGACGCCGGCGCACATCGTGCCCGAATGGTACTACCTGCCATTCTACGCGATCCTGCGCTCGATCCCGAACAAGCTCGCCGGCGTGATCGCGATGTTCGCGGCCATCATCGTGCTGGTGTTCCTGCCCTGGCTCGACTCGGCCAAGACCCGCTCCAACAAGTACCGCCCGCTCGGCAAGCAGTTCTTCTGGATCTTCGTCGTCGTCTGCATCGGCCTCGGCTATCTCGGCGCGCAGCCGCCGGAGGGTGTCTATGTCGTGCTCGGCCGCATCCTGACGGTGCTGTACTTCGCCTACTTCCTGATCGTGCTGCCGCTGCTCGCGCGCATCGAGCGGCCGCGCCCGCTGCCGAACTCGATCGCTGACGACGTGCTGGCCAGGTCCGGCCGCAAGGCGGCACCGATGGTCTCGACCGTGATCGCGCTGGTCGCCGCGGTGTCGCTGCTCGCCGGCAGCATGGGCGACGCCCGTGCCAGCGAAGGCCAGGAGAACCCGCCGTCGGCGAAGTGGTCGTTTGCCGGTCCGTTCGGCACCTTCGATCGCGGCGCCGTGCAGCGCGGCCTCAAGGTCTACAAGGAAGTCTGCTCGAACTGCCATTCGCTGCAATATGTGGCGTTCCGCAATCTCGCCGAGCCCGGCGGCCCGGGCTACTCGCCGGCGCAGGCGGCCGCCTTCGCGGCCGAGTACAAGATCAAGGACGGTCCCAACGACGCCGGCGAGATGTTCGAGCGTCCGGGCCGGCCGGCCGACTACTTCCCGTCGCCGTTCCCGAACGAGCAGGCCGCACGGGCCGCCAATGGCGGTGCGGCCCCGCCGGACCTGTCGCTGATGGCCAAGGCGCGCTCCTACAAGCGCGGCTTCCCCTGGTTCCTGATCGACTTCTTCACCCAGTTCCAGGAGCAGGGCCCGAACTACATCAACGCGCTGCTGCAGGGCTATGAAGAAACTCCGCCGCACGGCGTCACCATTCCGGACGGCTCGTACTACAACAAGTACTTCCCCGGGCATGCGATCAAGATGCCGCCGCCGCTGTCCGACGGCCAGGTGACGTTCGACGACGGCTCGCCGGCCACCGTGAAGCAGTATGCCCACGACGTCGCGACCTTCCTGATGTGGACCGCCGAGCCGCACATGGAAGCGCGCAAGCGCCTCGGCTATCAGGTGTTCATCTTCCTGATCATCTTCGCCGGCCTGATGTACTTCACCAAGAAGCGGGTCTGGGCCGCCGCGCATTGAGCGGTGATCGGAAACGTCTGATGAAAACGAAAAGCCCCTCCGGGGGCTTTTTTGTTGTCCCTGTGTTAGTTGGGCTCGGGCCAGGGAGGCCTTGTCCGCGGCGCAGCCGGGAAAACGGAGTTCGCCCATGCCGTCACTTCTCGCCTTCGCCGGCGCCGCCGTGCTGGAGATCGGCGGCTGCTTCGCGTTCTGGGCTTGGCTGCGGCTCGGGCAGTCGCCGCTATGGCTGTTGCCCGGCATGGCCGCGCTCGCCGGCTTCGCGACGCTTCTCACCGTGGCCGACAGCCCGCTCGCCGGCCGCGCCTACGCCGCCTATGGCGGCATCTATATCACCGCGGCGCTGCTATGGGGCTGGCTGGTCGAGGGCCATCGCCCCGATCCGTGGGACGCCGCCGGCGCCCTGATCTGCCTCGCCGGCATGGCAGTGATCCTGTTCGCGCCGCGCGCGATGCCGGTCTAGCGCCCGTAGCCCGGATGAGCGCAGCGACATCCTGGATCGCAACAGTGCCGGCGAGGACCCCGGATGTCGCTGCGCTCATCCGGGCTACGAATCCTCTCACGTTGCAGCGAACCCGATCGCCTCCCGTCGCGCCGGACGCGCATTTGCGGTAAACCCCGCTCCTCAGCTTCCAACAAAACCTGCGGAGGAACACATGGGCACACTGATCAGCTTCAAGCGCCCCGATGGCCAGGAGGCCAAGGGCTATCTCGCCAAGGCCGCGCAGGCCGATGCGCCGGGCGTCGTCGTCATCCAGGAATGGTGGGGCCTTCAGGACCAGATCAAGGGGATGTGCGATCGTTTCGCGCTCGCCGGCTTCAACGCGCTGGCGCCCGATCTCTACAAGGGCACGGTGGTGCCCTATCACGATACGGATGCGGCGGGCCGGGAGATGAACTCGCTCGACTTCATGGACGCGACCACGCAGACCGTGCGCGGGGCCGCGCAATATCTGGCGCGCAACGGCGCCAAGGTCGGCCTCACCGGCTTCTGCCTCGGCGGCGCGGTGACGATCATCGGCGCGACCAAGATCGACGAGCTCGCCGCCGGCGTCGTGTTCTACGGCATTCCGCCGGAGCAGGCGGCGAAGCCGGCCGACGTCAAGATCCCGCTGCAGGCCCACTTTGCCAACAAGGATGATTGGTGCACGCCGGCGCTGGTGGACGGCTTCGAGAAGGCGATGAAGGCCGCCGGCAAGTCGCTCGAGCTCTATCGCTACGATGCCGAGCATGCCTTCGTGAACGAGCAGCGCATGACCGTGCACGATCGCAGGGCCGCCGAGCTCGCCTGGGGCCGCGCCACGGCGTTTTTCCACAAGCACCTCGGCTGAGCTGAGGGCCGGCGCGTCGGTTCCAAACCGCGCCGTGCGGACTCAAACCGCGCGGGCGGCCTTGGTTTCGGCCGAGGGCGCTTCGGCCTCACCAAGACTCGGAGCGTCGTCTGAAGGAGCCAAGGGGTCGGCGCTGGTCACTGCGTCGGCGGAGCGCCGTCGACGCTTCGTCCGCTTTGCCTGCGCTTCGAGGAAGCAATCGAGCAGCGTCGGCTGCTTCGGGAGCGCATGCGACACTGAAGGCTGTTTGCCGCGGGCCATGTTAACCAAGGTAATTCAATATGGTTAACCAATCATTGCCATACTATTGCAGATTGACAACAGTGTTGCCCTCGCGCACAGCCAAGTTATGTAACTTTTTTGGGTTGCGACAATCATGGGTCGATACCTGAGGCGGCGTGCACGCGCGCAACATGAGGTTGTGAGGCACCACACAGCCGCCGGCTGCAGCTTTTCGTCGCTTGGCGCCGTCACGTTTCGGCGAATCACCGGGATCCCGCGGAGATCTGAGCATTGATCATGTTCGAAGCGCGTCGCTTCGTTCGATGTTCGAATTCGCTGCGTCTCGCCGTCGGTTGCGTCGCCGAAACAATCTGAGGTAGCGTTCTCCGGTCCCTCTGCTGATGGAGAAAGCCGTGCGAGTGGCCTTTGCGCTGGCCGGGCTGGGCGGCTTGAACGCCCATGGCGCCGGCTTCCTCGACACTGCCCGCGCCTGGGGCGTGACGCCGGATCTCGTCACCGCGACGTCCGGCCAGATCCTGGTGCTGTCGGCGTGGCTTCAGGGTCTCGATCTGCGCAACGAGCTGATGTCCTCCGACCGCCACCGGGATCCGGCGTCGCAGTTGCGCACGGTGATGTTCGGCTATCCCGGGGTGTTTCGTCCCGCCTATGCCGAGGCGCTGGCGCGCTTCGTCTCCTGGCCGGATTGGCGTGACGGCCCGTTCAACGCCCTCGCCGACCGGCTGTGGCCGGCGCAGCAATATGTCCCGGTGCGGAGCGAGGCCGACTTCGCGCACGCGGCGGAGACGCTCAACGCCACGTCGGTCGGCGTCGTGTTCAACACCTATGATCCCGAGACCGGCACCGGCTATCTCTACGGCAACGAGGCGGCGCGGGCGCTGCTGCCGGCGGAGAAGTCGGTTCCCAACGCCCATGCCGTCAAGGCGCGGCAATCGGCGGCCAAGCGCGACCTGCGCTACGCCTCCGAGGTGCTGGCCGAGCGCGCCATCCGCCCGATCACGCCGGAGGCGGTCAAGGCCGCGCTGTGGCTGTCGCTCTACGGCTTCACCAAGCTGCCCCAGGGACAGATGGACGGCGCTTATCACCGCGCCAGCATCATCTCCGAGCTGCACGGTTTCGACCGCGTCTTTGCCGTCCGCCCGCTCGCCGAGGGGTGGCAGGGCCAGGCGCCGGCCAACTGGTTCGAGGTGCAGGACTGGACCACGGAGATGTGGTTCTCGGTCGGCTACAAGGCCGAGGTCGACGCGCTCAAGCGCATCAACGACCTGATCGCGAGCGGCGTGATCACCGATCCGAAATACAAGACCGTGGAGCTGGTCGAGATCCAGCCGGAGACGCCGGCCGGCTACTTCAACTACTTCGTCGAGCGCGGCGAGGTGTATGAGAACGCGGTGGTGGCGACGGAGATGAAGTTCGCCGAGCTGGGGCTGGTGAAGCCGGGGACGTGAGCGGTCGGCATTCATCACGGCCGCCGCCGCCCAATGCGGTAGCGGCCGTGATGACCGTGGTCAGCCTGCGGTGATGGCCCCCACGAGCGCGTCGTTGGTCATCGGCCTGCCGTCGAGATTCCAGGTGCCGTCGACGGCGTGGACGCCGTTGGACCAGATCCGGTCCCTGGCAAGCGCCCCGCCGGAGAGGTCATGCAGAATGTCGGTGGCTTCGCCGAAGAACGCCGTCTGGACCTCGTGACTGGCGAGCGCGAATGACGGCGTCTTGGTCTCGATCCAGGCGCCATCGACCGGCGTGCCGCCGGCGAAGGTATGGCCCTTCGGCAGGATGTTCAGATGGGCCGTGACGTTCGCCCCCATGATCCTGTTGCCCGCCAGACCATGGTGTCTCAGGAACGATTCCGTGATCCGCGCAACGGCGATCGGCGCCTGGTCGGCAGCGATGACGCCTTCGGTGAGTGTGAGACTGATCGGCATGACTCCTCCTGTGCTCGCCCTAGGGCGGTTGTCCCGGGGAACGGCGGTCATTATATAACGACCGTGATCCACCAATAGAATAACGATCGTTATCAGTCAAGCATGAAATAACGATCGCTATGGAAGGCGCCAGATGCGGTACCACGCCGAGCATAAGCAGGAAGCAAAGACGAAGTTGTTGGAGGCCGCGGGGCGCGGCTTTCGCCGGCTTGGCTATGGCGGCATCGGCGTCGACGGCCTCGCCAAGGAAGCCGGGGTCACGTCCGGCGCGTTCTACGGTCACTTCAAGTCGAAGGACGCCGCGTTCGAAGCCGCCGCGTTGGCCGGGCTGGACGATCTCAGGACGGGCATTGCGAGTCTTCAGCAGCAGATGGGAGCGCGCTGGGCCGAGGCGTTCATCGCATTCTATCTCGGAGAACGTCTCCATTGCATCCTGGACTCGAGCTGCGGACTGCAGAGCCTGACGCCGGACGTGACGCGCGCCAGCGAGGAAACGAAGGCCGCCTATGGCACCGCGCTCGAAAGGGTCGCGCAGCAGATCGCAAAGGGGTTGCAGGGGAGCACCGATGAAGCTCGGCTGCAAAAGGCCTGGTCGCTGATGGCGATCCTCTCGGGAGGGGTGACGATGGCGCGCAGCGTCGGCTCACGCGAAGCCCGCGATGCCATCGCCGCCCACCTCAAACAAGCCGCGCTGGCGCTGCTGTAGAGCCGCTGCCGCGCGAGCGCTCGGCTTCGCAAGTTGTGAGTTGCCGCTCGCCCCAACGCCAGCTCCCCTGTCCGCAAGGGGGAGGGGAGCGCACCGCCAGTTTGGCGGCATGTCGAATCCAACGACGTTTCGATATCTGCTAGCATGGCCTATCAGATGATCCTGGATCCCGCATGAGCACCGAGCCGATCACGTTCGTCGACAAGTCGTCCGGCGACGACGCATGCGTGCTGGTTCGCGTCGTCGGCGATAGCATCGGGTTGGCGCTGTCGTTGAGGACGGACGGCGACATCGAGGTCTTCATGGCGGCCGAAGAGCTCGATCGAGTCATCGGTGCGCTTCAGCAAGCTCGCGCGGCGATGGGGCGCGAGGGAAGCGTCATCGTGACTCGCCCCACGTGAACGCACGTCTGGCAAGGGAGATAACAATTCCCCACGCGATCCTTCATGTCGTCTTCAACATGTCCGCTGCAGGCACGTTGCGCGCTGCGCTCCAGCAGGCTGGGCGCAGCGACCGCGTGATTGGCTTTGCCGACAGCCTGAGCTTTGGTCCGATCAATCCACCCGACCCGGAGCTGCGAACCGCCTGGATGGACCAGGAATTGCAAGTGTCAGGCTGGGAAGAGGTGGGCGGCCAGGCAACATCGTTCTGGGACGAGGCGCTCTCGAGCAACAACCGACGGATCGCCTGGTTCACGCGGCGATCGACCCAGGAATATGCCGGCTTCCTCGAACTCCTGTGGCGGCTCGGCGATGAGCCGATCGAGATCGTCGATCTCACCGACACAGTCGTGCGGGCAGGGGAGACTGGGCCGAAGGCGCCACGGCTGGCCGTCAGCCTGGGTTTAGTGTCGCCGGAGACAATCCGCGACAATGCACTGTGGGATCTGCGGACCGTTCTGTCGCCGAGTCGGCGTGATGCCTGCCGAGAACGTTGGGCGCGCCTCAAAGCGGAGAACGCGCCGTTGCGCGTCATTCGCGACGGCGAATTGCTGTCGGCGCCGATCTCGTTCTTCGATTCGGTGCTGCTGTCATTTGCCACGGTCGACTGGCAGAAGACGGCGAGCATTATCGGGGAGGCGCTTTGCGAAACCGGGACGATTGTGCTGCAGACGGGCGATATCGAGTTGTTCGCGCGCGCCCGTGCGCTCGTAGCAGCAGGTCGCCTCGAGTCTCGTGGCGACCTGTTCGATATGCATCGCAGTGAGTTGCGGTTAGCGGGCGGCTGCGCATGACGCGTCAGGAATAGCCGGGTTGGCCGGACCCAGCGCCGCGTCCGCATCAGCCGCGGACCCGTCTAACGTTCCGGGGCCGGCATTGCAGCCCCGCGGCTCTTCTTCAGTTCGCGAACCTCATCCCGGTTGCCTTGGGCCTCGGAGAAATCCGGCGCCAGGGCGATGGCCGCGTCGAAGTCGGCGATCGCGCGATCGTAGTCTGCCTTCTCCTTGTAGGCGAGGCCGCGATTGTTGTAGGCATCGGCATAGCTCGGATCGAGCCTGATGGCCTGATCGAAGTCGACGATGGCCCGGTCGTGATCCCCTTTGTCGTCGTAGGCGATACCGCGACGGTTGAAGGCCTCTGCAAGCTTGCCATTAAGCCTCAGAGCCTCGTCAAAATCGGCGATGGCGCGGTCATGATCGCCTTTCTTGTCGTAGGCCGCGCCGCGGTTCATGTATGCTTTCGCGTGTTGCGGCTCGAGCTTGATCGCCACGCCGAAATCTATGATGGCACGGTCGTGATCGCCCTTATCGTCATATGCTATGCCACGATTGACATGGGCAAGAACGTGACCCGGATCGCGCCTGATCGTTTCGTCGAAATCGGCGATGGCGTGATCGATGTCACCTGTTTCGAAATACGCGATCCCTCGGTTGAAATGGGCGTTAAGGGCTTTCGCGGGCGTCAGGCCGAATTTGATTGCAGCGCTGTAGTCGGCAATGGCGCGGTCGAACTGCTTCTTGTGTTTATGCACGGCGGCGCGAAGGGTGTATGCGGTGGCGTCAGTCGGGTCGCGTCGGATCGCCTCGTCTATATCTGCGAGACCGCGATCGAAGTCGTTCCTCAGAACATGGATTGCGCCGCGATCAACGTAGGGCTTGGCTTGCTCGGGGTCCAGCGCCAACGTTCGATTGAAGTCCGTGAGCGCCCGATCATAATTTTCTTTCGAGAAGTAGGCCAAGCCGCGATTGTAGTAGTAGAGCGGCTTCTTCGAATCGAGCTTGATCGCTTCGTCATAATCTGCAATCGCCCGATCGTAGTCGCCTTTGCCTGCGTAGGCGAACCCACGATTGTTGCGGGCCGCCGGGTAGGAGGGATCGAGCCTGATCGCTTCGGTGAAATCGGCTATGGCGCGGTCGTACTCCTGTTTCTCATAGTACGCATTGCCACGATTGAAATAGCCGTGGATCTGATCTTGTCCGGACCATCGATCGGACTGCAATGCGAAGGTGCAGCTCTCGATCCGCTGGTCGACCGGGAAACGGCGGTCCAGGCACCAGGCCAGTGGCGGCTCGCCCTGCGCAACAGCGTCGGGCGCCGTCGCCGCGGCAAAGAGGAGCATGGCGGGCAAGGCCAGGGGATGGCGTCGCAAAGGACGAATGCCTTCAGCAAGGGAGACGATGCAGCATAGACCGGGCACTGCATGCCCAGCAATTCGGATATTCGCTCTGCCGATGATCTCCGTGCCGGGCTGGTCGATCATGCGCCGCCCCGCGAAATTCATCAGCCGCCTCAAGCTGATTTGCCCTGTCCAGTCCTTCGCCAAAAAACATTCTTGTTTCTATTTTTCGGAATTCGTGCTCTGATATCTCCGTCCCACCCCGGCACGAGGGGCGTATCGCGATCGTCACGACACGCGGGGTGGAGATGCGGTGGGCGTGTCACGTCGCAGCATGGCAGACGTCGTGCGGACGAACGGCGGGCGCGCACGGTGAAGTCGCATGGTCCTGGCCTCCCGACGCTGAGGCCGCGCCGGTGGTGATGATGATCCGCCGGTCACGGGGGCAAGACAGCCCGGTCCCCGGGGAGAGTGCGTATAAGCCGTCAGACCATCGCGCAGGGAAGGCCGGTCGTCCGGCTGACCTGTGGTGACTGCCGCCTGCTTTTTTTGCTGCAGGCGGGCCACGGGCATCAGCCGATGCCCGGCCTTTCCTGCGCCCTCGACTTGGAGGGCGGAATTGATGATCATCACTCGGGCATCATGTGTCGCGAGAATGCTGCTGCATATTCCTTTGTCATTCTCGTCGGCGCCAGTGCCTTCGGCTCGCCGGTGCGTATTATTGCGCCCTCGCCCCTTACGGGAGAGGGCATGTAGGACAGAGCGGCATGCTCGGTTGGGTGAGGGGTATGCCTCTGCAAGCGCCGCTGCGGAGAGAGACCCCTCACCCAACCGCGTTAGCGGATGGGCCGCACATGCCCTCTCCCACAAGGGGACCCACAAGGGGCGAGGGCGCTGTATCGGGCAGCCGGCCCGCGGCGCCTCTGTTGATCGGCTGAGGCATCACACCCCCATTTGTGGCCCCGCCGCCCTTGACCCCGGCTGCCCGCCGTGGTCAGTTCCGCCCCATGAGCACCCTTGTCCGCCCAGCCCGTCTCTGGTGGCGCACCTTGTAAAAGGTGGCCGGTGCGATTTGTGTGACATGAGATCGCAGAGGGGCCGCCACGCAGCGGCGGCTTCCGGTTGGTCCTGTGTGGCGTTTCCTCGGTAAATTCCGTAAGAGGACGCCCAAGAGGACCCCATGAACAGGACCGTTTTCGCCCTTCCGGCCCGCAGCGACTACCGCACCTCCAGCGGGCTCGCGATCACGCGCGCCGTCGAGCAGTTTTCCGGTGGCGCCAGCCGGCTCGATGACCTGATCAACCTGCTCGACCGCCGCCGTGGCGTGGTGCTGTCCTCGGGCACGACCGTGCCCGGCCGCTACGAGAGTTTCGACCTCGGCTTCGCCGATCCGCCGCTGGTGCTGGAGACCAAGGGCACTGACTTCACCCTGCAGGCGCTGAACCGCCGCGGCGAGGTGCTGATCGCGTTCCTGAAGGACACGCTGCGCGAGCCCTGTGTGGTCATCACCGAAGCTTCGCCGGCGCGGCTCGCCGGACACATCGTCCGCGGCCCGGCCCCGGTCGAGGAGGACCAGCGCACGCGGCGCGCCAGCGTGATGTCGCTGGTGCGGGCGATGATCGCGGCGCTCTCGGCCAATGACGACCCGCTGCTCGGCCTGTTCGGCGCCTTCGCCTACGACCTCGTGTTCCAGATCGAGGACCTCCAGCAGAAGCGGCCGCGCGAGAAGGACCAGCGCGACATCGTGCTCTACGTGCCGGATCGCCTCTTGGCCTACGACCGCGCCACCGGCCGCGGCGTCGTGCTGTCTTATGATTTTTCCTGGAACGGACAGTCGACGGAAGGCCTGTCGCGCGACACCGACGCCAGCATCTATCTCAAGGAGCCGCGCCAGGGGTTTGCCGATCACGCGCCCGGCGAGTACCAGGCGACGGTCGAGAAGGCCCGCGCCGCGTTTGCCCGCGGCGACCTGTTCGAGGCGGTGCCCGGCCAACTCTTTGCCGAGCCGTGCGAGCGCTCGCCGGCGGAAGTGTTCCAGCGGCTCTGCCGGATCAATCCGTCGCCCTATGGCGCGCTGATGAATCTCGGCGACGGCGAGTTCCTGGTCTCGGCCTCACCCGAGATGTTCGTCCGCTCCGACGGCCGTCGCGTCGAGACCTGTCCGATCTCCGGCACCATCGCCCGCGGCCGCGACGCCATCGGCGATGCCGAGCAGATCCGCCAGCTCCTGAACTCGGAGAAGGACGAGTTCGAGCTCAACATGTGCACCGACGTCGACCGCAACGACAAGGCGCGCATCTGCGTGCCCGGCACCATCAAGGTGCTGGCGCGCCGGCAGATCGAGACCTACTCGAAACTGTTCCACACGGTGGATCACGTCGAGGGCATGCTGCGGCCGGGCTTCGACGCGCTCGATGCCTTCCTGACCCACGCCTGGGCCGTGACCGTGACCGGCGCGCCAAAACTGTGGGCGATGCAGTTCGTCGAGGACAATGAGCGCTCGCCGCGGCGCTGGTATGCCGGCGCCATCGGCGCGGTGAATTTCGACGGCTCGATCAACACCGGCCTGACGATCCGCACCATCCGCATGAAGGACGGGCTCGCCGAGGTCCGTGTCGGCGCCACCTGTTTGTTCGATTCCGATCCCGCGGCCGAGGATCGTGAGTGCCAGGTCAAGGCGGCGGCGCTGTTCCAGGCGCTGCGCGGCGATCCGCCGAAGCCGCTGTCGTCGACCGCGCCGGATGCCACCGGCTCCGGCAAGAACGTGCTGCTGATCGATCACGACGACAGCTTCGTTCACATGCTGGCCGACTATTTCCGCCAGGTCGGCGCCAACGTCACCGTGGTGCGTTATGTCCACGCGCTGAAGATGCTCGCCGAACGAAGCTGGGATCTGATCGTGCTGTCGCCGGGGCCAGGCCGCCCCGAGGACTTCAAGATCTCGACGACGATCGACGCTGCGCTCGCGAAGAAGCTGCCGATCTTCGGCGTGTGCCTCGGCGTGCAGGCGATGGGCGAGTATTTCGGCGGCCAGCTCGGCCAGCTTGCCCAGCCGGCGCATGGAAGGCCCTCGCGGGTCCAGGTGCGCGGCGGCCGCCTGATGCAGGGCCTGCCGAACGAGATCGTCATCGGCCGCTATCATTCGCTGTTCGTCGAGCGCGACAGCATGCCGGAGGTGCTGACCGTCACGGCGGCAACCGAGGACGGCGTGGCGATGGCGATCGAGCACAAGACGCTGCCGGTCGGCGGCGTGCAGTTCCATCCGGAATCGCTGATGTCGCTCGGCGATGCCGTGGGTTTGAGGATCGTGGAGAATGCGTTCCGGCTCAATCAGCCGGGGTGAGAGGTGGTTGCCGTCATCGCGAGGAGCGTGAGCGACGAAGCGATCCAGAGTTGTTTTCGCGGCCCTGGATTGCTTCGCTTCGCTCGCAATGATGAATTCCTCGCGGTCACGGCCAAACGAGGCAATGAGAGCACGATGACGTTCGATCTGGACATCAAGAACACCGTCCGCACCATTCCGGACTATCCGAAGCCGGGCATCCTGTTCCGGGACATCACGACCCTGCTGGCGGACGCGCGCGCGTTCCGCCGCGCGGTCGACGAATTGGTGCATCCCTGGGCCGGCTCCAAGATCGACAAGGTCGCGGGCATCGAGGCCCGCGGCTTCATCCTCGGAGGCGCAGTGGCGCATCAGGTGTCGGCCGGGTTCGTGCCGATCCGCAAGAAAGGCAAGCTGCCGCACAAGACGGTCAGCATGTCCTATGCGCTGGAATACGGCACCGACGAGATGGAGATGCATGTCGACGCGGTGCAGCCCGGCGAGCGCGTGATCCTGGTCGACGACCTCATCGCCACCGGCGGCACGGCCGAGGGCGCGGTGAAGCTGTTGCGCCAGATCGGCGCGACCGTGGTGGCGGCCTGCTTCATCATCGACCTGCCGGATCTCGGCGGCGCCGCCAAGCTGCGCGCGCTCGACGTGCCCGTGCGCACGCTGATCTCCTTCGAAGGGCACTGAGAAGCGCGCGGCGGCGTCAGGACCGCTGCATCAGAAGCTCGTTCTCGATCTCGCGCAGCGCATAGTAGTTGCGCCGGATCCATTGATAGAGCTCGGTGGAGGGGTCCTTCTCCTGGCGCAGGTAGCCGGTGAAGGAGAACGAAAAACGTTCGATATAGGTTCTGAGGAACGCGGGCAGGGCGGCAATGTGCAGATGCTTGCTGCGGCTGTAGAGGTCGGGGAGCTCCTCGCGAAGGACGTGGTCGTTTTCGACCACGATCAGCTGGGGCTTCGGGATCTGGCGCCGCAGGGCATCGTAGGCGCGCATCGAGACCCGGTCGCCTTCGGCGCAGAACAGAATGATCGGGACCACGTTCCGCCGCGCGGCCTCCTTCAAAAAGCCGATCTGTTCGGACATCTTGAAGAACTCGTCGAACGAGTAGTAGCCGAGGTCGATCACCTTGGGGATGCCGTCGTTGAGGATCACCCGGTCCATCAGCTGGATCTTGCCGTAGGTGTCCTCGATGGTCGCGGTCTCCGTGATCTGCGGCAGGAAGTCGAGCAGCGACGGCTCGCGCAAGGTGACGTCGAAGGCGAGCACCTGGCCGTTCTTCAGCAGTAGGAACTCGCTCAGCACCCGCGCAAGCAGCGTCTTCCCGGATTGCGGCCGGGGCGAGCAGACGATGTAGACAGGCGTCGCGGGCATCCGACCTATATCAGGTCAAATGCGGTTGCGATAAAGTCCCATCCTTCACGGAGCTGCTATTTTTCCCCGGCCGGCCGCGGCGCCGCCGCCTTGGTCGAGCCGACGATGTCGGTCAGCTTGATGCGGTCGTACTCGCTCCAGACGTTGGCGAGCCAATGCCGGACATAGCCGCGCAGCACGAAGGAGTAGTTGGCGGCCTCGTCGCGGGGACCCTTGTTGGCGACGAATTTGAGGAACGGCACCGAGGCGACCTCGACCTGCTCGAACGCCATTTCGTTCAGCTTCGGGATGGTCAGCTCGGTCGCGTCCTTGATGCGGTGGAAGTAGGAATTGTAGGTCGACTGGTCCCACTCGAAGAAGCTGGTGTTGTTGATGAAGTTCTTCACCAGGAAATATTTCGCACCGATCATGTAGCTCGCGGTCTCGGCGATCTCGTCGAGCGAGGCGATCGACGAGCCCAGGATGTGGAACACCGCGAAGGTGATCTGGCCGGAGCGGGCGGCGTCGAGGAATCCGATGTCGCGGAGCGCGGCGAGCGTCGGCGACATCAGGCCGGCGCGGACGTCGATCACGGTCACCGACGGCGCCACCGCGCTCAGCGTGTCGAAGATCTTCATCTGGTCCGGCGTCGAATTCATGTCGACGATCTCGGTGATCTCCGGGTGGAAACGCTTCAAGGTGCCGCGCGGATGCTCGGTGTCGAACGCCCGGGTGGGGACGTTGTTGGCGCTGAAATAATCGAGCAACGTCCGCGACACCGTGGTCTTGCCGACCCCGCCCTTGTCCGCACCCACCACAACCACTGCCGGTTTCGCCATGGAAAGTCCTTCAGCCCTGAGGCCGGCCAGGGGGCCGGCGCATTGCATTCTGCTTTGGGCGCGAACATGGCAGAAACGCTGGAGAATTCAAATTCATTGCAGCACGGGACCGGGGAAATTTGCGCCTTCGCCGCAACAGGCTGGAGCAATCGGAGGCATTCCGGCCCGGGCGTTCGAGCCGGCGAGGAAGCACTTGCAAGCGAATGGCAGGACAATTGCCCGTCGCACGGGATTGGCGGCTGAATTCCGCGGCGAAGGCGGCGACTAGTGCCGGCCCCAGGGACCGGTCGCGGGGGTGGTCCACGGTCCCTGGGGAGCGGCTTGACCCTGGCCAGATGGCGGGGCCGGGCCATCGGCCTGGCCCCAGGGACCACCGGACGGCAACGGTGGCGGAGCGTCGCTTTCGGTCGCGTTGGCGCCGGTGTCGTCCGGCTGTGCCTCGTCCGTGGGCAGCGCCATCGGGCCCGGATCATGGCCGCCGGCGAACCTGATCAGCGCCTGGACCCGGGCATCGACCGAGGGATGGGTGGCGAACAGGTCGGCAAAGCCCTCGCGCGGATTGTCGACGCACAATTCCATGACGGCGGAGGTGGCGCCGGGCAGTTCGCCGCGCCCTTCGATCTTGCGCAGGGCGGTGATCATGGCGTCCGGATTCTTGGTCAGCTCGACCGACCCGGCATCGGCAAGGTATTCGCGGGTGCGCGACAGCGCCAGCTTGACCACCTGCGACAGCAGCCAGGCCACCACGATCAGCACCACCGCGATGATCACGACGATGATGGCCCCGCCGCCGGAGCCCTTGCGGTCGGAGTCGGACGAGGAGGAGGACGACGACGAGCGACCCCAGCCGCCGCCCCAGCTCATGTTGGTGAACAGGCGGAAGAACAGTTCACCGAAGAAGCCGACCACGCCGGCGATGATGACGGCCACGACCATCAGCTGGACGTCGCCGTTGCGGATATGGGTCAGCTCGTGGCCGAGCACCGCCTCGATCTCCTGGTCATCGAGCGCGTCGAGCAGGCCGGTCGTGACGGTGACCGCGTATTGCCGCGGGTTCAGGCCGGTCGCGAAGGCGTTCAGCGCCGGGCTGTCCATGATCTTCAGCTGCGGCATGGTGATGCCGCGCGAGATGCAGAGATTTTCGAGCAGATTGTATAGCCGCGGCTGCTCCTGACGCGTCACCGCGGTCCCGCCGGTGACCGCGTCGATCATCTTCTGGTGGAAGAAATAGGCGATCACGATCCAGGCCGCCGCGCCCAGCGTGGCCCAGGGCAGCGCCCTGATCAGGTCGCGGGTGGCCGCGTTCATGTAATAGGCGACGCTGCCATTGCCGTTGATCATGACCTCCGCGATCAGCGCGCCGGCGAACACCAGCACGTAGATCAGCAGGAACAGGCCGCCGAGCAGCAGCACCGAACGGGTCTTGTTCGATGCGATGTGGGTGTAGAGACCGTAGGCGGCCATGGCGTCGGACCCTTCAGCGCGGAGGGCGCGGGATCAGAACTTGACGCTCGGCGCGGCCTCGACTTCGGTCCGGCTGGCGCCGAGATCGAAGAACTCCTTGCGTGTGAAGCCGAAGGTCCCGGCGAACAGTGCGGCGGGCATCTGCTGGATGCCGGTATTATACTCTTGGACCGCGTTGTTGAAGAAGCGGCGGCTGGCGGCGATCTTGTTCTCGATGTCGGAGAGCTCGCCGGCGAGCTGCTGGAAGTTGGCGTTGGCCTTGAGGTCCGGATAGGCCTCGGACAGCGCGATCAGGCGACCGAGTGCGCCGGAAAGTTGGCCTTCGGCGGCCGAGACCTGGGCCGGGCCCTGCGCCGACATCGCCGCATTGCGAGCCTTGATGACCTCGTCGAGGGTGCCGCGCTCATGCGCAGCGTAGCCCTTCACGGTCTCGACCAGATTCGGAATCAGGTCGTGGCGCAGCTTGAGCTGGACGTCGATGTCGGCAAAGGCCTGGCCGACCCGCTGGCTGAGGGCGACCAGCCGGTTGTAGGCGCCAAGGGCGAACAGCACGAGAATGACTATGATGCCGAGGACGATCCAGCCGGACATGACGGGCTCCGAGGGAGAGGGCAGGAGGACGAGGCGGCCGACACGCGACGGCGCCGCCGGTCCGCAGGTGGACCGGCGTGCATTGGTCGCATCAGGGGGGATGCCCGTTCAAGTCGCTTGAGCCTGGCCGGTCCGTTCGATGGGCGCCCAGGCGACCGAATTGGCGTCGGAGGCAACGATGCGCAGGGCTCAATAGGGACGGGCGACCCGCCATTGCTGCGTGGGGTCGTTGCCCTTGATATCGCCGGGGGCGCTGTCGAGCTGCGAGGTGTAGAGCGGCCGGTAGCGGTAGGCCCACATCTTCTTGCCGTCGCTGCGGGTGATGACGGTGAAGTCGCCGCTGGCGGTCGCGTTGTCGGGGGCGATCAGCGGCGGCCGCTTCTCGGCACAGGCACCGTCGCAGGTCGACTTGTTCCCGGTGTTGTCCCGCTCGGTATAGTAGAGCGTCATTCCTTTTGGGTCGACGAGGACCGGGCCATTCTTGCCGACGATGGCCTTGGCCGGCGGGCCCTCCTGCTTCGGTGGGGGCGGTGCCGAGGATCCACCACCGTGGCCGTTTGCCAGGGCCGTTCCTGCCGAAGCCAGCAGCGCGGCGGTGATCATCATCGTCCTGAACATCGAAACGCGTTCCCTAGTGAGCAGCGCCTTCAGCGCCCCGTTGCAGCTCACCGTAGCAAGCGCGGATTTCTCGCCGGTTTCGCGAAATCGCGAAAATGAGAGACGAATACGACCCATCGTTAACCATGGGCCGTCGGCCGAGGTATCTACGAACCTGGCGGCTCCACGCCGTCGCCCCAGTCCCAGCGCCGCGCGGCGGCAAAGGCGGGCTTGTCGCGCCGCGAAACGCTGACGACCCTGGCGGCACCATCCGCCTGGCACAGCTTCGCGGTTGCCCCGACCTTGGTGACCGCCGGCGGCGCCAGCACGCGCGCGGCGGGCCGATGCGTTGCTGGCTTGCGGGTGAGGGCAACGAAGCTGAACTTCTCGTCCTCGAACGGGACGTCAGCCCCTTTCAGTTCGCGATGTGCCCGCGACCGCGCCAGCCGCTGGGCGAAGTGGCACCAGTCCGGTGCCACGAGGGGACACGGCGCTGCGTGCGGGCAGGGCGCCGCGACATGAGCCCCGGCTGCGATCAGGCGGTCACGGGCCGCCATGATGCGCTGATAGCCGGCGGGCGTGCCGGGTTCGACGATCAGCAGCGTATCGCCGGTCCGGGCCCACAGCGCATCGACGGTCGCAGAGCGTTCGGCCTCCGTCAGCTCGCCGATCATGTAGCTGGCGATGACGAGATCGGCACTTCCGGCACGATCGAGCAGCGCTCGCGCCGGTCCCAGCGCATAAGAGAGGTCGCGGAGGCGCATCGTGTCGTCAGCGAGCGCTAGCGCCAGCGTGCGCAACGCTGGATTGGAATCGACGGCGTTGAACGAGGCCAGCAGCGGAAACGCTTCCGCCGCAGCGAAGCTCGCGGTCGCTGGTCCGGCACCGACATCCAGCAGCGAGGCCGGGGCGAAGTCCGGGCTCGCCTGCATCACGGCATTGAGGCTGGCTGCAACCGCCGCGTAGGTCGCCGGCATCCGCACGGTGGCGTAGGCGATGGCGTCGGCGTCGCTCGTGATCGTTCCGGAATTGCCGCCGCTGCGGTAGGCGGCCGAGATGCGGGCCGCCCGGGCCGCTGCATCCTGCCGCGACTGCCCGTGCAGCATGGCTTCGAGGGACGCCTTCAGCGCGGCGGGCAGATCAGGAGAGATCATCGGTCCTCTCCACGCGTCAGCCCGGGCGCCGCGCAGGCGGCGATCCGGAATGACGGAGCAAGATCACGCCACCTGCTGGTCGAGGATCTTCACGGCCTCGTCGAGCGCGACCGAGACGAGCTGCGACACGCCGCGCTCGGCCATGGTGACGCCGAACAGCCGGTTCATGCGCGCCATGGTGATCGGGTTGTGGGTGATGATGATGAAGCGGGTCTCGGTCGAGCCCTTCATCTCGTGCAGCAGGTTGCAGAAGCGTTCGACGTTGTGGTCGTCGAGCGGTGCGTCGACCTCGTCCAGCACGCAGATCGGCGAAGGGTTGGTGAGGAACACCGCGAAGATCAGCGCCATCGCCGTCAGCGCCTGCTCGCCGCCCGACAACAGCGACAGCGTCTGTGGCTTCTTGCCCGGCGGCTTGGCGATGATCTCGAGGCCCGCCTCGAGCGGATCGTCGCTCTCGATCAGGTGCAGCGCCGCTTCGCCGCCGCCGAACAGCTCGGTGAACAGCCGCTTGAAGTGGTCGTTGACGGTCTCGAACGAGGATTGCAGGCGCTCGCGCGCCTCCTTGTTGAGGCTCTGGATGCCCTGGCGCAGCCGCTTGATGGCTTCGACGAGGTCGTCGCGCTCGGTGGTCAGCGCGGTATGCGAGCCCTCGACCTCGGTGAGTTCTTCCTCGGCGCGCAGGTTGACGGCGCCGAGCCGCTCGCGGTCGCGGCGCAGCTTCTCCAAGGTCTCTTCGATCTCGTGCAGCGGCGGCAGTTGCGTGTCCGGACCGATCTCGGCCATCGCCGCGACCGCCTGCGGCTCGCATTCGAGCATGTCGTGGATCTCGCGCTCGACGTCGCCGACGCGGCGCTTGGCGCTCTCCAGCCGCTCCTCGGCGCGGGCGGCCGCTTCGCGCGACTTCGACAGCGCTTCCAGCGACGCTTTCGCAGCGCGGTCGGTGTCGCCCATCGCAGTCTCGGCCTCGGCCAGCGCGTCGGCCGCGACCTGGCGCTCCTCCTCGGCGATGGCGAGCTCGTCGATCAGCGCGCTGCGCTTCTCGGCGAAGATCTCCGGCGCGTTGTCGAGCTCGGCGCGCTCGTCCCTCACCTCGGCGATGCGCGCCTCGATGGTGGCGATCTGCGAGCCGGCGCCGCGGATGCGGTTGAACCAGTCGTTGCGCTCGTTGATGATCGCCTGCACGCGGCGGTCGGCGAGCTCGGCCTCGCGGGCCAGCGCCTGGGCCTCGGCGCGCACCTGGGCCGCGGCGCGGCGCTTGGCCTCGATCTCGGCGCGCACGGCCGCCAGCCGGCCATCGGCTTCGGTGGTCGCCGGCAGCTCCTCGATCGCCTCCAGCGCATTCTGGTGCAGCTCGGCGATCTCGGCGCGGTCATGGGCGAGGCGGGTCGAGGCCTCGACCAGCGCCGATTTGCGCGCCGAATGGCGATTGATCTCGCGCTCGGCATTGGCGTGGCGCTCGCGCGCCGAGTTCACCTCGCGCTGCGCGGCGCGCCAGGCTTCGCGCGCGGCGCTCTCGGCGGCGGTCGCGGCCTTCACCTCGGCCTCGGCGCTCTCCAGCGCCTGGCGCTTGTTGGCGGCATCGATGCGCGCCTGCTCCAGCTCGGCCTCGATGTCGATCAGGCGGGCGCGCTCGGCGAGACGGCGGGCCGCGCCGGTCGGCGCATGCGCGGCGGCGATGAAGCCGTCCCAGCGCCAGACGTCGCCTTCCGGCGACACCAGCCGCTGGCCGGTCCTGAGTTGAGAAACGAGTTGAGCGCCGCGGTCGCGCGACACCACGCCGATCTGGGCCAGGCGGCGCGACAGCTCCGGCGGCGCCTGAACGTAAGCGGCGAGCGGCTCGACGCCGTCGGGCAGCGCGGGGTCGGTGACCTCGGCGCCGGCGACGGTCCAGTGCATCGGCGCGGAGGCATCGACCGGCGCATCGAGGTCGTCGCCGAGCACGGCGCCGAGCGCCTTCTCATATCCCTTGGCGACGGTGACGCCGTCGATGATCGGCGGCCACAGATTCTTGGTCTCGCTGTTGACCATCTTGGAGATGGTGCGCGCCTCGGTCTCCAGCCGCTGCACCCGCTTCTCGGCCTCGGCGAGCGGGGCGCGTGAGGCTTCGAGCTTCTGCCGCGCATTGGCCTGCGCCGACTCGTTGGTCTGCACCGCGGCCTCGGCCTGCGCCTCGGATTCCTCAGCCGCTTCGAGCGAGGCGGCGAGCGTGTCGAGATCACCGAGATGCGCGGTCTCCTGCGCCAGCCGCTCCTCGTCGGCGCGGACATTGGCGATGTCCTGGTCGAGGCGGGCGAGACGCTCGCGATGGCTGCGGACGTTGGCTTCGAGCTGGTTGCGGCGCGCGGTGAGGTCGGCGAGCTGCGTCGTCAGCTCGGTGAACTGGCGCTCGGTCTCAGCGAGAAGAGCCTCGGCCTCGGCGACGCGCTCGTCGACGCCGCTGCGCATCTCGACGCGCGCCTTGATCTCTTCCTTCAGCTCCGCGTCTTCAGTTTCAAGACGTTGCAGCGCGACCTGCGCGTCCTGGTTCTGCTGCTGCTCGCGCGCGACGTCGGCGGTGAGCTGCATCAGGCGGCGATCGAGCTCGCTAACGCGCTCCTTGGCGCGCACCTCCTCGCGGTCGAGCAGATCGCGGGCATTCTTCAGCCGCTGCATCGTCGCGGCGGCGCGGGCCTCGGCCTCGCGCAGCGCCGGCAGATGCGACGAACGGATCGCCTGGATGCGGGCCGATTCGGCCTGCTCGCGCGTCCGCTCCGCCATCTCGCGCACGGCGACATCGTGCACATGCGCGGCGTCGTTGAGGTCGGCATGCGCGCCCATCCAGCGCAGGTGATAGAGCGTCGCTTCGGCCTTGCGCACCTTGGCGGCGACCTCGCGGTAGCGGATCGCCTGCCGCGCCTGCTTGCGCAGGCCTTCCATCTGGCCGGAGAGCTGGCCGATGACGTCCTCGACGCGCAGCAAATTCGTCTCCGCCGCCTTCAGCCGCAACTCGGCCTCGTGGCGGCGGGCATGCAGGCCGGCGACGCCGGCGGCGTCTTCCAGCACGCGGCGGCGCTGCTCAGGTTTCGCTTGAATGATCTCGCCGATCTTGCCCTGGTGGACCAGCGCCGGCGAACGCGCGCCGGTGGCGGCGTCGGCGAACAGGATCTGCACGTCGCGGGCGCGCACGTCGCGGCCGTTGATGCGATACACCGAGCCGGCCTCGCGCTCGATGCGGCGCGAGATCTCGAGAATGTCGCGGTCGTTCACCGCGGCCGGCGCGGTCCGATCGCTGTTGTCGATCGTCATCACCACTTCGGCGTGGTTGCGCGACGGCCGCGTGTTCGAGCCGGAGAAAATGACAGCGTCCATGTCGGCGGCGCGCAGCGATTTGTGCGAGGTCTCGCCCATCGCCCAGCGCAGCGCCTCGACCAGATTCGACTTGCCGCAACCGTTCGGACCGACGACGCCGGTGAGGCCGGGTTCGATCACGAAGTCAGTCGGTTCGACGAACGTCTTGAAACCGTGAAGACGAAGACGCGTGAGTTTCATGCACAGATTCTCTGTTGGCGGGAGACGAATCTCCCAGCCCCGACAATACCATGGAAGGCAATGTCAATGTGGACTGAGTCGCCCTGGCGCCTCATTCTGAGGGCGGGACAATGGCGAGGGCTGGTCCCCAGGGCAACCCGCCGGGCCTGCTTTTCCAAGGCTTTCTCGTGGCGAACGGCCCACGAAACAGAAGCGGCCCCATTGAGGGGCCGCGCTGTGTCTTTGATGACTCAGTGATTCGAATCAGCTCTTCAGAAGCGGGTTGATCTTCTTCTGAAACTCCTCGATCGAAGCCTCGCCCTTGATCTTCTCGCCGTTGATGAAAAAGGTCGGCGTCGAATCGACTTTAAGAATGTCGCTCGCATATTTCTGGTCGGCGGCGATCTTGTCGAGCAACGCCTGGTCCTTGAGGCAGGCCTCGACCTGCTGCTGGCTGAGACCGGCCTGCTTGCCGATCCGCGTCAGCGTCTCCGTCGTGTTCTTCACCACCCAGTCGTTCTGCGAGCGGAACAGCATGTCGGTGACCGCGAAATACTTCTGCGCGTCGTCCTTGGCGATGCAGCGCGTCAGCATCGAGCCCGCGGCGGCTTTGATGTCGAGCGGGAACTCGCGGAAGATGTAGCGGATCTTGCCGGTATCGATGTATTCGGCCTTCAGCTTCGGGAACACGGTGGCGTTGAACGCCGCGCAGTGCGGGCAGGTCATGGAGGCGTATTCGGTGATGGTCACCGCAGCGTCCGCCGGTCCGATCGCCATGTCGGGCAACGATTGAGGCTTGGCGACATCGGCGGCGCTCTGCGCCATCGCGTCCGAGATCAGCCGCAGCGGGGAGAAGCCGGCCAGAGCGGCGAGGCCGGTCAGCGACAGGGCAGCGGTGAAGGCGCGGCGGGTGATGATCAAGGCTCTGCTCCGAAATGGGCGCATCTCGCGCCTGAAACGCTCGTAACTCGGCTTTTCGCTAGCTTGAAACCCACCCGGAGGCAATGCCGGGCGGCAAATGGGGATCAAAGCCTCAGCGTCAATTTCGCTTGATGGCGGCGCCCAGGCGGGCCAGCGCGTCGCGCAGGGCGTCGTCCTCGATCGCGGTCAGGGTCTGCGCGACCTTCGCGACCGTCTTCGGATCGGGCGGCACCGGGCGGCGCTTCACTGGGGGGCGCAACAGCGGCCCCTGGCGCAGCGCCAGCTTGCCGACCGCGTGCCAGCCGAAGAAGCGGTTGACCCGCTCCAGGATCACGTCCGACGAATGCTGGATCTCCAGCGCCATCGGCCCCTCGACGCGCAAAATCAGCGTCGCCGGCTCCTGCGGCTGGCCCTCGACCGGCCGCGGCCATTGCATCTTCAGCGGCTGGGCGTGCTCGGCGATCTCGCGCCCCGCGATCTCCGGCCAGCGCGTCACCAGCTCGCGCGCGGCAAAGCCCTGCTTGGCATAGGCGGCCGTCAGCACGTCGCCCATCATGAGCGACAGCGGTTTTGCGGTGAGGCGGCCGGGCTTTGCCATCGATGCAGGCTTCTCGTGGTCTGCCGCCCGTCCGAGCCGCCTGGGCTCGAAGAAAGCCGTGGATGCCGCAGACGAGACGGCGGTCCAGCGGGCGACGATGGCTCCTGACGTACTAGATTAAGCCAATGGTGTCATCAGCCCTTCCTTCCAAGCGCAAGAGCCGACCAGAGAATCGCGGCTCCGCCGAGCGCCCCGCACAACTGCTCGCCTGGTACGACCGCCACCGCCGGCGGCTGCCGTGGCGCGCGCCGGCCGGGCAGCGCTCCGATCCCTATCGCGTCTGGCTGTCGGAGATCATGCTGCAGCAGACCACGGTGAAGGCGGTCGGGCCGTATTTCGAGAAATTCTTGGCGCGCTGGCCTGATGTCTCGGCGCTCGGCGGCGCCGAGCTCGACGACGTGCTCCGGATGTGGGCCGGCCTCGGCTATTATTCGCGGGCGCGCAACCTGCATGCCTGTGCCGTCACCGTGCTGCGCGAGCATGGCGGCGTGTTCCCGGACACCGAGCAGGGGCTGCGCGCGCTGCCCGGCATCGGTCCGTACACCGCGGCGGCCATTGCCGCGATCGCGTTCGATCGGCTGACCATGCCGGTCGATGGCAACATCGAGCGCGTCGTCTCGCGGCTGTTCGCGGTGGAAGAGGCGATGCCGCAGGCCAAGCCGCAGATCCAGGCGCTGGCAGCGACCCTGCTCGGGCCGTCGCGCGCCGGCGACAGCGCGCAGGCGCTGATGGATCTCGGCGCCACCATCTGCACGCCGAAGAAGCCGGCCTGCGCGCTATGTCCCCTCAACGAGGATTGCGCGGCGCGTGACCGCGGCGACCAGGAGACGTTTCCGCGCAAGGCCGCCAAGAAGACCGGTACGCTCAGGCGCGGCGCCGCCTTCGTCGTCGTCCGAGGCGACGAGTTGCTGGTGCGCTCGCGCCCTGCAAAGGGCCTGCTCGGCGGCATGACCGAGGTTCCCGGCTCGGAATGGCTGGCCGGGCAGGACGATGCCGACGCGCTGGCGCAAGCGCCGGAGCTGGCCGGCGTGAAACGTTGGCACCGCAGGCTCGGCGTCGTCACCCACGTGTTCACGCATTTCCCACTGGAGCTCGTGGTCTATACCGCTAAGGTCCCGGCGCGGACACGCGCACCGGACGGCATGCGCTGGGTGCCGATCGCGACGCTGGACGGCGAGGCGCTGCCCAACGTGATGCGCAAGGTCGTCGCGCATGGGCTTGGAGAGTAAGGCTGCGCCCGTGATAGAGGCTGAAAGGCTGTTCGCGAGCCAACTGACGTAGGGGCAAGAGGGCCAGCCCCGACATTACACGACACGCTTGATGCTGCGCTCGCGCGCGCCGTGCCCACCATTTCGGCGAATTGGGTGCGCTGGATCGTAGCCTACCGCTACGATAACCTCGGGGCATCGCCTGTCGATCATTCACAGCGTTGCCCGGTAAAGTTGTAACCGGAAGAAGGCCATTGTAGGTTCCAACGAGCACCGATAGGTCCCGTCGGCTTCCGCTCGGATCTATTGTCTTGCGCGAGAGAGGATATCGATGAAGGCTGACCCGGATGATCTCAAGGTTCGCGACCTGCTTGATCTTAAATCACAGCAAATGTTGGTCGTTAATCCAGAATATCAGCGCGGAAGCGTGTGGACGGTCTCTCAAAAAAAGAAACTGATCGATTCCGTTCTGCGTGGATATCCAATTCCGCTTATTTATCTGCACCATATTCGACAAGCCGCTGGAAAGCTCGTTAGTGAACGATACGAAGTTATAGACGGGCAGCAACGTATCAACGCCCTGTCAGATTTTTACGAAGGCGCATTTAAACTGTTCGACCCAGAACTCGACGAAGCCGAAGCGCGATTCCCAGATTTCATTAAACGCCAGCAGTGTCCCTGGGGACGACGATCGTTTCATGATCTTGCGGAGGACACAAAATCGCGATTTCTCGATACTCCGCTCCGCATCGTTCGGATCGAAACTCACGACTCCAATGAAGCGCGAGACCTGTTTGTTCGGCTTCAGTCTGGAATGCCATTAAACGCTCAAGAAAAGCGCGATGCGTGGCCGGGCCAATTTACGGATTTTATCCTTCGCCTTGGCGGCAAACCTGGTTTGGCTCGCTACCCTGGGCACGATTTTTTTAACATATTGATGGGCGCACAAAAGGTGCAAGACCGAGGTAAGTTTCGCCAGTTGGCGGCGCAGATCGCTGTGCTCTATTTCAAGAGACGTTTTGATAAAAATGGTTCATTTTGTGACATTAAGGCGGAAGCGGTGGATGACTTCTACTACGAAAATCTTGGTTTTGATTCAGAGTCGGCTGATGCGCGGCGGCTGTTCGAAATTTTTGATAAGCTGACAAAATTGCTGCGCGACCAAAAGCGCTCGAAAATAATTGGACATGAAGCGATCCACCTTGTTCTTTTAGTGGACAGCTTGATGGATGACTACACCCGCGGATGGGAGGGAGAGTTTGCGTCAGCCTTCGACTACTTCCGACATCAATTTGCTCTGGGAAGGCAGACACGAGATGATGCGAGCCCAGGAGAATACTGGCTGCGCTACGGTGTGCACACGCGCGTCAACAGCGATCGTGCTGATGTGATTCAACGCCGCCATGAGTTCTTTTCTGCAAAGATGCGGGAAAAGCTCAATCCCCAACTAAAGGACCCACAACGCCTGTATGGCGCCTTGGAGCGGGAGCTTGTCTATTATCGGGACAAGAAGCGTTGCGCTGTCTGCGGCAACGAGGTGCCGTGGCCCGAGATGGAGATTCATCACGTCGAGGAGCATGGTAAAGGCGGCGGGACCACCCTTGAGAATGGGGCGCTGGTTCACAGGGATAAGTGTCATCCGAAGGGAGCAAGGGCCACTGCTGCCTTTGCAAAGAAATGGGCGGAAGCTCAAGCTCACGGAGCATCTTCGAGTGCTATTGCTGTAACCGACAATGAGCCATTTGACGAAATCGACGATGATAACGGCTTGTCGATAGAAGCTGGTTCGAATTGACACGCTGAAAAGAGGTTCCAGCTTCGACCAAAGGTTCTGCGATCGTCGCCGAGCTAGCTCCTCTACCGACGACGAAACGATCCGAATCCAAAGGTGTTTGGGCATGTCGGCGAGTTACGCGATGGCCGTTCAGGGCTTGGGGGACGACTTTAAGACAGTACGGGCAGAGGCATCGCGTCTAGCTAAAGAGGGCAATTGCTCGTTCTGGTGGGTGCCGGAAGGCGGCGGTTGGCACCGCTTCGTCTTTACTGACGTGGTGGTCGCAATGATGTTCGGTGACTATTTGCGGAAGAGTGTCATCAATCAAGACGAGCATCGTATCAGGCGATTGTGGGTTTCACGCGACGAGATTAGGCTCTTCGCAGAGCACTGCGTCTACATGCGATCCGTATTTGAGTATTACGTGAGGATATTCGCGGAGGGTACCCAGGCTGAATACGCAGCTATGGAAGGCGTCGCGCCTCGGTTTTTTGAAGATTTGGCGCAGCTTTTCAACGAGTTCGCGATCGTGTCCGCTTGCCGTGTTACCGAACCTTGGATTGACAAGTTTGGTAACAAGAACCTCACTGTCGAATTCTTTACGAATATCTTAGGTTTAGGGAGGTTCGAGACGCTGCACGCGCAATTGATTATACTCAAAGCCAGCATGGACGAGCACCGGAGTCGCATCAAGGATGCACGAGACAAATTGGCTGTCCATGCCGACCTAGACACCATCATGTCGGGTAGGCCGATCGGAGGGGCAACGTTGCCGCAGTGGAATCAGTTTTGGAAAGACCTCGGCGAATTCGTCTCGCTTGTCCACCAGAACGCCGAGGGATCACCGTTCGATATTCGAGCAGCCATGGTCCGGGGTGATGCGGAGATGGTGCTGAAAAAATTGCAGACCTGAGCAGTGTCTACAGATAAGGGCCGATACTGATCAAGATGCGAATTGCGGCACCAAATTTACCCTGACGAGGAGTCCGACGAAACGGCTGCATCGTGCAGATCGGCGCCGATCGCATCGACGCGCAGAATGATCCGACCTTGCCCGCGATCCCGATCCGTCGCAAGGATCATATTCCGTTTTTCAGAATTCCTCTTGACTCCAACCCCAAATCAGGTGTCTTATCCGCCCCGTTCCGTCCCGGCAGGAGGGGCGTACGCGTCGTCACGACACGCGGGGCGGGATGCGGTGGCTGCGACGGCGTCGTCAGGACGAGCGACGTCGACCGGTCTCGTACAGCGCTGCGGCGGCTTGCTGGCGTAGTGCGGGTGCGAGGTCTTTCGCGGACGTTGAAATCGTGTGGTCCTGACATCCCGACGCTGATGTCAACTCACGACGAGGCTTCGCTTCGCGCGGGGATGGTGGCCAGAAAGCTCGGCGCACCAGGGAGATCACGTATAAGACGTAAAGCCCATCGCGCAGGGAATGCCGGATGACCGGCTGGACCTGTGGTGACTGCCGCCTGCTTATCTTTCTGCAGGCGGGCCATGGGTTGCGGCCAGCGCCCGGCATTCCCTGCGCCCTCCTCATTTGCGAGGGTCCTTCTCGGCAACACCTCGGGCGCGGCGCGCCGCGAGAGGGTGAGCTCATGTCCTTCATCGGGATGTCTGTCGTCGCATCGCCATCGATCGGCATGGGTCGTGTCCGGATCCGTGCGGGTCGAGCACGCGGCCCGCAGAATGCAGATCGCTCATGACGGCGCACGCGGGCGGCCAGGGGTGGACGGTCCGGACCGGTGCAGATAGGGTCGGATATCATCTGTCAGGGATCACCATGCTCAAGCTCTATGTCGCGCCGGGCACCTGCGCGCTCGCTTCACACATCGCGCTGGCCGAGACCGGCGCCGACTACGTCGCCGAGAAGCTCAGCTTCAAGACCAACCAGCAGAACAGCCCGGACTATCTCGCGATCAATCCCAAGGGGCGCGTTCCGGCGCTGGTGACGGAGCAGGGCGTCCTGACCGAGACGCCGGCGATGCTCGCCTATGTCGCGCAGCGCTTTCCCGAGTCGCGGCTTGCGCCACTCGACGACGTCTTCGCCTTTGCCGAGGTGCAGTCGTTCAACAGCTATCTCTGCTCGACGGTCCACATCGCCCACGCGCACAAGATGCGGGGCTATCGCTGGGCCACCGAAGAGTCCTCCTTCGCCGACATGAAGAAGAAGGTGCCGGAGACGATGGGCGCCTGCTTCGCGCTGATCGAGCAGAAGATGCTGCGCGGCCCGTGGGTGATGGGCGAGCAGTACACGATCTGCGATCCCTATCTGTTCACGATCGCGCAATGGCTCGAAGGCGACGGCGTCGACATCAACGCCTTCCCGAAGGTCGCCGACCATTTTGGCCGCATGTCCGGGCGGCCGGCCGTCAAGAAGGCGCTGGCCGAGCTGGCGGGCTGACGGCCATCCTCGAGGCCATGGCGTCGGAACAGCGCCCGCCAGCATGGCGCATCGGGAGAGCGGAAAAAATAGCCGCGCGAAGCCGGAACCCAGCTCCGGCCATCGACGTTGCAGGAGGCCGTGGCGCGCCTGCGACCGATCTCCTTTTCTGGGACCCCTTGATGTTGCCGGCTGCCGTTTCAGATGACCGTTTGCGCGCGACCGGCACCGAGGGCATCCGCGAGAGACTGAAGGCGGCAACGGCCTCGGCGCACCGCGTGCTGGATGAGGGGCTCGTTCATTTCGATCTCACCACGACGGTTCATTATCGCCGGTTCCTGCAGGCCAGCGCAGCCGCGCTGCTACCGCTGGAGGCGGCGCTCGACCAGGCCGGGGTGGATGATCTGATCCAGGACTGGCCGCAGCGTCGGCGGGCACAGGCGATCGCCGGCGACCTCGCGGATTTCGGTGCCGCGCCGGTTCCGATGGACCTTCCCGCGCCCTCGCTCGACCGTGCGGGCGTATTCGGTACGCTCTACGTACTCGAGGGATCTCGGCTCGGCGCAGCCTATCTGCTGCGCATGGTCGCGGCCTCCGCCGATCCGCGGGTGAGACGCGCGACGCGCTATCTCGGCCATGGCGCGCGGCAGGGCTTGTGGTGCAGCTTCCTGTCGCAACTCGCGCAGGCGCGGACGACGGCCGACGAGGAAGTCAGGATGATCGTGAGTGCGCGCGAAGCGTTCGCGATGTTTGCGAAGGCGATGGCAGCAGCATGAACGAGCCGGTCAACCTCACCAATTGCGATCGCGAGCCTATCCATGTTCCCGGGACGGTTCAGCCGTTTGGCTTCCTGCTGGCGCTGGTGTCGGACTTCACCATATGCATGGCCTCGGAGAACGCGCCGGATTTTCTCGGCGGCGATATCGGCTGGCTGCTGCAGCGGCCGCTCGACGCCGTGCTCTCGGAGGCGGCCGCGGCCGCGATCCGCGCCAGGGTCGACTATCTCAGCGGCCCCGATGCGGTCGAGCGCGTGTTCGGCGTCGATCTGCAGGGCCGTGGCAAGCTTTTCGATCTCGCCATCCACTTTTCCGGTGCGTATCTCGTCGTCGAGGCCGAGCCCAGTCTGATCGAGCCCGGCGTCAATTCCGGCGAACTGGTGCGGTTGATGCTCGGCCGCATCCGCAAGACGACGGGGATGATGGACCTGGCGCAGGAGGCGGCGCGCCAGCTCAAGCTGCTGACCGGCTTCGACCGGGTGATGGTGTATCGGTTTCATCCCGACGGTTCGGGTGAGGTGATCGCCGAGGTCGCGGGCTCCGGCCTGGAGCCGTTCCTCGGGCTGCATTATCCGGCCTCGGACATTCCCAAGCAGGCGCGGCAGCTCTATCAGCGCAACTGGCTGCGGATCATCGCCGACATCAACGCCGCGCCGGCGCCGCTGCTGTCGACGCCGACGCACAATGCCGGACTGCTCGACCTGTCGATGAGCGTGCTGCGCGCGGTCTCCCCCATTCACATCGAGTATCTCCGCAACATGGGCGTCGCCGCGTCGATGTCGGTCTCGATTCTGCGCGAAGGCAAGCTGTGGGGCCTGTTCGCCTGCCATCATTATGCGCCGCATCACCTGTCGTTCGAGAAGCGCACTGCGGCCGAGCTGTTCGGTCAGATGTACTCCTGGCTGCTCGAGGCGCGCGAGCGCGAGACCGACATCGCCTACGAGACGCGCGCGCATCAGATCCAGGAGCGGCTGATCGAGCGCGCGGCCGCGCAGGCCCACAGCAAGCGCGCGATCCTGGAGTTCGTCGCCGACTATCGCCAGATGATCGAGTGCGACGGCATCGCCGTGTGGTCCGATGACGAGATCACGCTCGACGGCGAGACGCCGACCGAAGAGGAGGTGCAGGACCTCATCGGCTTCATCAACCGGACCTCCCCCGGCCGCATCTGCGCCAGCGCCGAGATTGCCAAGGTGTACGCGGCGGGCGAGGCATTTCGCGATCGCGCCGCCGGCTTCCTCGCCATTCCGATCTCGCGCACGCCGCGCGACTGCCTGATCTTCTTCCGCCGCGAGGTGCTGCGCGCGGTCAACTGGGCGGGCGATCCGAACAAGAGCTATGCCGAGGGCCCGAACGGTTCCCGCCTGACGCCGCGCAAGAGCTTCGAGCTGTGGCAGCAGACGGTGGCCGGCCAGTCGAAGCCGTGGACGGCGGCGGATTTGCGCATCGCCGAGAGCCTGCGCGTCACGCTGCTCGAAGTGATCCTGCAACTCTCCGAGCTCGCCGCGCGCGAGCGCCGCGGCGCGCAGGAGCGGCAGGAGCTGATGATCGCCGAGCTCAATCATCGCGTCCGCAACATCCTCAGTCTCGTGCGCGGCCTCGTCGCGCAGAGCAAGGACACGGCGACCTCGGTGGAGGAGTTCGCGTCCGTGCTCGGCGGCCGCATCCAGGCGTTGGCGCGGGCGCACGACCAGATCACCAACCTGAATTGGGCCCCGGTCGCGCTCCGCCATCTGCTCGAATCGGAGGCTGGCGCCTATCTCGGCTCAAGGGCCGGACGGGTGCGCATGGAAGGTCCTGAGGTCGCGCTCGACCCCAAGGCGTTCGCAACGCTCGCGCTCGTCGTGCACGAGATGATGACCAACTCAGCGAAATACGGCGCGCTCGCCGACTCCACAGGACAGGTGCAGGTGATCTGGCGGCTCGATCCCGGGGCGAGCCTGGTCATCGACTGGAAGGAGAGCGGCGGGCCGCCGGTGCAGCCGCCGTCGCGGCGCGGCTTCGGCACCACCATCATCGAGCGTTCGGTGCCGTTCGACCTCAAGGGCGACGCCGAGATCCGCTTCGACCTGCTCGGCGTGCAGGCGCGCTTCGTGATCCCTGCCAATTTCGTCCAGATGGTGCCGGCGATGACGGGGGCACCCTCCAGGCACCAGCGCAAGGAAGAGGACACGCCGCGCCTGTCCGGTACGGTGCTGATCGTCGAGGACAATCTGATCATCGCGATGGGCGCCGAAGTGATTCTGCTCGAGCTGGGAGCGCGGCACATCGACACCGCGGCGTCGGTCAGTCAGGCGCTGAAGTCGATCGAGCGCGCGGTGCCGAGCTTTGCACTGCTCGACATCAACCTCGGCGCGGAAAGCAGCCTGCCTGTCGGGCACCGGCTGAAGGAACTCGGTGTGCCCTTCATGTTCGCGACCGGCTATGGCGAGCGTGCGCCGATTCCGGCGGAGCTGTCCGACATGCCGGTGATTCAGAAGCCGTACACGCGCGAAGTCGTCGAGAAGGCATTGACGAAGATCAAATGAGTCGCACGCGCATCAAGGTCGGCTTTGCGCGTCGCGGTGATTGGCATTCATGATTGCAGTCTTGGGTTTTCTCACATCCGCGTGTTGCACATGAGCGCGACAACGCACGACGGGAGACAGATCATCGACTATTCCCACTGTTGCTGCGACAAAACAGCCCGAAAATATTAGAACGCATCCAAAGGACACCGCTGTTCTAACATTGTTTCGACAAATGGAACCTCCGCAGCCTTATTCCGAACGAAGTCATCGCCGAAACGGCGCAGCGGGGGCGCGTTGAATCGTCGGAGGTCTGATGACGAATCGAACGACGAGTTTGTTGCCGTGCGTTGCTGTCGCCGTGCTGGCGGGAGCGGCTGCGACGACAATCGAGTTTACACCGGCATCGGCTGCAGACGAATGCCTTGCAAAGCCTGCGGGGACGCCGGCGGGGAAGCACTGGTTCTATCGCATCGATCGCGCGACCAAGAAGCAGTGCTGGTATCTGCGCGACGACGATCGCGAAGCGAAGGGCGCGTCGCTGGTCACGCGCAAGCTCGCCTCGCAGAAGGAACGGGCTCAGCTTTCGTCGACCGCGGCAAATGCACGTGCCGAGATCCAATCGTCGTCCAAGGACGCCGCCGATGAGGTGAAGGTCGTGTCCTCGACACCGACCGTGGCGGCGACGTCTGCCTTTCCGTCGGCTGCTGCATTTCCGGCTGCGTCTGCACCGGTCGTCGCGCCGGCGCCCGTGGCGTCAGCGCCGGCGGCGGCTGCGCCCGACCCGGTCGGCGCGGCAGTGAACGAATCTGCTGTTGCGACGCGTTGGCCCGACCAGTCCGGCACGCTGCAGGCAGCGGCGCAGCCCGCCGCGCCCCGCGCGTCCTCCTACACGCTCGCGGCCGCCAGCGACACCAACGCCGCGGAAGCGGCTGCTCCCGCGACGCCGGCGCTGGCCGCTGCGGATGCGTCGCCGGCCGTGACGATCGGCATGTCCGGGGATGATGCGTCCAAGACGCGGATGTTTGCTTTCCTGGGCGCAGTCGCGATCGCGGGCTTCTCGATCAGCGTGCTGTTTGCGCGCGCCCGGAGCAGGCGGCAGCTTCGCATCGAGCCGGTGGCCGCCCGGCGCGTCACGCGTTGGCCGGCGGAGCCCGAGCTCGATCGCATGCACCTGCCGCCGGTGGACAGCTACTATCCGGCGCTGGCGGGACGCCGGGGTAAATCGTCGCAGTCGACAGCGCAGGTCTCGGTCGTGCCGCGCGACGACGCTCGCTACGATGAGCAGTACGAGGTCGAAGACCTGCTGGCGCGCTATTCCGGACAGGAACGCCGGAATTCCTGAGCGTCAGGCGGCGGACATCTCGGAGCGGATCTCGGCGCGCAATTCGTCGATCAGCCTGAGCCCGCCCTTGGTCTCGACATGCCAGAAGGTCCAGCCGTTACAGGCCGGCAAGCCTTGCGCCACCGCGCCGATGCGGTGGATCGAGCCGACCTTGTCACCCAGCATGATGGCCCCATCGGCGCGCACCAGCGCGCCGTGGCGGCGCTTGGAGTCGACGAGCTTGGTGCCGGGCGCGATCATGCCGCGTTCGATCAGCTCCGAGAAGGCGACGCGCGGCGCTTCGCGCGCCGTCATGAACGGTGCGAGCGTTGCCTCCGGCAGCGGCTCGACCGCGGCGATGCGCCGCTCTGCCGCCTTCGCATAGACCTTGTCGCGCTCGAAGCCGATGTAGCGGCGGCCGAGGCGTTTTGCCACGGCTCCGGTCGTGCCGGTGCCGTTGAACGGATCGATCACCAGATCGCCGGGTTTCGAGGATGACAGCAGCACCCGCGCCAGCAGGCCTTCCGGCTTCTGCGTCGGATGGATCTTCTTGCCGTCGCCGTCCTTCAGCCGTTCCTCGCCCGTGCACAGCGGAATCAGCCAGTCCGAGCGCGCCTGGACGTCCTCGTTGGCGGCCTTCAGCACTTCGTAGTTGAACGTGTAGCCCTTCGCCTTCTCGTCCCGCGCGGCCCAGATCATGGTCTCGTGCGCGTTGGTGAAGCGGCGGCCGCGGAAGTTCGGCATCGGGTTGGACTTGCGCCAGACGATGTCGTTGAGGATCCAGAAGCCGAGATCCTGCATGATCGCGCCGACGCGGAAGATGTTGTGATAGGAGCCGATCACCCAGATCGTCGCGCTCGGCTTCATCAGGCGGCGCGCGGCAAGCAGCCAGGCGCGCGTGAAGTCGTCATAGGCGGAGAACGAGGAGAACTTGTCCCAATCGTCGTCGACCGCATCGACCTGCGATTCGTCGGGACGCTTGAGCTCGCCCTTGAGCTGCAGATTGTAGGGAGGATCTGCAAACACCAGGTCGACCGATGCGCCTGGCAGTTTCGACATCTCGGCGACGCAGTCGCCGACGATGATTCGTTGCTCTTCGAGGGTCTGAAATTTAGTGCGGGGCGCCCTTGCAGACGCCCCGCGACGCGACTCTACCATGACTCAAGAACTCTGACTCAGGCGACGCTGTCGGCGACGCGGGACCTAACAACCGACTGCCCACACATTGACCCGGCAAAGTAAAAATGGACTTAACCCGGAAAATTATTCGCATCGATGCGCACGCATTCATCACGCGCACCGGCGACGAATTCCGTTCGTCGATACACGATGGTCTCTGCGCAAGACGCCGATTGCGATGGGTTTTTCGCGCCGGCCGCGCGCGAGCGCAGCCGATCGAGGTTCGGCGCGGGCCAGTTTTTTCGGCGGCGCTAGGCAAAATTTGCCGGCCGGGTTATTGATTAACACAGTGGAAATTTTACCTGTTTGCCGCGTTAGGCATTTCGCGCAGAGCCGCGCAAGAATCGTGAGGAAAGGCCGCCCATGCGTTACGATGATTTCCGTCGCAGCGACGACATCGATGACCGTCGCGACGAAGGCGGCGGGATGGGCGGTGGTATGGGTCTGCCGATCGGCGGCGGCGGGCTGGGCATCGGCACCATCATCGTTCTCGGCCTGATCGGCTACGCCTTCGGCATCGATCCGCGCATCCTGATCGGCGGCGCTGAGATGCTCAGCCACGGCGGCGCACCGACCCAGCAGGCCGATCGGCGCTCGCCCGGCAAGACCGGCGCGCCGAAGGACGAGATGGGCGACATGATCGCCGGCGTGCTCGGCGAGATCGACGACCGCTGGAGCGAGATCTTCCAGGCCAGCGGCCAGAATTACACCGGGCCCAAGATCGTGCTGTTTCGCAACAGCACCAATGGCGGCCGCTGCGGCATGGCGCAGTCGGCGATGGGGCCGTTCTACTGTCCGCCGGACCGGCAGATCTTCCTCGACACCAACTTCTTCCGCGAGGTCGAGACGCGCTTCCGGGGCTGCTCGGGCAGCGCCTGCAAGTTCACCGCGGCCTACATCATTGCGCACGAGGCCGGGCACCACATCCAGAACCTGCTCGGCATCCTGCCGCGCGTGACGCGGATGCAGCAGCAGTCGGACAACAAGGCCGAAGCCAACGCGCTGCAGGTCAAGGTCGAACTGCAGGCCGACTGCCTGTCGGGGGTCTGGGTCAATCGCGAGGCCAAGAAGCGTCCGGGCTTCCTCGAGGAGGGCGACATCGACGCCGCGCTGACGACGGCCTCGGCGATCGGCGACGACACCTTGCAGCGGAAGGCGACCGGACGCGTGGTGCCGGATTCGTTCACCCATGGCTCCGCCGCGCAGCGCAAACGCTGGTTCATGATCGGCTACCAGCAGGGCACGGTGCAGGCCTGCAATACGTTCAGCGCCAGTTCGCTGTAGGGAGACGCGATGATGGCGATCGACGAGAGCAAGAGCTTCATTCCCCTCAACATCGCCGTGCTGACGGTGTCCGACACGCGTTCGCTTGCCGACGACAAGTCCGGTACCACCCTGAGTGACCGCCTGACCGCTGCCGGCCATAGGCTCGCGGCGCGCGAGATCGTCACCGACGACGTCGAGAAGATTCGCGCGGTGGTGAAGTCGTGGATCGCCGATCCCGGCGTCGATGTCGTCATCACCACCGGCGGCACCGGCTTCACCGGCCGTGACGTCACGCCGGAAGCGATCGAGCCGCTGTTCGAGAAGCGCATGGACGGCTTCTCGATCGCCTTCCACATGCTGAGCCACGCCAAGATCGGGACGTCGACGATCCAGAGCCGGGCCACGGCCGGCGTCGCCGGTGCGACCTATATCTTCTGCCTGCCGGGATCACCGGGGGCCTGCCGCGACGGCTGGGACGGCATCCTCGCCCCCCAGCTCGACTACCGCACGCGACCCTGCAACTTCGTCGAGATCATGCCGCGGCTCGGCGAGCATCTGCGCCGGCCCAAGGCGCAGGGCGCGACGGCATAGGGCCACGGCGCGATGCGGCACCGCGCGTCGATCGCGCGTCTCACTTCGTTGGTACGATCTCGAAAGCGCCGCCGCCTTCGATCGCCGCGCCAATGAGGCCGCCCATCATGCTGGCCGCGAAATTCTGGCCGCGCGGTCCCACGACCATCCGGTAGGTCTTGCCAGGCACGGCGGCGAAACGAATGTTCGACGAGCCCGGCGAGGACCATGTCGACACGGTGATCGTGGTGGCGCCGGGCGCAATCGAGCCGCTGTAGCTCTCGCCGCGGCCAAGGCTCGCCACCTTGGCGCCATTGATCTCGATCGCCGCTGGTGCCGCCAGATAGAGGAAGTCCGTCGTGCGCGTAATCGCGACCGTTGCGCGCCCTTTGGGCGCGGCGCGAGCCGCCGTCCCAGCCTCGACCCCAAACAGGCCCGCGAGCGCGACAAGCGCCGCAAGCTTCGATCGCACCATCGATTCCATCACTGCTCCCGCCCTGTTTGGCGGGATAGTACCGGCGCGCGGGAACTTCGCAATCGGCATGCGCAGCCTGTTGTGGCGGTGATCTCGGCCTACCGGCGGTTGCTGCACGAGCCGCCCGGCTACAACTCGAGCCGCCATGTCTCGCCGGTCAGCGGGACGCCGAACATGGCGTGCGGCTCCTCGGCGATCTTGCGAAACCCGGCGCGGGCATAGATGTCGCGCGCGGCGGTGAGAATGCTTTGCGTCCACAGCTCGATCGTCCTGTAGTTCTTCTCGCGGGCGAAGCGGATGCATTGTTCGGTCAGGGCCCGGCCGACGCCGAGACCGCGGGCCTTCTTCTCGACCAGCAGCAGCCGCAGCTTGGCGACCTCATCGCTGCCCTTGACCAGGAAGATCGAGCCGACCGGCTCGCCCGCAAGCTCGGCGATCCAGCAGTGCTCGCGCGCCGGGTCGTAGCTCCTGATGAACTGTGCGCCGATCTCGGCGACCAACGCCTCGAACGAGACGTCCCAACCATATTCCTCGGCGTAGACGGCGCCGTGCCGTGAAACCACCCAGCCGATGTCGCCCGGGCGATGGCTGCGCAGCAGCACTGGGGAGCGGCCCGGCTGCTGCGGCTCCAGGGCGGTCTCGATCGTCGTCATTGCACCGACCAGCCGGTCGCGCACGGATGGCGCCAGCGGCGCCAGCATGGCCGCGATCTCCTTCTGCGAGCTGCGGTCGAGCTTGGCATAGGCCTGCCGGCCTCTTGCGGTCAGGCCGAGCTGCTGCTGCCTGCGATCGGTTGGCAAAGGCGTGCGGGTGATCAGCCCCTGCTCGTCGAAGCTCTGGACGATGCGGCTGAGATAGCCGGCATCGAGGCCGAGCGAGAGACCGATCTCCTTGGCCGAGATGGCGTCGTACTGTGCGAGTTCATAGAGCACACGCGCCTCGGCCAGAGAAAACGGACTGTCGAGCAGATGCTGGTCCAGCGCGCCGAGCTTCCTCGTGTAGAAACGGTTGAACGCGCGGATGGCGGCGACCTGGCCGTCGGCTGGGGCGGAATTCATGGGGCACCTCCAATATTTGCCATTGTCAACCAATTGATTGACTTTGGCAAGTATTGTCGTGCCGCTACACCATCACGATCCGGCTGCGCAGCATCGTCCGCGAGGAACGGCCGAGCTGACGCAGCAGCCGCGTTTCGGCGCGCTTGTGGTCGGGCTTGTATCCGCCGAGCTGTCGGTAGTGATCCCTGGCGATCAGGAGACCCTGGTCGCCGAGCGGCCCGACCAGGACCCGCGCAACCGCGCGCAGCCGGTCGCGCAGGCTGATTGCGGCATAGGGAGATCGGGCATAGCGGAAGACGCCAGCGCGCGGCCGGCCGGTGGTGGCGACGCTCTGGACGAACTGCATGGTTTCATCGATCCAGCCGGGATCGAGCATCGCGCCGGCGGGCAGAAACATCAGCCAGGGCGCACGCGCGCTGGCGGCCCCTGCAGCCAGGGCCGCGGCCTGGGAGCCCTCGAACTTCATGAAGTGGCAGCCGGCGACGTCCGCGACCCGCTCGATCACGCTGGAATCGGGCGAGCGATCGACCAGCAGCACCTCGGTGACGACACCGGCCGCGGCGCCCGGCACCAGCGCGGACAGGGTGGCCACGGCGGTCTGCTCGACACCTTCGGTCGGAATGATCACGCTCAGCATGAAACTGGCATCGCTATCTGTCGCGCCTCCGGCATGACTGTTATCATCTTGTCATAGCCAAATCAGCCCGCTGCGCTGCGGAATTTTGCAGCACGCACCTGGCCGCGCCGTTCGGGGCTGCGCCCGAACGGTGCTATTTCAAGGTGCCGTGTTGCTGAAGCTCGCGCTTGACTGGCTCAGTCGCCTGCCTGCGTCGGCGTGGTGCCGCCGGCGCTGTTCGGCCACACCCAGTCGCGGATCGCCGGCATGTCCTCGCCATGCGCGCGGATGTAGCGGGCATGCTCGATCAGCGCATCGCGGAATTTCTGCTTCACATGGGCCGCCGACACGCTGAGGCCGGGCACGCGTTCGATCGCCTCGATGGCGAGGTGGAAACGGTCGAGCTCGTTGAGCACGACCATGTCGAACGGAGTCGTCGTGGTGCCTTCCTCGATGAAGCCGCGCACATGCATGCCGGCATGGTTGGTGCGGCTGTAGGTGAGGCGATGGATCAGATACGGATAGCCGTGATAGGCGAAGATCACCGGCTTGTTGGTGGTGAACAGGCTGTCGAAGTCGCGGTCGCTGAGGCCATGCGGATGGTCCTGCTTCGGCTGCAGGGTCATGAGGTCGACGACGTTGACCACGCGGATCTTCAGGTCGGGCAATTCCTTGCGCAGCAGGTCGACGGCTGCGAGCGTCTCCAGGGTCGGGACATCTCCGGCGCAGGCCATCACCACGTCGGGCTCCTCGTCGGCGGGCTCGGTGCCGGCCCAAGACCAGATGCCGATGCCGGCGTCGCAATGCGTCGCCGCCTCCTGCATCGACAGCCATTGCGGCGCCGGCTGCTTGCCGGCAACGATGATGTTGATGCGGTCGTAGGTGCGCAGGCAGTGGTCCGCGATCCACAACAGCGTGTTGGCATCCGGCGGGAAGTAGATGCGGACGATGTCCGCCTTCTTGTTGGCGACGAGGTCGACGAAGCCGGGGTCCTGATGGCTGAAGCCGTTATGGTCCTGCCGCCAGACATGCGAGGTCAGGAGATAGTTCAGCGACGCGATCGGGCGCCGCCACGGCAGCTCGCGTGACACCTTCAGCCATTTGGCGTGCTGGTTGAACATCGAATCGACGATGTGGATGAATGCCTCGTAGCAGGAGAACAGGCCGTGGCGGCCGGTGAGCAGATAGCCCTCCAGCCAGCCCTGGCAGAGATGCTCGCTCAGCACCTCCATGACGCGGCCGTCATGGGCGAGGTGGACATCGTAGGGCTCGATGCCTTCCATCCACACCCGCTCGGTGACCTCGAATACGGCATCGAGCCGGTTCGAGGCGGTCTCGTCCGGGCCCATGATGCGGAAGTTGCGTGTCTCTGCATTCAGCGTGATCACGTCGCGCAGGAACTTGCCGAGCTCGCGCGTGGCTTCAGCCATGGTCTGGCCCGGAGAGGACACCTCGACCGCAAAATGCTGGTAGTCTGGGAGCCTGAGCTCGCGCTTGAGCAGGCCGCCATTGGCATGCGGGTTGGCGCCCATGCGCCGCGTGCCCTTCGGCGCCAGCGCCTGCAACTCCGGCACGAGACGGCCCTGGGCGTCGAACAGCGCCTCCGGCTCGTAGCTCTTCAGCCAGGCTTCGAGCAGCGCGAGATGCTCCGGCTTGCCGCGGGGATTGGCGATCGGCACCTGATGGGCGCGCCAGAAGCCTTCGACCTTGAGGCCGTCGACCTCCTTCGGCCCGGTCCAGCCCTTCGGGCTGCGCAGCACGATCATAGGCCAGCGCGGCCGTTGGATCGTTGCATCCGGCTGACGCGCATTCTGCTGGATCGAGCGGATGCTCGCGAGCGCGACATCGAGCGCGTCCGCCATCTGGCGATGCATCGCCTTCGGCTCCGCGCCTTCGACGAACAGCGGCTCGTAACCGTAGCCCTCGAACAGGCATTTGATCTCGGCATCGCCCATGCGGCCGAGCACGGTGGGATTGGCGATCTTGTAGCCGTTGAGATGCAAAATCGGCAGCACCGCGCCGTCATGGGCCGGGTTCAGGAATTTGTTCGAATGCCAGGATGCGGCGAGCGGCCCGGTCTCGGCTTCGCCGTCGCCGACCACGCAAGCCACGATCAGATCGGGGTTGTCGAACGCCGCACCATAGGCGTGGACCAGCGCGTAGCCGAGCTCGCCGCCTTCATGGATCGAGCCCGGCGTCTCGGGCGCGGCATGGCTCGGAATGCCGCCGGGGAAGGAGAACTGCCGGAACAGCTTGCGCAGGCCATCGGCATCGCGCGTGATGTCCGGATAGATCTCGCTGTAGCTGCCTTCGAGATAGGTGTTGGCGACCATGCCGGGGCCGCCATGGCCGGGACCGCACACGTAGATGACGTCGAGATCCTGCGCCTGGATGGCGCGATTGAGATGGGCGTAGATGAAATTCAGTCCGGGCGTCGTCCCCCAGTGGCCGAGCAGGCGCGGCTTGACGTGCTCCGCTTTCAGCGGCTCGCGCAGCAGCGGGTTGTCCAGCAGATAGATCTGCCCGACCGAGAGATAGTTCGCCGCGCGCCAATAGCGATCGAGCAGGTCGAGATCGTCGGCCGTGTTGGTCTGGTGGGAAGACGTGATGTTCATGGAACCTCGCTTGCCGTCCGCTTCGCGCCTGCGGGAAGTGCATTAGAGTAACGCCGCACCATTCCGTTCCAGTGCGCTGCGAAGGATAGAACGGGAATGTGATGGTTGGCCTTCCGTGGCTCCAGAACCGTTCCGAGACGTTGTTCTCTTTTGTTCTTGTATTGTTCTTTTTGTGTGCTATGTCTTGGCCATGAGCCGAGCATCTTCACATGCCCTCAAGCGCCCGCCGGTCCCGGTGCCCTCCGAGCCGGTGGGCGCGCCTTCATCTGGCCCGGAAAACGACTTCCCCGAACTCGCGGTCGCCATCGAACGGGGCCGGCGCCGCGGCCGGGGTGCACAATCCAATGCGAGCGGCCGCTACGAAGCGGAGGCTCGCGTCGTCTTCGACGATGGCTGGCAGAGTCTCGAGGACTTGCCGCCGTTCAAGACCACGGTCGCGACCGATACCTCGCGCAAGGTCATCACCCGCAACGACTCGCCGGACATCGGTTTCGATCGCTCGATCAACCCGTATCGCGGCTGCGAGCACGGCTGTGTCTACTGCTTCGCGCGGCCAACCCATGCGTTTCTCGGGCTGTCGCCTGGTCTCGATTTCGAATCCAAGCTGTTCGTGAAGCCGGATGCGCCCGCGCTCCTGGAAAAGGAGCTCGCGGCCAGCGGTTACGAGCCGCGGATGATCGCGATCGGAACCAACACCGATCCCTATCAGCCGATCGAGCGCGAGCGGAAGATCATGCGCGGCATCCTCGAGGTGCTGGAAAAGGTTGGCCATCCCGTCGGGATCGTGACCAAGTCGGCGCTGGTGATGCGTGATGCCGACATCCTGGCGCGGATGGCCAAGAGGAACCTGGCGAAGGTCGCGATCTCCGTGACCACGCTGGATCCGAAGCTGGCGCGCACCATGGAGCCGCGGGCCTCGACGCCGTCAAAACGGCTGGAGGCGCTGCAGGCGCTGTCCAGGGCCGGCATTCCGACCACGGTGATGGTGGCGCCGGTCATCCCGGCGCTCAACGACAGCGAGATCGAGCGCATCCTCGATGCCGCCGCCCATGCCGGCGTCAAGGAGGCGGCCTATGTGCTGCTGCGCCTTCCGCTGGAGGTGCGCGACCTGTTCCGCGAATGGCTGCTCGAGCATTATCCCGACCGCTACCGCCACGTCTTCACCCTGATCCGCGACATGCGCGGCGGCCGCGATTACGACTCGCAATGGGGCACGCGAATGAAGGGGACAGGCCCGATGGCCTGGATGATCGGCCGCCGCTTCGAGATCGCCTGCGAAAAGCTCGGCCTGAACAAGCGCCGGACCAAGTTGACGACCGATCATTTCGTCCGGCCGAAGGGCGGCGGGCAGCAGTTGAGCTTGTTTTGAGCGCCAAGGCGAACGTTGAATTGGTGCTCGACGTTCGCTAGGTGCTTGCAGCGCGAGTGTCGAGGCGATAATCATCCGGAGCCTGCCACCGGAGACTATCTGCATCTGGCGGTTGCGGTCGAAAACGCAGGAACTACCCAGTGGCTGGAAAGAGGGGCAAGCCGTCGAGCCGCCTGCCTCTACCAGCTCTGCCGGATCAAGACGTGCAGTCGGCGGCTTTGAATAGCGGGGAATTGAGCAGGGTTCCGGGTTGCGCCGTTGCGCCTCGTTTCGCACCATGCCCGCCATGATTCGCGACCAATCGAAAAAGCCGGGCAGGACGAAAGCGGCCAGCGCGGCTGCGACGAAAGTCGCTGCGGCAAGGGCGGCGACCAAGACTCCCGCCAAGCTCGGCAAGGGCGTCATCGCGGTGGCGCCGCCGAGCTTCCGGCGGGAGCGCGCGCTGCTCAAGCAGGGCATCTGGCCGGTCGCCGGTTGCGACGAGGCGGGACGGGGGCCGCTGGCCGGTCCGGTGGTCGCCGCGGCCGTGATTCTCGATCCCGCGCGCATCCCGAAAGGCCTCGATGACTCCAAGCGGCTGAGCGCGGAGCAGCGCGAGGCGCTGTTCGACAAGATCTGCAAGACGTCGGCGTTCGCAGTGGCTGTCGCCTCGCCGGCGCGAATCGATCGCGACAACATCCTGCGGGCCTCGCTGTGGGCGCTGTCGCGCGCCGTGAGGGCGCTGCCCGAGGCGCCGAAGCACGTCTTCGTCGACGGCCGCGACCGCATCGACGTCGATTGCGGCTGCGAGGCGGTGATCGGCGGCGATGGCCTGGTGATGTCGATTGCCGCCGCCTCGATCGTCGCCAAGGTCACGCGCGACCGGCTGATGTGCGCACTGGCGCAGGATTGCCCCGGCTACGGCTTCGAGCAGCACAAGGGGTATGCCGTGCCGGAGCACCTCGCTGCGCTGGACCGGCTCGGACCGTCGGTGCATCACCGCAGCCTGTTCGCACCCGTCGTGGCCGCCCGGCGCAAGCATCAGCCGTGGACCGACGTCCCGGAGCCGGATTTGTTTGCCGAGGTGACCGTGGCGACATCCACCGAAATCTCGCTCGGGGTCTGATGCAGGTTGCCTCGCGGTCGCCGCGGTCTTAATAGTTTTGGTCAGCCAGCCAGCACGAAGTGTCACTCCTCGCAGCAGGGGCGGTGTTGTGCGCCCCGATCGTGCGGTATCGATTGCGGGCGTCGGACAGCGAGGCTGCTGCGGATGAGCGACGGTCCTGCCGGCCTCCTCGACGTCCTCAGCGATTCAGCCAAGCGATCCAGCCGTTCATGCGTTTCACGTCCCTGGTTGTCGAACTGATCCGCGCAAGGCCGCGGCTGGTCGTCGTCATCGTGGTGCTGTGCCAGGCCCTGATGTGGCTCGGCGTGGCCATGCTGTTCTATCGCAGCCCGCCCGGCCAGCTTGCCACCACCATCGCGTTCGGACGCGAGTACCAGGTCGGCACCGATCTCGGGCCGCCGCTGTCGTTCTGGCTGTCCGACGTCGCCTATCGCCTTGCCGGCAATCATCTGCTCGGCGTCTACGTGCTGGCCGTGCTGTGCTCGGCGCTCAGTCTGTGGGTGATGTATCTCCTGGCGGCGGCGATCGTCGGCGGCCAGCAGGCGGTGCTTGCCGTGCTGCTGACCATGACCATCACCGCGTTCGGTGCGCCCACGCTGGAATTCGGTCCGGAGGTGCTGGCGCGTCCGCTCTGGGCGCTGCTGCTGCTCCATAGCTGGCGGATTCTCGGCGAGGGCCGGCGCAACGCCTGGTTTGCCTGGTCGATCGAGGCCGGCCTGCTGCTGCTGACCACGCCGGCCGCCACCGGCCTGCTGCTGCTGATCGCGGGCTTCGTGGTCTCGACTGCGCAGGGCCGCCGCGTGCTGCGCTCGTTCGATCCGCTGTTCGCGCTGCTCGTGGTGGTGGCGCTGGCGCTGCCTTATCTCATTTTCGTGCTGCGCTCCGACAGTGTCGGCTTACCAGCGCTGCCCGTTCTCGCCGAACTCTCGGTGCGCGCCTGGCATTGGCTCGCGCTGGCGGGGGGGCTGCTGCTGGCGATCTCGGCCGTGCTGCTGCTGGTGCTGCTCGACGCCGGCTGGATCAATCGCGGCGAGACCGATGCGCCGATCATCTATCGCCGCTCGGTGCCGCCGCTCGCGCGCGACTTCGTCTATTGCTTCGCGATTGCACCGGCGCTGGCCGGCAGTCTGATCGCCGGCCTGTTCGGCCTCTCGACCGTGTTCGGCGGCACTGCCGTGACCCTGACCATGGTCGGCCTTGCCCTGGTGGTCGCGTCGGGTGATCTGATCTATCTGCGTCGGCAGCGGCTGCTGCGCCTGGTCTGGGCGGTCGCGATCGCCGCGCCCGCCATCCTCGCGGCGGGCAGCGCCGTGGTGCTGCCGCTGCTCGGCGACCGCGAGGTCGCGACGGCGATGCCGGCCCGCGACATCTCCCGTTTCTTCGTCGAGAGTTTTGAGCGCCGTACCAACCAGCCGCTGCAGGCGGTCGCCGGCGATCCGCAGCTCGCCAGCCTGGTCGCGCTCGGCCGCCGCCGCGCGCATCTGTTCCTCGATGCCACCCCGCAGCGGACCCCCTGGGTCACGCCGGCCAAATTCGCCGAGAGCGGCGGCGTCGTGGTATGGCGCGCCTCCGACACGGTCGGCACCCCACCGCCGGAGATCGCCCAGCGCTTTCCTGGGCTGGTGCCGGAGGTGCCGCGCAGCTTCGACTGGCTGATCAATGGCCGCCAGCCGGTGCTGCGCATCGGCTGGGCCATCGTGCGGCCGAAGGGACCGTAGCGCTTTCCATAAGCCGTCATTGCGAGGAGCGAAGCGACGAAGCAATCCAGAGGCTTGGGCGGGATTCTGGATTGCTTCGCTTCGCTCGCAATGACGCGGAGAGAGTTCGGCTCAGACCGCCATCACCTTCGCGATCGCGCGCAGGTCCTGCCAGGACAGCCGCTTGTAGGACGGCGAGCGCAACAGATAGGCCGGGTGGAAGGTGGCGATCGCGCGGATGGTGCGCTTGCCGGTGTCGTAGTCGCGCCATTTGCCGCGCGTGCGCATGATGCCCTCGGTGGTGCCGAGCAGCGCCTGCGTCGACGGGTTGCCGAGCGTCACCAGCACGTCCGGATCGACCAGCTCGATCTGGCGGCGGATGAACGGCAGGCAGATCTGCGTCTCCTGCGGCGTCGGCGTACGGTTGCCGGGCGGCCGCCAGGGAATGACGTTGGCGATGTAGACCTTGCTGCGGTCGAGCCCGATCGCGGCGATCATGCGGTCGAGCAGCTTGCCGGAGCGGCCGACGAATGGCAGGCCCTCGATGTCCTCGTCGCGGCCGGGCGCCTCGCCGACCAGCATGATGCGCGCCTGCGGATTGCCGTCGGCGAATACCAGTCGCGATGCCGTCTGCTTCAGTGCGCAACCGTCGAAAGTCTCCAGGAGCTCGCGCAGCGCCTCCAGGGTCGGCGCTGTCAGCGCCGCCTCGCGGGCCGAGGCGACGGCCGCTTCCGGCGGAGGCGGCGGTTCGCCGCGCGGCGCAATGATCGCCGGCGCGGATAGCCGGCCGGCTTGCGGCGCCGCCGCCGGACGGGCGGCAGGAGCGGCAGGGGATGCGGCCTCAGGCTCCACCAGCCGGTTGATCGGCTCGTCGGCCAAGGCGCAATCGACCCCGGCCTCCAGATAGAAGGCGAGCAGTTGGCGGACGTCGGGGAGGGGCTCGGGGGTCATCATGATCGATCGTGGCAACAATGTACGCCGCCTCGGCGCATGGCGGAATGCATTTCGGTGGTTGTCCTGCCCCGAAAAATCGGAAACAAGAGCTTAGAATAACCCAAAAAAGGGACGGAACGCCCTAGTGTTCCGGCGCCAGCGTTCGCTCCCCCTCAGGACCAGCCCATCAGCGAACCGCCGGCGCCTCCAGGAACCCTAGTTAAGTCATTGTTGCTGTTGCAGCTCCGGGTTTGACCTTTGCACGCGCCAGGGGGATGCAAAGGTCAAATCCACTGCACCGGCCGGGCCTGAGATTGAGAGACATGAGCACCGAAGAGTTACCTCCGCGCGAATCCATGGAGTTCGACGTCGTCATCGTCGGCGCCGGCCCGTCGGGCCTGACTGCCGCGATCCGGCTGAAGCAGCTCAATGCCGACCTCAACATCGTCGTGGTCGAGAAGGGCTCCGAGGTCGGCGCGCACATTTTGTCTGGTGCGGTGATCGATCCGGCGGCGCTGGACAAGCTCATCCCCGACTGGCGGTCGGACGAGGATTGCCCGCTGAAGACCCAGGTCAAGGTCGACAAGTTCTTCTGGATGACCGAGAGCAGCGCGATCTCGCTGCCGGGCTTCGCGATGCCGCCCTTGATGGACAACCATCATTGCTACATCGGCTCGCTCGGAAATGTCTGCCGCTGGCTGTCGCGCAAGGCCGAGGCGCTCGGCGTCGAGATCTATCCGGGCTTCGCGGCCACCGAGGTGCTGTATGACGAGCAGGGCGCGGTGCGCGGCATCGCCACCGGCGACATGGGCATCGGCAAGGACGGCAAGCCGAAAGCCTCGTTCACGCGCGGCATGGAGCTGCTCGGCAAGTACACGCTGTTCGCCGAGGGTGCGCGCGGCAGCCTGTCCAAGCAGCTGATTTCGAAGTTCGCATTGGACGCCAAGAGCGAGCCGGCGAAGTTCGGCATCGGCCTCAAGGAAGTCTGGCAGATCGATCCGGCCAAGCACCAGAAGGGCCTGATCCAGCACTCGTTCGGCTGGCCGCTCGACATGAAGACCGGCGGCGGCTCGTTCCTGTATCACTACGACGACAATCTCGTCGCGGTCGGCTTCGTCGTCCACCTGAACTACGACGATCCTTATCTGTCGCCGTTCGAGGAATTCCAGCGCTTCAAGACCCATCCCTCGATCCGCGGCGTGTTCGAGGGTGGCAAGCGGCTAGCCTACGGCGCGCGCGCGATCACCGAGGGCGGCTACCAGTCGGTGCCGCGGCTGTCGTTCGCCGGCGGCGCGCTGATCGGCTGCGCCGCGGGCTTCGTCAACGTGCCGCGCATCAAGGGCGTGCACAACGCGATGGGCAGCGCGATGCTCGCGGCCGAGCACGTCAATGCCGCGCTCGCATCCGGCCGCGCCAATGACGAACTGGTCAGTTACGAGAACGCCTGGCGCGGTTCGCCAGTCGGCGAGGATCTGTTCAAGGTCCGCAACGTCAAGCCGCTATGGTCGAAGTTCGGCACGGTGCTCGGCGTCGCGCTCGGCGGCTTCGACATGTGGTGCAACACGCTCGGTTTCTCGTTGTTTGGCACCCAGTCGCACGTCAAGCCCGATCGCGCCACGCTCGATCCCGCCAAGGCGCACAAGCCGAAGCCGGCGATGAAGCCGGACGGTAAGTTGACCTTCGACCGGCTGTCCTCGGTATTCCTGTCGAACACCAATCACGAGGAAGACCAGCCGGTGCATCTGAAGGTCGCCGACATGGCGCTGCAGAAGAGCTCCGAGCACGACGTCTATGCCGGGCCGTCCAACCGCTATTGCCCGGCGGGCGTCTACGAATGGGTCGAGGAGGGCACCAGCCCGCGCTTCGTGATCAACGCGCAGAACTGCGTCCACTGCAAGACCTGCGACGTCAAGGATCCCAACGGCAACATCACCTGGGTTCCTCCGGAAGGCGGCGGTGGGCCGAACTACGAGGCGATGTAGCCTCGTATAACGCACGATTGCGTGAGTCGGCTGCTCCGGGGAGGGCAGCCGGCCACGATACGGCCATACTGGCGCGGTTTGACGCAGGTCACCTTCGCCAAAGGGGCTCCCGGCTGACCCGAATATCCTGCAGATCCTTGCGGTTGGCCGCCAAACGCGGCATTGTCGGCGCCTTGAAGAGCTGCCGATCGGGTTCGTGTCCGTACCGATCCGTCATTTCCAACAACCAGAGCGCACCGTGATGTTGTCAATTCGCAATCGCTGGACCGCAATTGCCGTTTCTGCCTTGCTGATCCCCGGTGCCGTCCTGGCCCAGACGCCGGATCATCCTGCGGACAACGCCGCAAAATTTCCGACCGGCGTCGATCTGAAGTCGCTCACCACGTCGGGCAGCTATCTGGCGGCCCGCCACGCCAGCGTCGAGCGCGACGCGGCCTCGGCGGCGGCGTTCTACCGCTCGGCGCTACGCAGCGACCCGAAGAACAACGAGCTGCTCGACCGCGCCTTCATCTCCTCGGTCGCCGATGGCGATATCGACGAGGCCGTGAAGCTGGCCGAGCGCGTGCTCACGATCGACAAGTCCAACCGCATCGCGCGTCTCGTGGTCGGCGTGCAGGACATCAAGCAGAAGAAATACGCTGCCGCCCAGACCAACATCAACCAGTCGGTGCGCGGGCCGATCACCGATCTCGTCGCCACCTTGCTGTCGGCGTGGGCCGCGGCGGGCGCGGGCGATTCGAAGGCCGCCGTCGCCAATATCGACAAGCTGACCGGTCCCGAATGGTATCCGCTGTTCAAGGATCTTCATGCCGGCATGATCCTGGAGCTGGCCGGCAAGGAGAAGGACGCCGGCACGCGGTTCGAGCGCGCCTACAAGCTCGACGATTCGATGCTGCGCATCACCGAGGCCTATGCGCATTGGCTGTCGCGCAACAAGGATGCGGCGGCGGCGACCGCGATCTATGAAGCCTTCGACAAGAAGCTCGCGCGCCATCCGCTGGTGCAGGAGGGACTGCGCGAGACCAAGGCCGGCAGGAAGCTGCCGCCGCTGGTCGATTCGGCCCAGGCCGGCGCCGCCGAGGCGCTGTACGGCATCGGCGCCACGTTGAGTCGCCGCGGCGGCGAGGATCTGGCGCTGGTCTATCTGCAGCTCGCGCTGCACCTGCAGCCGAATCATCCGCTGGCGCTGCTGTCACTCGCCGATCTCTACGAGACGGTGAAGAAGCCGCAGATGGCGATCAAGGTCTATGAGCGGGTGCCGGCGAGCTCGCCGCTGAAGCGCAATGCGCAGATCCAGCTGGCGACCGATCTCGACAGCGCCGACCGCAGCGACGAGGCGATCAAGATCCTCAAGGACGTGATTGCCCAGGATCCGAAGGACCTGGAGGCGATCATGGCGCTCGGCAACATCGAGCGCGGCCGCAAGAAGTTCGCCGATTGCGCCAAGACCTATTCGCTCGGCGTCGATTCGCTGCCCGCCAACAACGACAAGGCCAACAGCGTCTATTACTATTATCGCGGTATCTGTCTGGAGCGCTCCAAGCAGTGGCCGAAGGCCGAGGCCGACATGCGCAAGGCGCTCGAGCTGCAGCCCGACCAGCCGCACGTGCTGAACTATCTCGGCTATTCGTGGATCGACCAGGGCGTCAATCTCGACGAAGGCATGAAGATGATCAAGCGCGCGGTCGAGCAGCGCCCGGACGACGGCTACATCGTCGATTCGCTCGGTTGGGCCTATTTCCGCATCGGCAACTACGAAGAGGCGGTGAAGAACCTCGAGCGCGCGATCGACCTCAAGCCCGAGGATCCGACCATCAACGACCATCTCGGCGACGCCTATTGGAAGATCGGCCGCAAGCTGGAAGCCAAGTTCCAGTGGGCTCATGCCCGCGACCTGAAGCCCGAGGCCGAGGAGCTGCCGAAGATCGAGGCCAAGATCCAGAACGGCCTGACCGACGATCCGGCGCCGGCCGCGGCGAGCAACGACAGCAAGGACACGCCGTCCGACGCCAAGAAGGACGACGGCAAGGGCGGCTAGGTCGCCCTGATCACGAGGTGAGAGCCATCACGGGCTCCTCGGCTTGCCGGGGAGCCCGGATGATTTTGATGAAGCGTGTGGCGGTGCCGGCCACGTTCGTTTCGGCCGCTGGCCGAGCGCGATACCGGATCCGCCACCGAACATGCTGGGGGCATTGCGCCGATGTTGGCGTCCACGGTCACCGGCGCGCTGCAGGAGCAGGGGCGCGCCAAGGTCAATCTGACCCTGCGGGTCGTCGGCCGCAGGGTCGACGGCTACCATGATCTCGAAAGCGTCGTTGCTTTCGCCGACTGCGCGGACCAGCTTACGCTGGTGCCGGGCCCGGAGCTGAGGCTGACGACAACCGGGCCGCTCGCGGAGGCCTGCGGCGAGACCACGGACAATCTGGTGCTGAAGGCGGCGCGGCTGCTTGCGGAGGCCGTTCCGGGCCTGAAGCTTGGCGCCTTCACGCTGGAGAAGGTGCTGCCGGTCGCCGCCGGCATCGGCGGCGGCTCGGCCGATGCCGCAGCGGCGCTGCGGCTGCTGGCGAAGCTGAATGGCCTGTCGCTGGACGACCCGCGCCTCACTGCGGTCGCCTTGAAGACCGGCGCCGACGTGCCGGTTTGCGTGCCCTCGCACGCCTGCACCATGACCGGCGTCGGCGAGAACCTGCAGCCGCTCGCGCTTCCCGTCCTGCCCTGCGTGATGATCAATCCGCGCGTGCCGGTGGCGACCAAGGACGTGTTCCAGGCGCTCGGCCTCAAGCCGGGCGATCTGCTGGTCGGCGTGACGGATGTTCTCACGGCGCCGTCCTGGCCGAAGGCCGGTGCCACCATCGCCCATTGGGGCGCCGCGCTCGACCAGGTGAAGAACGATCTCGAGCCGCCAGCCTTAAAGGTGCAGCCGATCATCGGCACCGTGCTCGACGCTCTCCGTGCGAGCGCCGGCGTGCTGCTGGCACGCATGTCCGGCTCTGGCGCCACATGCTTTGCGATCTACGGCAGCGAGGTCGACGCGAAGGCCGCCGGCGCAGAGATCGCCGTCGCGCACCCCGAATGGTGGGTGCATGCGGGGACGTTGAGTTAGTCGTAATTACTTACTAGCGGCGAGCGGCTTCCCGATACAGCGCCCTCTTCCCTTGTGGGAGAGGGCATCGCCGGCTCATCCACGTACTGGGTTGGGTGAGGGGCATCTGTCCGCGGACGCCGCGCTTGCTGAGGCATACCCCTCACCCAAGCGAGCTTGTTGCTCTGTCCTGCATGCCCTCTCCCACAAGGGGCGAGGGCGCATTAACGCACACCGCCTGCGCCGGGGCATGACATCACGAAGGGCAGGCCCAGATTCACCAACTAATGCGACCTGGCCAAACAGAACGCCACCACCTGCTCGAGCGCGGTCTTCATCGGTGACGCCGGAAACAGCGCCAGCGCGTCGACGGCCATGGCGCCGTAGTGATGCGCGCGGCTGATCGTGTCCTCCAAGGCGCGATGCTTGTTCATCAGCCCGATCGCATGGTCGAGATCGTGATCGCTGATCTCGCCGCGCTCCAGCGCCTTGATCCAGAAGGCACGCTCGCTGTCGCTGCCGCGGCGGAACGCCAGCACCACCGGCAGCGTGATCTTGCCCTCGCGGAAATCGTCGCCGACATTCTTTCCGAGCTTGGCGGCCTTGCCGCCATAGTCGAGCACGTCGTCGACGAGCTGGAAGGCGATGCCGAGATTCATGCCGAAGGACCGCGAGGCGGTCTGCTCGGCCTTGGGCCGATCGGCGAGCACCGGCCCGACCTCGCAGGCCGCGGCGAACAGCTCGGCGGTCTTGCCGCGGATCACGGCGAGATATTCGTCCTCGGTGGTTGCAGTGTTCTTGGCGGCGGCAAGCTGCATCACCTCGCCCTCGGCAATCGTGGCGGCGGCGGCCGAGAGAATGTCGAGCGCACGCAGCGAGCCGACCTCGACCATCATGCGGAACGCCTGGCCGAGCAGGAAGTCACCGACCAGCACGCTGGCCTCGTTGCCCCACAGCATGCGCGCCGACAATTTGCCGCGGCGCATTTCGCTCTCGTCAACCACGTCGTCATGGAGCAGCGTCGCCGTGTGCATGAACTCGACGGCCGCGGCCAGCTTGACGTGACCGTCGCCGGTGTAGTCTGTGAGATGCGCCATCGCCAGCGTCAGCATCGGCCGCAACCGCTTGCCGCCGGAGGAGATCAGGTGGTTTGCGACCTCCGGGATCATCGTGACGTCCGAGCCGGTGCGCGACAAAATCGTAGCGTTGACCCGTTCCATGTCGGCTGCGACCAGCGCGACCAGCCCATCGATGGAGGCTCCCGATGGACTCTCGAAAGGTACGATAACCGCCACTCTGGTCTCCGATTTTGCTATGCTCGAAACGACAATAGAAACTGCGGCCGCAGGCGGCAAGGGCAGACACGGAACCTTGACCCAAGCCTGGTTGACCGAAGCCCTTCTTGACCCAAGCCCGCATGGAGACATAACGATTGAAGGAATTGGTTCGGACCAATGATATCGTGCTGGTTTCGGCGATCGGGGCGCTGCTCGATGGCGCCGACATCCATCACCTCGTCCTCGATCAGAACATGAGCATCATCGAGGGCTCGCTCGGCATCCTGCCGCGCCGGATCCTCGTGCATGAGGACGACAATCTCCAGGCCCGGCGGCTTCTCACCGACGCCGGGCTGGCGCATGAGCTGCGCCCTGATGAGTGACGCTGTCGACATCTCCGAGGACGCCGTGCTCGGCGGCCAATTGCGGCTGCGGCAGCCCACGACGGGCCATCGCGCCGGCCACGACGCAATCCTGCTGGCGGCGGCGACGGCCGCGCGTTCGGGCGAGCGGGTGGTCGATCTCGGTGCCGGCGTGGGGACGGCCGGGCTGGCCTTGGCCCGGCGCGTGGGCGGTCTCGGCTTGACGCTGGTCGAGCGCGAGCCGGATCTGGCGCGCCTCGCGCGCGACAACGCACGCGCCAATGCCTTGCCCGCGGAGGTCGTGGTGCTGGACGTCGCCGCGGACGCGGCCGCTTTCGCGGCCGCAGGGCTCGGGCCCGACAGTGTCGACGTCGTGCTGATGAATCCGCCGTTCCACGATGCCGCGCGTCACCGTGCCTCGCCCGAGGCCGCGCGCGCGACCGCGCACATGGCAACGGCGACGACGTTGGAGATCTGGACGCATGCCGCGCGGCGGATGCTGAAATCCGGTGGCGTGCTGACCTTGATCTGGCGGGCCGATGGTTTGAGCGGGGTTGTCGCGGCGCTGGCGCGCGGCTTCGGCAGTCTTGCCGTTCAACCGGTTCACGGCCAGGCGGGCAAGCCGGCGATCCGTATCCTGGTCAGGGCCGTTAAGGGAGGGCGGGCGCCGACCCAGCTTCTCGCCGGAGTGGTGCTGAATGAGGCGGCAGGCGTGCCGAATGACGAGGCCGTGCGGGTGCTGTCGGGGCAGGGGGCGCTGGCCTTGAGCACCCCCTGAACGGTTGATCGTGGTCGGGCGTTATTGCGTCTGAGCTTCGGACTGGCGTTCGGTTACCGTCGTGAAACGGATCGCAGTCAATAGAGTACCGATCAGCAGCATCAACAGGTAGACCTTCATGTATTCCTCCGCCGCACTCTGCACCTTGGCTCGCCGTGCGATTGCCCAGGAGATTGCAAGGCTCGTTCCAGCCCTTTGAATGGCAGCGGCGCGATAAAAAGTGGTTAATCCGAGGTAACAGGATGGTGGACAATTTGACACAACCCAGCGATGCAGCCGGGCTCTTCGATCGGCTGAAGGCGCTGCTTCCGGCGCGGCTGCGCGGCGTACCGGTGGTACCGGTCGTCCGCCTGTCCGGCGTGATCGGCGCGGTGACGCCGCTGCGGCCGGGCCTGACGCTTGCGGGCGTCGCCAAGGTGCTGGAGCGCGCCTTCTCCATGCGCAACGCCAAGGCGGTGGCGCTGGTGATCAATTCGCCCGGCGGCTCGCCGGTGCAGTCGCGCCAGATCTACTTGCGCATCCGTCAGCTCGCGGCGGAGAAGAAGCTGCCGGTGCTCGTGTTCGTCGAGGATGTCGCGGCCTCCGGCGGCTACATGATCGCCTGCGCCGGCGACGAGATCTTCTGCGATCCGTCCTCGATCCTCGGTTCGATCGGCGTGGTCGGCGGCTCGTTCGGGCTGCAGGACCTGATCAAGAAGATCGGCATCGAGCGCCGGCTGTATACGGCCGGCGAGCACAAGGCGATGCTCGATCCGTTCCTGCCGGAGAATCCCGACGACGTGGCGCGGCTGAAGAAGATCCAGCGCGAGATCCACGCGCTGTTCATCTCGCTGGTCAAGGAGAGCCGCGCGACCCGGCTGAAGGGCGCCGACGATGTGCTGTTCACCGGCGAGTACTGGGCCGGCGACAGCGCCGTCACGCTGGGGCTGGCGGACGCCATCGGCGACCTGCGCGCGGTGCTGCGCACCCGCTTCGGCGACAAGGTCGCAACGCCTGTCGTGGCGCCGGCGTCCGGCCTGTTGTCAGGTCTGCTCGGCCGCCGCGCCGCGGGCGCCGGCAGCCTGGGATTCGGCTGGACGGGGCTGGCCGAGGAGGTGATCTCCGCGGCCGAAACCCGGGCGATCTGGGCCCGCTTTGGGTTCTAGACTGGGGGCGCGCCATTTCGCCCCTCGCAATCCGGATTGCGGGGGGAACCGGGATCGGCGACAATGGGATTCGGGGTGGCTCTGTTCATGAACGAGGATCGACCAATGCCGCCGTTCGTTGCTTTCGCGGGTATGCTGGGCGGGCTTGCCGTGGTTCGCTGGGCCTACAAGGCTGCGCAGAAGATCAACCGCGAGCTCGAAGAGGCGCGGCTGTCGCGCGTCGCCGAGGCCGCACAGGCCGCCGAGATCAAGACTCTGCGCCGCGATCCCGTCACGGGCGCCTACCGGCCGGGCTGACGCGAGCCGCTGATCTTCGAACGACGGCACGTCGCCGCCGTTCGGAGACCCTATTGCCTTGATTCCTGATGTCCCCGCCGATACGGTCCGCGCGCTTTTCTGACGCCTGCGAAAGACCGATACCGACGATGGACTCGCTGCCTCCGCACATGCGCCCCGAACGTTCGTTCCAGGGCTTCATCCTGGCCCTGCAACGGTTCTGGGCCGAGCAGGGCTGCGTGATCCTGCAGCCCTACGACATGGAGATGGGCGCCGGCACCTTCCACCCGGCGACGACCTTGCGCGCGCTCGGGCCGAAACCGTGGAATGCCGCCTACGTGCAGCCGTCGCGGCGGCCGAAGGACGGCCGCTACGGCGAGAACCCCAACCGGATGCAGCACTACTACCAGTTCCAGGTGATCATGAAGCCATCGCCGCCGAACCTTCAGGAGCTGTACCTGAAGTCGCTCGGCGCGATCGGCATCGACGCCGCCGTGCACGACATCCGTTTCGTCGAGGACGATTGGGAGAGCCCGACGCTGGGCGCGTGGGGGCTCGGCTGGGAGTGCTGGTGCGACGGCATGGAGGTGTCGCAGTTCACGTATTTCCAGCAGGTCGCGGGCTTCGAATGCGCGCCGGTCGCGGGCGAGCTCACCTACGGCCTCGAGCGCCTGGCGATGTACGTCCAGGGCGTCGACCGCGTCTATGACCTCAACTTCAACGGCCGCGACGGCGACGCCAAGGTCACCTATGGCGACGTCTTCCTGCAGGCCGAGCAGGAATATTCGCGGCACAATTTCGAGCATGCCGACACCGACATGCTGTTCGAGCAGTTCAAGATGGCCGAGGGCGCGTGCCGCAAATATCTCGCCGCAGGCTGGCAAGAAAATGCAAAGCTGGGTAACCGCCGGGAGCATCAGATGGCGTTGCCGGCCTACGACCAGTGCATCAAGGCCAGCCACGTCTTCAACCTGCTCGACGCCCGCGGCGTCATCTCGGTCACCGAGCGCCAGAGCTACATCCTGCGCGTCCGCGAACTCGCCAAGGCCTGCGGCGAGGCCTGGCTGCATACGGAAGCGGGCGGGGCGGGGCTGGCGTCAGCCGGTTGAGCGCGAAGGCCGACCCTTCACCCTCCCCTGGAGGGGGAGGGTCGGCACGCGATCGAGCGAAGCGAGATGCGTGCCGGGGTGGGGTGATCTCTCGGCTCGGGCACTGTTGATGATGGATAGACTGTCACCCCACCCCGATTGCTCATGCTTGCGCATGAGCAATCGACCCTCCCCCTCCAGGGGAGGGTGGGCCCTGTGCTCGTGGCTGGATGACATGATCATCCTCCTCTGGAGGGGGAGGGGCGCTCGCGAAGCGAGCGGGGTGGGGTGAAGGTGCCAGATGGGCAAACGGCCGATCAGCGACTTCAAACGCCGAACCGCGAAACGGCTGCGCGAAAACACGACGGCGGCCGAAGACATTCTGTGGCGTCACCTGCGGCGCCTTGAGATCGAAGGGACTCACTTCAGACGACAGGTCGTCATTGGTCCCTATATTGCTGATTTTGCCTGCCTGGCCCGTCGCCTCATCATCGAGGTGGACGGCTCGCAGCACGGAGAGGATGCGAACATCCAGCGCGACGAGGCCCGGACGCGCTGGCTCAACTCGGAAGGCTTTCGCGTTTTGCGATTTTGGAACAACGACGTTATGACCAGGACTGAGGCGGTGCTCGAAGCCAATCACACGGAGATCGCGGTCACCCCACCCCGCCTGCCCTTGGCAGGCGACCCTCCCCCCTCCAGGGGAGGGTGGTTCTTCGTGCAGAGAGACCTGAGACATGCCTGATCTTCTCCTCGAACTGTTCTCCGAAGAAATTCCCGCGCGCATGCAGGCCAAGGCGGCCGATGATCTGCGCCGCATGGTGACCGACAAGCTCGTCGCCGAGGGCCTCGTCTATGAGGGGGCCAAGGCGTTCGCGACGCCGCGGCGGCTGGCGCTGACCGTGCACGGCATCCCGGCGCGGCAGGCCGACCTGAAGGAGGAGCGCAAGGGTCCGCGCGTCGGCGGCGCCGATGCCGCGATCCAAGGCTTCCTCAAGGCCACCGGCCTGTCCTCGATCGAGGAGGCCACGATCCAGCGCGATCCGAAGAAGGGCGACTTCTACGTCGCGCTGATCGAGAAGCCCGGCCGCGCCACGCTCGACGTGCTCGCCGAGATGCTGCCGGTGATCGTCAGGACCTTCCCCTGGCCGAAATCGATGCGCTGGGGCAAGCGCTCGGAGCGACCGGGCGCGCTCAACTGGGTGCGGCCGCTGCACGCGATCACTGCCACGTTCGGCCTGGAGACCGAGGAGCCGGACGTCGTCAGCTTCGCCGTCGACGGTATCGAGGCGGGCCAGACAACATTCGGCCACCGCTTCATGTCGCCGTCGCCGATTTCGGTGCGCCGCTTCGAGGACTATGAGGCCAAGCTGCTCGACGCCAAGGTCGTGCTCGATCCTGACCGCCGCAAGGACACCATCGTCACCGACGCCAAGCAGCTTGCGTTCGCGCAAGGGTTCGAGCTGGTCGAGGACCCCGTGCTGCTCGACGAGGTCGCGGGCCTGGTCGAATGGCCTGTCGTGCTGATGGGCTCGTTCGATCCGGACTACCTCAAGGTGCCCGGCGAGGTGATCCGCGCCACCATCCGCAACAACCAGAAATGCTTCGTGGTGCGCGACCCCAAGACGGGAGGTCTGGCGCCGAAATTCATCCTGACCGCCAACATCGAGGCCACCGACAGCGGCAAGACGATCATTGCCGGCAACGAGCGCGTCATCCGCGCGCGGCTGTCGGACGCGAAGTTCTTCTACGAGACGGACCTGAAGACGAAGCTCGAGGACCGGCTGCCGAAGTTCGAGCAGATCGTGTTCCACGAGAAGCTCGGGACCCAGGCCGCGCGCATCGCGCGCATCGAGAAGCTCGCCGCCGAGATCGCGCCGCTGGTCGGCGCTGATGTCGCGAAGACCGCGCGTGCCGCGAAGCTCGCCAAGGCCGACCTGCTGACCGAGGTCGTCGGCGAGTTTCCGGAAGTGCAGGGGCTGATGGGCAAGTACTACGCGCTGGCCCAGGGCGAGGACGCCTCTGTCGCCGCTGCCTGCGAGGAGCACTACAAGCCGCAGGGGCCGGGTGATCGCGTGCCGACGGATAAGGTCGCGGTCGCGGTGGCGCTGGCCGACAAGCTCGACACGCTGGTGGGCTTCTGGGCGATCGATGAGAAGCCGACGGGCTCGAAGGATCCGTATGCGCTGCGCCGTGCGGCGCTGGGCGTGATCAGGCTAGTCTTGGAAAGCGATCTTCGCATATCCATTGGTACTCTTGTTAGTCCGCTTTTTGAGAAGATAGATCTCGCCAATATCATGCGGGATATACAGGCTCGAGACGAGGCCTCAAAAAAACTTGGTATCACCGTTGGAGCGATTGCTAGCGGCGGACACCGCAGTGAGGTTTCTTTCGGTGGGCGCTTCTTGGATGAAAGGGCCGTTAACCTCCTCTCCTTCTTCGCCGACCGCCTCAAGGTGCAGCTGCGCGAGCAGGGCGCCCGCCACGATCTCGTCGATGCCGTGTTCGCGCTCGGCGGCCAGGACGATCTCTTGATGGTCGTGCGCCGCGTCGAGGCGCTCGGAAAATTCCTCGACAGCGACGACGGCAAGAACCTGCTTGCCGGCACCAAGCGCGCGTCCAATATCCTCGCGATCGAGGAGAAGAAGGACAAGCGCAAGTTCGACGGCGCGCCGGATGCTGCGCTGTACAGGCTCGACGAGGAGAAGGCGCTGGCGAAGGCGATCGGCGAGGTTGCGGCGGAAGCGGGCGCTGCCGTCGCCAAGGAGGACTTCGCCGCCGCGATGCGCGCGATGGCGAAGCTGCGCCCGGCGGTGGATGCCTTCTTCGACAAGGTGAAGGTCAACGACGACGATCCAAAGATCCGCGAAAACCGGCTCAGGCTGCTGAACGAAATCCGCAGCGCCACGCGCGCGGTCGCGGACTTCTCCAAGATCGAGGGCTGAGAGTGGACCGGCCGACGCTCGCTGCCTATGACCGTGAGGCGGCGGCGTTCGCGGCCGACTGGCATGCGCAGCCGGCGTCGGCCGATCTCCACGACATCGTCAGGCGCTTCTTCGTGTCCGGTGGCCGCACCGCGGACATCGGCTGCGGCAGCGGCCGCGAGGTCGGCTGGCTCAATGCCAACGGGTATCCTGCGGAAGGTTTCGACGCGTCGGAGGGACTGCTGGCTGAAGCGCGCACGCGCTATCCGAACGCGTCGTTCACGCATGCCGAACTGCCCGCTCTCGCCAATATCGCGGATGCAAGCTTCGACAACGTGCTGTGCGAGACCGTGCTGATGCATCTCGATCGCAGCGACGTGGTGCCGTCGGTGCGGCGGATGCGCGCGATCACGAAGCCCGGTGGCGTCCTGTATCTGAGCTGGCGGGTGACGGAGCAGGCCGATCAGCGCGATGCCCACGGCCGGCTCTATGCGGTGGTCGACCTCGCAACCATCCGCGCACTCTTTGAAGCTGATACGAGCCTGCTCGACGAGGATGTGGTCAGCGCCTCCTCGGGCAAGGTCATTCATCGCCTGGTGGTGAAGACGGCTGAGCGCAAAGTGCGCCCTGGCTCACAGCAGGCGTCGTCGGTCGCCCCTGGATCGCGTCGCTATGCTTGCGATGACGGCGAAAAAAGTAAGCCCCACCCGGCGGGGGGAACCGGGCAGGGCCTTTCACATCTGGCCGCTTGCGGGGGCGTTGGCGACCAAATGCAGCTCTATAACTACTCAACAACCTGAATGATCCGCCGGGATCGCGGTTCGACCAGAACAGTTTCGCCGTTGACCACGGTGTAACGGTAAGGTGTCGCACCGAAGCGCTGCGGGACGTCGTAATATGTAACACCGGACTCTGGCAGCACGGTGCCAACAACGACGCGATCGGGGATCACATAGTTGGGAACACGCTCGCGGACGACATATTCGCGAAACTCCGGCCGTCGCTCGACCGTGATCACTGGAGCGTCCTCCTCGACCACGACGCTGCGGCCGACGCCCGTGGTGTAGGATTGCGCCTGTGCGGCCGCCGGAATCACGAGTGCGGCCACGAGGGCAGCAAGGGTGAGATGGGTTCGCATGGACGGGACTCCTGAGCTGTTGATCGCTGAGAGAGACCGGCGCGCGCCGGCATCTGCTCCCAATGCCGGCAACAGGTCATCGTTCCGTGCAACGCCACGTGGAACCGGCGGCATTTTTGCGGCAGATCCAGCGGTGGGGGAACCGGAACTCGTGCCGTGCGTCTCCTATTCCGCCACGATGGGCCAGGATAAAGTCCGGCCAAATCGAATCGCCCCAGCCTCGTCCTTCAATCATTCAGAGCTCGTCGATGACCCTGACCGTTGCCCATATCTCGCCGATCATGTCCGTGATCGCCGGCGTCCTGATCCTGATCATGCCGCGCCTCTTGAACCTGATCGTCGCGATCTTCCTCATCCTGAACGGCCTGATCGGCATGGGCCTGCTGAAGTGGCTCCACTTCTAGTCCCAGGTTCTAGTCCCAAGGTCGGGAACCCCCGAGCTTGCGCCGCAGCGCCCAAAGTGGTGTAAGGCGCGCGATTTCTCCTCCCATTTGCGGATCGAAGCACCTCATGGCCAAAGCGGTAGCGAAGTCTAAGAAAGTTACAGCGAAATCAAAGCCTTCCAAGCCCGGCAAGGCCAAGACCGCAGCACTCGCTCCACCGCGCAAGGCGCTCAAGACGGCGTCGAAGCCCGTGGCCAAGGCCCCGGCCAAGGTCGCGCCCAGGTCTGTACCGAAAGCGCCAGTGAAAACCGCTCCGAAGAAGCCGGCCAAAACGGCTGCCAAGCCGGTCGCCAAGGCCGCGAAGGCGTCGGCTGCCAGGGCCCCGGCCAAGAGCGCGGTCACCGCGATCAAGCCGAACAAGTGGGTCTACACCTTCGGTGACGGCAAGGCCGAAGGTAAGGCCGGCCTGCGCGACCTGCTCGGCGGCAAGGGCGCCAATCTGGCCGAGATGGCCAATCTCGGCCTGCCGGTGCCTCCGGGCTTCACCATCCCGACCTCGGTCTGCACCTACTTCTACGCCAACGACAAGACCTACCCGAAGGAGCTGCAGTCGCAGGTCGACAAGGCGCTCGACTACATCGGCAAATTGACCGGCAAGAAATTCGGCGATCCGGAGAACCCGCTGCTGGTCTCGGTGCGCTCCGGCGCCCGCGCCTCGATGCCGGGCATGATGGACACCGTGCTCAATCTCGGCCTCAACGACCAGACGGTGGAAGCGCTGGCACAGCTGTCCGGCGACCGCCGCTTCGCCTTCGACAGCTATCGCCGTTTCATCACGATGTATTCGGATGTCGTGCTCGGCTTCGAGCACCATCATTTCGAGGACATCCTCGACAGCTTCAAGGACACCCAGGGCTATCAGCTCGACACCGACCTCTCCTCCGAGGATTGGGAGATGCTGGTCGGCAAGTACAAGGACGCCGTCGCCCACGAGACCGGCAAGGACTTCCCGCAGGACCCGCACGACCAGCTGTGGGGTGCCATCGGCGCGGTGTTCTCATCCTGGATGAACGCGCGCGCGGTGACCTATCGCAAGCTGCACGACATCCCGGAATCCTGGGGCACCGCCGTCAACGTCCAGGCCATGGTGTTCGGCAACATGGGCGACACCTCGGCCACCGGCGTCGCCTTCACCCGCAATCCCTCGACCGGCGAGAGCAAGCTCTACGGCGAGTTCCTGATCAACGCGCAGGGCGAGGACGTCGTCGCCGGCATCCGCACCCCGCAGGACATCACCGAGGACGCCCGCGTCGAGTCCGGCTCCGACAAGCCGTCGATGGAAGTCGCGATGCCCGACGCGTTCAAGGAGCTGACGCGGATCTACACGCTGCTCGAGAAGCACTACCGTGACATGCAGGACATGGAGTTCACGGTCGAGCGCGGCAAGCTGTGGATGCTGCAGACCCGCAGCGGCAAGCGCACCGCCAAGGCGGCGCTGCGCATCGCGGTCGAACTCGCCAATGAGGGCCTGATCTCGGAGAACGACGCCGTGCTCCGCGTCGACCCGGCCTCGCTCGATCAGCTCCTGCACCCGACCATCGATCCCGCCGCCAAGCGCGACGTGGTCGCGACCGGCCTGCCGGCCTCGCCCGGTGCGGCATCGGGCGAGATCGTGTTCTCCTCGGACGAGGCCACCAAGCTGCAGGCCGACGGTCGCAAGGTGATCCTGGTCCGCATCGAGACTTCGCCGGAGGACATCCACGGCATGCATGCTGCCGAGGGCATCCTGACCACGCGCGGCGGCATGACCTCGCACGCCGCCGTGGTCGCGCGCGGCATGGGCAAGCCCTGCGTCTCCGGCTGTGGCACCATCCGCGTCGACTACGGCCGTGGCACGATGAGCATCGGCGGGCGCACCTTCAAGACCGGCGACGTGATCACCATCGACGGCTCCGTCGGCCAGGTGCTGGCCGGCCGCATGCCGATGATCGAGCCGGAGCTGTCCGGCGAGTTCGGCACCCTGATGGGCTGGGCGGACGCCGTGCGCGAGACCGGCGTGCGGGTCAACGCTGACACGCCGGAGGATGCGCGCACCGCGATCAAGTTCGGCGCCGAGGGCATCGGCCTGTGCCGCACCGAGCACATGTTCTTCGAGGAGACCCGCATCCGCACTGTGCGCGAGATGATTCTCTCCGAGGATGAGCAGGAGCGTCGCGCCGCGCTCGCCAAGCTGCTGCCGATGCAGCGCGCCGACTTCGTCGAGCTGTTCGAGATCATGAAGGGGCTTCCCGTCACGATCCGTCTGCTCGATCCGCCGCTGCACGAGTTCCTGCCGCACACCCAGGCCGAGGTCGAGGAAGTCGCGCGCGCGATGAACACCGATCCGCGCCGCCTGGCCGATCGCGCCCGCGAGCTCTCCGAGTTCAACCCGATGCTCGGCTTCCGCGGCTGCCGTCTGGCGATTGCCTATCCGGAGATCGCCGAGATGCAGGCGCGCGCGATCTTCGAGGCGGCGGTCGAGGCCGAGAAGCGCACCGGCGAGGCCGTCGGCCTCGAGGTGATGGTGCCGCTGATCGCGACCAAGGCCGAGTTCGACCTGGTCAAGGCGCGCATCGACGCGATGGCGCAGGCCGTGATCCGCGAGACCGGCGCCAAGCTGGAGTACCAGGTCGGCACCATGATCGAGCTGCCGCGCGCAGCCCTGATGGCCGGCCAGATCGCCGAGGCCGCCGAGTTCTTCTCGTTCGGCACCAACGATCTGACGCAGACGACCTACGGTATCAGCCGCGACGACGCCGGCAGCTTCCTCGGCGCTTACGTCGCCAAGGGCATCCTCGAGATCGATCCGTTCATCTCGATCGACCGCGAGGGCGTTGGCGAGCTGGTCAAGATCGGCGTCGAGCGCGGCCGCGCCACGCGGCCCAACCTCAAGGTCGGCATCTGCGGCGAGCATGGCGGCGATCCGGCCTCGGTCGCGTTCTGCCACAAGGTCGGCATGAACTACGTGTCGTGCTCGCCCTACCGCGTGCCGATCGCCCGCCTGGCCGCTGCGCAATCCGCGCTCGGCAAGGAGATCGCGAGCCAGGCCTGATCCTGCTGCGACCGATCTGATCCTGATGAAGGCCGGCACATGTTGCCGGCCTTTTTCATTGGTGAGGGTTCGTCGCGGTGCGGCGCGCACGTGACGCAAGGTGCACTTCTTCTCCACCACGGCCGTCATTCCGGGGGCGCTCCGGAATGACGAGTGGAGAGAGCGAACGTCGCAGGCCGATGGAACACTCCGCCTCATGATGTGCAGATGATTCTCATTCACCGCATCTGTTGACTGAATGTTCACCCGTTCTCGTCGGTGCGCTGTTTACCAAGCATCTCGATCACTCGGCGCTCTGCAACTTCCCCGCTTGCCTGTTTCACAATTGCAACGCGGATTAACTCCTCGGCAACCTAAACCCGATACGAAGAGAGAAGATCGAATTGCACGGAAGCACTGTCGTTCGGTCGATCCAGTAAGCGTTGCGTTGAGCGTATCGATGTTAGTTCTGCGTCCCGATCCGAAGGGCGCGCGATTTGCGTCCTTCGGACTCGGTCTCTGCGTCTTCGCTCTGATGCCGACAGAGACCGGGTATCAAGACATCGCCTCTCTGCTCGCCCGCCAGCCGGGCGTCGCCGAACGCTGGCAGAAGCGTGTGTTCTCGGCTGCGGCCTCCATTCAGCTCGCCACCTATAGTTTCGGTCGTCCGATCGGAACCTCGGCGCCGCAGGCGGTGAGCATCCGCCTCGCAAGCCTCGATGGGCGCGATCTCGACATCACCGGATCGACGCCGCGCAATCCGGCGCTGCAGGTTCCGCCGCGCTATCAGGCCTCCGATTTTCCCAAGGTCGATCGCACGCTGAAGGGCGATCGTCTCGTCGTGCGTCCCCCGACGCCGTCGGCGCAGCCGACCGAATCGGCCGCGCCCGTCGAGCCCGCGCCCTCCGAGCCCGCACCCACGCCATCGACACAACCGGATTCGAATTCCTCGGTGTTCGGCGCCAAGACGACGGAAGCGCCGGCGCAGGAGCCGCTCCCGCAGCGTTCTGCACTCGATCCCGAATTGCAGGAGGCGCTGAGCGCGCCGCCGCTTGTGCAGTACGACGCGGCGAAGTCCGAGATCCAGCCATCGGGCGAACTGAAGCCTGCAGCCGATCAAATCCGGGTGGACGGCGCCGTCAGCTATGACGGCCTCACCATCAAGACGTCCAACCTCTATTTCGGCACGTCGTCGCTGGGCGGTGCTGCCGGCACCATGGAGACATGGCTGCCGGGCGAGGCGCCACTGATCGTGATGCCGGATCCGGACCTCAAGCCGATGGCGGTGCTGTCACATCCGGCCGACGATGCTGCCAAGGCCGGCGATGGCGGCGAGAGCATCGCGCCGAAGGGCGAGGTCAATGCCGACAATCAGCGCGACAGGACTCCGGCCGAACGGTTGGGGCTCACGGACGAGAAGGCGCGCTTCAAGTCCGAGAAGTGTCTTGCCGAAGCAGTCTATTTCGAATCCCGCGGCGAGGCGGTGCGCGGCCAGATGGCCGTGGCGCAGGTCGTGCTGAACCGGGCGTTCTCCGGCTATTATCCGACGACGGTGTGCGGCGTCGTCTACCAGAACAAATACCGCCACTTCGCCTGCCAGTTCACCTTCGCCTGCGACAACAATCCGGATGTGATCCGCGAGCCCGATATGTGGGATCGCGCCAGGAAGATCGCGAAGGCCATGCTGGACGGGCTGATCTGGCTGCCGGAGGTGGGCAAGTCGACCCACTATCATGCCTATTGGGTGCGGCCGTCCTGGGTCGCCGAGATGAAGCGCATGTACAAGTTCGGCGTTCACACCTTCTACCGGCCGAAGAAATGGGGCGACGGCAGCGACGCGCCGAGCTGGGGCACGCCGCAGCAGACCGCGGCCATTTCGGCCGAGCTCACCGAGGCCGCCAAGAGCGAGGCCGAGAGCAATCCGAACTGGACGCGGCGCTAATCATCTAGCGACGCGTCGCATTCCACTCGAGAAAGCGGCGATACAACTCGGTCTGGCGCGCCTGGTCCGGCGGCGTTGCGGCCGTCGGCTTTGCCGTGACAGGAATGCGCGGGGACGGTGCGGCGGCCGCGACCGGCTTCGACGGTCTAACGGTGGCCGTAGTGGCCGCCGGAATCCGTGTCGTCCCATCGAGCCATTCCTGCGCGGCCCGGAACCTGGTCCAGCCGGCGACCGGCGCGCGCGGCGCCATCTCCTGCCATTTCGGATGGAAGGGAGGCCGCTGCAGCTGCGACATGCGTGAGAACAGCGACTCGACCAGCAGCGACAGCCGGCGATCGCGGTCGCTTCCCGGCTGCCAATTATACGACGCCAGGATTGCCTCTGCTGCGATCGTTTCCACCGACTCGGAATTGGAGATCAGGTTGGGGTAGTCGTCCGCGGTGAGCTTGGATGGAAGGTAATCCTCGCGCAAGGTCTTGTCGTAGCCGACCGGGACGAGATGCAGATTGGCATCCGTGATCTGGCTGAGCCAGGGCACCGGCTTGCCGTCGACCGCAATCATCGCGTCGATCTCCCCCTTGCGCAACATTTCGAGCGCGATGCGCGGCTCGATATAGAGCAGATGCGGCTTGATCGCGAGCCGCTCGAACACGTTGATCGCGGTCACGAAGGTGCTGCCGTCCGGCAGGTCGACCGCAACGGTCTTGCCGTCGAGCTCCCGCATGGTGCGGATCGATCGCGGCGCCAGAACATGCATTTCCTCGTTGAACATCTTGGTGACGTAGACGAGCTGATTGCGGATGTTGCTCGCGAAGTCCTTGCGTTCGAGATAGGACAGCGTGTCCTTGCGCACGATTCCCACGTCGACGCCCTTGAGCATGAGGATGTCGGCCACCGCCTGAACCGAGCCGCTGCCGAGGACCGGCATGACCCGCAGGTTGATGCCGTCATTGAGGACCGAGGCGACGTCGGCGCCCATCTGGGAATAGGTGCTGCCATACGAGCCCGTCATCAGGCTCACCGTATTGGCGTTGAGCTGGCTCGCGAGATCGCGCTTGGCCGAGGCATAGCGGAAGATCGCCTTGAAGGAATCGCTGACCGCACCCGGGTCGATTCCGCTGCGCACAGGCCCGAACCGTTCCCAATGGCCATTGACGAAACGCTTCATCTGCATCTGCTCGATCGGCGCGTGGTCGCTGGCGCTGGTATTGGCGACGATCCCGGGAATCAACATGGGAATTGGCGTCCCCTTCAAGGAACGCGCCTGCCTCATGATGTTGTCGCGGGAGAAGTCGTCGCCGCAATTGCGCAGGACCGCAACCATCAGGTTGGCAAGCGCGTAGCCCACGATTCCCAAGCTGTTGTTCTTGCTGATTGCAGGCGCGTAGCGATCCATGAACGCGGACCACTCGGCGAAGCCGGGATCGCCGCCCTGCACACCGCCCTCGTACAGGATGGTGGCGGAAAGCAGTCCTTCCGCGTTCTGCAGGCCTGCAGGCTGCAGCACGGTGGCAACCGAATCCGAAACCGTGGGGATGATGTGCTCGGGTCTCCAGCCGAGCTCGGCGAGGCGGCGGATCGCGAGCACCGTGAATTTCGGGGTGCTGACGTCGACCAGGATGTTGGCTCCGGCGGTCTTCAGCTTCGCGATCTGCTGATTGATGTCGGCATCGGTGACCGCGTAAGCCGCTTCCGCGACGATCGGCAGCTTGCCGCCGAGCCCGTCCTTCAAACCCTTCAGATAGTCCTTGCCGAACTCGTCGTCTTGATAAAGCACACCGATGCGCGCGCCACCGGCATGTTGCTCGAGCAGATATTGCGCGTGAATATGAGCTTCAATCTGGTAGCTGGGTTGCGCTCCCATGGTCCAAGGATAGTCGCGAGGCTGATCCCAGATCGAGGCGCCGGAGCCGACGAACAATTGCGGTATCCTGTTCGCGTTGAGATAAGGCCGCACCGCCGCGCTGGTCGCTGTTCCAACGCTCGCAAAGATGACGTCGACCTTGTCTTCCTCCACCAGCCGTCGTGTCAGCTCCACCGTCTTCTGCGGATTATAGCCGTCGTCATAGGAGATGTAGGTGATCTTGCGGCCCCTGATCCCGCCCTCGTCATTCACCTTCTGGAAATAGGCGGAGATGACCTTGCTCACGCTGCCGTAGGCGGCCGCCGGCCCGCTGTAGGGCGTGGTATTGCCGATCCGGATCTCGCCCTCGGCAGCACGCGCCAGGCCTGGCACGGCGGCAAGCACGAGGAGCAACGCTACGGTCGGAGAACCCGGCGCGCCAAGCAGCCGAGGACCACGGGGCGCCGACGACAAGGCCGGTTGCAACAGACGATCAAACATTCCCATCATGGACCTCATCACGCAACACAACACTTTGCGGGGACGCGCGTCGCCCGCACGACACCATCGACCAGGATCCGGCGGTCTGCGCGCCGCCGCAATTCCTGCGCAGCGACCGGCGTGAGACCGCGCTGGATCACCCGGTTTCGAAGCTCGGGTCACTCGAGCCGCCGTCGAGCCTCGAGTGACCCGAGTTCGGCGGCTCTCGCGTACCAGGCGCGGGCCTTGGCCGGATCGGGCGCGACGCCAACGGCTTTCAGGTTGGACAAGATCGCGGGGTCATAGGTGCCGGCCAGCGTCAGTGATGCTTCGGCGTCCGCTTCCGCGACATGCGCCAGGATCAGGCGGGCACTCGCAACGTCGCCCGCGCCGATGAGATCGCGTCCGCGCTTCAGCATTTCGCTGATCTCGTTCTTGGTCAGCGCAGACGCGGCCGCCGGTGCAGGGCTCCTGGTCGCGATGGTCCGAGATGCTTTCGGCGGAATTGACTGCGGGGTCTCGCCTCCGCCCGGAGCCGGCTTGACGATCGGGACCGACGCCACGATCGAATCGGCCCGTCCGATCGTGTGCGCCGCGGCGTCCAGCGATGCTTGGCCGTCATCGGATTTCGATTCCCCCGCTGTCCCGAAGTTTCGGGGAGACGATGAAGCGGTCGCTTCAGACTTCGTAACTGTTTCAATGTTCGGAGCCTGCATGATGCGCACCGCAAAGAACGCGAGGCACGCAAGCGCGGCCGCTGCGGCACCGAGCCGGAAAACAGAATCGAATTCGAGCCGTTCGGGCGGAGGTGGAGGCATCACGACGGGATCGAGTGAAGGGATCTGCCAGGATCGGTCCGCTTCTGCTGGCGCCATTGGCATCGGCGCATCGTCAACCGCTGAAGCGGTTTGCCACCACGGCCGGGAGAGATCGGTGGCCGCATCCTCATCAGGCGCAGACGTCGCATGCGCGAGGCTGATGGACAAAGCGGCAGGCTTTGCCGGGCGCCAACGTTCGCTCTGCGCATCACCCACGGTGATCCGCGATCCGCTACTCCGCAATAAGGAACTCATCCTCAACTACTCCTGCGGACACGCGCCATCGCGTCGCCCCGCAACACTCCCTGGACCCTTTGGCGCCTTTCTGCTCGGCGACTCGGCTCCAAACCGGAGGCGAGACCGATGACCGAATCTATGGCCATGCCAAGCGGTGAATCGGCGATCTGGCAGCCGTGAATCCCCATTTCCTCGTCAGCAGGACGGACAAAACGCGCGCTACTACTTGAGCACCGCTAAATTTCGACCATCTCTTTTTCTTATTTGTACAGGTTCCGCGGTTCTTTTGCCGAAATCATGGCGAACCTGTCCAGCCATTTAGTTGGTGCTGGTAAATGCCGTCGGCGCCGGGGCGCACGAGATAGTGCGGCGGCGTCTGGCCGAGAACGATCTGAAACCATGGCGCAGGAGCATGTGGCGTATACCCACAGATCGATGCGAATTAGTCGCGCGCGTAGAGGATGTGCTCGATCCGTGCGGCGAGTCGCATCAGCGTCAGCCGGTGATCTGCTTCGACGAAAGGCCTCGTCCAACTCATTGGCGAGGGCCGCTCAGATCGTGCGCGTGATGACTACGAGCACCAGCGCAACGGTACGGCCGATTTGTTCGTCCAGCGCCCGCGGATCAAGGGATGCACGCGGCCGACACAGCACGCACTAATTACATCGTGCCTGCCCCCAAATACCGGCGAGGCAGCAAATAACAACGAGTCGTAATATCTGTATTGGGCGACGATGGCTGCTTCGTCATGAGCACCGTCATTCCGGGACAAGGCCGCAGGCCCTGAACCCGGAATGACGGTGATCACGAATGACGGTGAAAACGCGACTGCCGAGCTCCGTCGTGACGCAGTCGGATCAGCTCTTGCTACGCGCTCAACGGCCGCGACTGCCGCGCCGTCGGCCGTGCCGCGAGCTCGTCGGCGATCTCGCGGGCAGCGGCCAATGTGGTCATCGTCCGCTGCGCGAAACTCGGATTCTCCGCGGGGCAGTCGGCGCGGCAATGCGCGCCGCGGCTCTCGCGCCGGCTCCAGGCCGCGGTGGCGATCAGCAGCGCGGCGCTCGCCATGTTGCGCAGCCTCGGGCTGCCGGCGTCGCGCTCCATCCTGGCAATCGCGGCGATGGCCTCGGCGAGCCGCTCCTCGTCGCGGATGACACCGAGCTGGCTCGTCATCATCTCGCGCAGCGACACCTGCGCTGCGCCCGCGCAGGATCCGGCCGGATCGGCGAATGCAACGTGCTGCAGGGTGGAGGGCGCGGTCAACGTCCGGCCGGCGATGTCGTCGGCAATCCGCCGGGCGAACACCAGCGCCGCGAGCAGCGCGTTGCCGGCGATGTGGTTGGCGCCATCCGTTGCCGTCGCGGCGACTTCACCTGCCGCCCAGAGCCCCTCGATCGAGCTGCGGCCCTGCGCGTCGACCGCGATCCCGCCCATGTGGAAATGCGCCGCCGGCGCCACTGGAATCGGCTGGCGGGTCGGATCGAGCCCCGCGGCGACGCAGGCCCGGTGCAGTATCGGATAGCGCTCGGCGACGTCGTCATCGAGCACGTCGCGCGCATCGAGAAAGGCGCCGCGTCCAGCGATGATCTCGGCCATGACGCCGCGGGCCACCGTGTCGCGCGGGGCAAGATCGACCAGCGGATGGCGCGGCAGCATGAAACGCTGGCCGCGCCGGTTGATCAGGATCGCGCCGGCGCCGCGCAGACTCTCGCTCACAACCGGCGCCGGATCGTGACCGGCCATCATCGCGGTCGGATGAAACTGCACGAACTCCGGATCGGCAATCACCGCGCCAGCGCGGGCGGCGATGGCGAGGCCGATGCCGGTGGCGTGCGGCGGATTCGTGGTCGCCGCGAACAGCCGGCCGATGCCGCCGGTGGCCAGCACGATTGCCGGCGCCGCGATCAGCATCGGCGCGGCTGCGTCGTCATCGGTCGGCCGCAGTTGCAGGCCACGCACCGCGCCGTCTTCCGTCAGCAGCGCGTCGGCGACATGGCCCTCGATGATGCGGATCGAGGGCGTCGCGCGCACGGCTTGCGACAGCGCGGTGATGATCGCCTGTCCGGTGAAGTCCCCGCGAACGCTGAGAATCCGTCGCGCGGCGTGCGCAGCCGCACGAGACGTCGCCAGCCTGCCGCCGTGATCACGATCGAATGCCACGCCGAGACGGACCAGGTCCTCGATTGCAGCCGAGGCATCGCGCGCGAGCGCCAGCGCCGCCGTCGCGTCGACCAGGCCGCCACCCGCGGCGATCATGTCGGCGGCATGGGTATCGGGGCTGTCGCCGGATGACACCGCTGCGGCGATGTCGGCCTGCATCGTCGTACCGAACGAGGCCTCACCCAATGAGGTCGCGGAGATCAACGTGACCGGCTGCGGGGCGAGCTTCAGCGCGCAGAACAGTCCGGCAACTCCGGCACCGACGATCACGACGTGGCCGGATGTCTCGATCTGATCGTGGTCCATGTGCTGTCCAAATTCCACATTCCGTGCGCATGTGTACCGCGGTACCTGTTAGTTCTTCTTCAGAGACTTCCTTCGCTGTTTATCGGTGTTTGGCGACAAATAGCGGCCGTTCTGAAGGTCGCTCCCGCACAGGATGAATCGTCGTTTGCGACTCGCGCATCAGGACGTTTTCGCGCGGGGACAAAGACGCATGAGCGAGTTCCGCTGCCGGAACTCGCTTCGGATGACACCTGCTCATGGCTGGCCGCCGCATCGAAATTTTTCATGACAGGGTTCCGCTTTTGAGCTTGGGAGTTCAATGCAAATGCATTAACCGGAGAGGCGCGGCGGACAGCGACCGCGGCAGGGAGGACACTGATGTCGGTACAGGCAGGCGATCTCGGTACGGTGTCCCGCAATCAGGGCTGGCGCACGCCGGTGGTCATCATCGTGTGCGGCTGCGCCATTGCGCTGCTGAGCTTCGGTCCGCGCTCCAGCCTCGGCTTCTTCGTGCAGCCGATGAGCCGTGAATTCGCCTGGGGACGCGACGTGTTCGCCCTCGCGGTGGCGGTGCAGAACCTGTTGTGGGGACTCGGTCAGCCGCTCGCCGGTGCGATCGCCGATCGTTTCGGCGTGATGCGCGTCATCTGTGTCGGCGCGCTGCTCTATGCCGGCGGCCTGCTGATGATGCGCTATTCCAGCTCGCCGCTGTCGCTGAACATCGGCGCCGGCGTGCTGGTCGGCTTCGGCCTGTCGGGCTGCTCGTTCAATCTCATCCTGTCGGCTTTCAGCAAGCTGCTGCCGCCGGAGCGCCGCGGCGTCGCGCTCGGCGCCGGCACCGCGGCCGGCTCGCTCGGCCAGTTCCTGTTCGCTCCGTTCGGCGTCGCGCTGATCGACCAGTTCGGCTGGCAGAGCGCGCTGATGGTGTTCGCAACGCTGATGCTGTTCATCGTGCCGTTGTCGCTCGCCGTGGCGACGCCGCCGGCAGCCGAGGCCAAGCCGTCGGAGGCCGAGCAGCAGTCGTTCACGACCGCGCTGATGGAGGCGTTCGGCCACCGCTCCTACGTGCTGCTGGTGCTCGGATTCTTCACCTGCGGCTTCCAGCTCGCTTTCATCACCGTGCACCTGCCGGCGTTCCTGGTCGATCGCGGCCTTTCGGCGCAGGTTGGCGGCTGGGTGATCGCGGCGATCGGCCTGTTCAACATCATCGGCTCGCTTAGTGTCGGCTGGCTGCAGAGCCGGCTGCCGAAGCGCTACATCCTGTCCTTCATCTATTTCACCCGTGCGCTGGCGACGCTCGCCTTCATCTCGTTCCCGGTCACGGCGGCTTCCGCGATCGCCTTCGGCGCGGTTTCCGGGCTCGCCTGGCTCTCCACGGTGCCGCCGACCTCGTCGCTGGTCGCGATCATGTTCGGCACCCGCTGGCTCGCCACGCTCTATGGCTTCGCCTTCGTCAGCCACCAGGTGGGCGGCTTCCTCGGCGTCTGGCTCGGTGGCCTCGTGTTCGAGCGCTACGGCTCGTACACGCCGATCTGGTGGCTGTCGATCGTGTTCGGCGTGTTGTCGGCGCTGATCAACCTGCCGATCGTCGAGAAGCCGGTGGCGCGCGCCGTTCCCGCGACGTGAGTTGCGCGGCCGATCCGATCGGCTAAACATGGCGCGAGACGAAGAAAGCGCAGGGAGTGCGGCTGTGGGAACGTTCAAGGCGATCCGGATCGACAAGGCGGACAAGGGAACGACCGCGACGCTGACGCAGTTCGATGAAGCCGAGCTGATGGACGGCGACGTCACCGTGAAGGTCGAGTGGTCGGCGCTGAATTACAAGGATGGGCTGGCGCTGACCGGCAAGGCGCCGGTGGTGCGCCGCTTCCCGATGATCGCCGGGATCGATTTCGCCGGCACGGTCGAGCAGTCCAGCCATCCCGACTGGAAGCCGGGAGATGCCGTGATCTGCACCGGCTGGGGCATGGGCGAGACCCATCTCGGCGCCTATGCCGAGAGGGCGCGGGTCAAGGGCGACTGGCTGGTCGGCCTGCCGCAGGGCCTGTCGGCCCGGGACGCGATGGCGATCGGCACCGCCGGCTTCACCGCGATGCTTGCGGTGCTCGCCCTGGAGAAGCACGGGCTGACGCCGGCGAGCGGGCCGGTGGTGGTGACGGGCGCGGCCGGCGGCGTCGGCTCGGTGGCGACGGCTGTGCTCGCCAAGCTCGGCTACCATGTGATCGCCTCGACCGGCCGCTTGGCCGAGGCTGACTATCTCAAGTCGCTCGGTGCCGCCGAGATCATCGACCGCAACGAGCTGTCCGGACCGGCCAAGCCGCTGGCGAAGGAGCGCTGGGCGGGCGGCATCGACAGCGTCGGCTCCAATACGCTCGCCAACCTGCTGGCGATGACCAAATATGGCGGCGCCATCGCCGCCTGCGGCCTCGCTGCGGGCATGGATTTGCCAACGTCGGTGGCGCCGTTCATTTTGCGCGGCGTGTGCCTCCTCGGAGTCGATTCGGTGATGTGCCCGCTGCCGGCGCGCAAGGCGGCTTGGCAGCGCCTCGCGACCGATCTGGATCGCGCAAAACTAGCTGAAATCACTCACGAAATCGCCTTGGACCAGGTGGCGTCGCTGGGGCCGCAGATCCTCGCCGGCCAGGTCCGCGGCCGTACGGTGGTAAGAATATCCTGAGGACGTTCAGACTTTTCAAACCATGCTGCTCCATTGTTGCCATGGTTGGTATGGTAAGCATGGGGTAAAGATACCGCCTTACCCGCTGCGTGGGGTTAAGTGGGAGTTTGATGCATGCTCGCGCGTATATTGCTGGGGACCGTGACTGCCGGTGCCGTGATTGCTCCTGCGATGGCGGGTTCGATGACAGCCGACGAGGCCCGCAAATTCGTCGCCGGAAAGGTGTTCGCCTTCACCTGCGTCGACGGCACCCGTGGCGCGGGCCGCATTCTCGACGACATGGGCGCGGCCGGTGCGGTGCAGTTCTCCGGCTCGGGGCCGGTGCGTCACATCCGCCTGCCGGGCAATACCCTGCAGATTCGCGGCCAGAATGTCTGCGCTGCCATCAAGGGCATGCCGTTCGAACCGTGCTTCAACCTCGACAAGAAGGACGATCGCAGCTTCCGCGGTTCGGTCTCCGGGCTCGGCGCCTTCGCCTATTGCGACTTCCAGCACCAGGGCGGAGCCACCATGCTGATGGCGCGCGCCGTGGCGCGGCCGCGCGCCGCACGCGCTGCTGGACCCGCGGCTGACGGCTCCCACACCGAAGTAGCGGCACGGGTCGAGACCCCGCGGGTGGAACGCAGCAAGGTGGACCCCTTGAAGGCAGATGCTGCGAAGGCCGCCAGGGCGGAAAGTTCCAAGACGGAGAACATGAAGGCCGAAAACGCGAAGACTGAAATTACCAAATCCGATAACGCGAAGTCGGATGCGGCGCCGGAGCTGCGTCGCTCGACCGATTAGTTGTTAGTTCACCGATCATTGAAAAACCGGTTCCCTATTATCATAGAGTAATATTTTAAGCTGACCGCACGTTAGTGGTCATTGCGCCGTAATCGTACGGAATCTCAAATTCATGCCTCGGTAGCGACTCGTGTGCAGTTTGCAACCAGGGGGGTGGCCCACGAGAAAGGGTCGTTATGTCGCTTTATTTCTTCCGGATCAGCCAGGGCCGCTATTCTGGCGCGGCTGATCAGCCGTATGAATTCGCCAACCGGGAAACCGCCTGGAACGAGCTGACGGCTGTCTGCTCCGACCTGATCGGCGGGATCTCGAGGTCGTTGCAGCAGGGGGCCGAGTGGCAGATGGAGCTGCTCGACGAAGCCAAGCAGCCGGTGTTCCGGATTCGCCTGGTGTCCGAAGCGGTCGGCTGAGGTCGAGCTGTCCGGGGTGATTGCGCCGCTGGCCGTCGGATTCGAGTCCGGTTTGCCGTGGCGGCAATCTTCTGCGCGCAGGCGCCTTTTGATGAAGTCTGCGTCCGCCTCGGGCACGTCAGTCGGGATTGATGGAGTTCGGCCTAGGCTCCGCGTCGTGCCCCGGCGCCGCCGATCTCCGTCACGCTTCTCGTGCTCAGTCGCTTGTGATGCTGCCGAACGTCGGTCCTGGCCCGGCCCACCTCATCTCCGGATTCATCCGCGCGGTGATCAGCGTCTTCCGGTGCTGCCGCCTGCCGGCGCAGGTTGTGGCGGCAATCGTCCTTTGCCCCGTGCGCGCTCCAAAGGTCTTGCTTCGACGCGATCCTTCAGCGGTATCGGGAGACCAGGTGTGGCGGTGGCCGGTTTCACGGTACCGTGTCATCCCTGCGCGCCATCATTTTATGGGCATTGTCAGTAATCTTACGGTTCCAGCATTAACCTCTGATAAGCCTGTTTCGCGCCCAATGAGGTCGGCAGAGACGATAGGCGGGTTCGGAATTTTCGGAGCCCTCTGATCCTCTGACCTCGACCGCGCAGCGCAGCGCAGACCTGGATGTTCGGGCCGTCTTTGGCGCTGGCAGGACGCGGCCGAACCACGCAGTCAGCTGGGGTCCTCCGTGTCAAAGATGTCCATCCGTACGAAGATCATATCGGTCATCGCCTTCATGCTCGTCACCATGTGCGGGCTCGGCGTGCTCGCCGTCACCAGCATGCAGTCGATCAATGCCAACACGGTCGACATCGCCACCAATTGGCTGCCGAGCGTGCGCGCGATCGGCGAGCTGCGCGCCGACATCAATCTGCTGCGCATCGCCTTGCGCGCGCATGTGATGTCGGAGACGGCCGAGGCCAAGCAGGGCGCGGAGAAGCGCGTCAACGGAATCCTTGAGACGATCAACAAGGACCGCAAGACCTACGAGCCGATGATCACCTCGGCCGAGGAACGGGCGATCTACAACAACTGGGTGCAGTCCTGGGAGAAGTACGTCGTCGCGGTCAAGCAGGTGATGGACGAATCCAACAAGAGCGTCGGAAAGATCCCGCGCGAAGCCACCGAAATGCTGGAAAAATCGGCCGCGGCGATCGCGCGCGACGCCGACAAGTATTTCATCCAGGACATCGAGTTCAACAACAAGGGTGCCGACAACGCGACGCGGCAGGCAGCCGAGAGCTTCACGCGTGCGATCTGGCTGGTGGTGTCGATCATTGTCGCGGCCGTCATTGCCGGCGTCGCCGTCGGTTTCTATCTCGTGCAGAACGTCTCGTCCGGCATTGCGTCGATCATCAAGCCGATGCAGGAGCTCGCCAAGGGCGATCTCGGCGCGGAGGTGACGCATCGCGGCGAGCCGACCGAGATCGGCGCCATGGCCGATACGCTGCAGGTGTTCAAGGAGGCGCTGATCGCCAAGAAGGAGGCCGACGAGCTTGCGGCACACGATGCCGAGGTCAAGATCGAACGCGGCCGGCGCGTCGACAATATCACCCGCCAGTTCGAGGCGACGATCGGCGAGATCGTGCAGACGGTGTCGTCGGCCTCGACCGAGCTCGAGCATTCCGCCGGCGCGCTGTCATCCACCGCGACGCGCTCGCAGGAGATCTCGACCGCGGTTGCGGCTGCTTCGGAGGAGGCTTCGACCAACGTACAGTCGGTCGCTTCCGCGACGGAGGAGCTATCGTCGTCGATCACCGAGATCAGCCGCCAGGTGCAGGAATCCGCCCGCATGGCCACCGAGGCCGTCGACCAGGCGCGCATGACCAATGATCGCGTGAGCGAGCTGAGCAAGGCCGCGGCGCGGATCGGCGACGTGGTCGAGCTGATCAACACGATCGCCGGCCAGACCAACCTGCTGGCGCTGAATGCGACCATCGAGGCCGCGCGCGCCGGCGAGGCTGGCCGCGGCTTCGCGGTCGTCGCGTCCGAGGTGAAGGCGCTGGCCGAGCAGACCGCCAAGGCGACCGACGAGATCGGCCAGCAGGTGTCCGGCATCCAGGCCGCGACGCAGGAATCGGTCGGCGCCATCCGGGCGATCTCCACGACCATCGAGCGGCTGTCGGAAATCTCATCGGCGATCGCGGCGGCCGTGGAGGAGCAGGGCGCCGCCACGCAGGAGATCTCGCGCAACGTCCAGCAGGCATCGGAGGGCACGCAGCAGGTTTCCGTGAACGTCGTCGACGTGCAGCGCGGCGCGACCGAGACTGGTACGGCTTCCACGCACGTGCTGGCCGCGGCGCAATCGCTGGCCTCGGACAGCGACCGGCTGAAGCGTGAAGTGGCGTCGTTCCTGGAGTCGGTGCGCGCAGCCTAATCCGACATGGCGCTACGCCGCCGGCTGAGCCGGCGGCGCCTGCTGCTGCCGTCGGAACAGCACCTTCTGGTACAGCCAGCCGATCGCGACCAACACCAGCCCGAGGCCGATGAAAGACAGGGCGCGCCACACGCCGGTCAGCGCCGACATGTCGACCAGGAAGGCCTTCAGGATCGTCAGCGCGATCACGATGGCGGATGCCAGGCGCGCGCGCTGCGACTGCACGATGATTCCGATCCCGAGCAGCATCACGCCGAAGGCGAGCCAGGCGATCGAATAGGTGTACTGCTCGGCGGCGCTGGTCGGTCCTGCCGTCAGATCGGGGCCGTGATAGATACGGCGGATCTCGAGGCTGACATAGGACAGCGCGAGGATCAGTGCGCCCGCGGCCAGCATATTGCCGTAGGCCGGCGGACGGCGGCCTGCGACCGCGTAGGACAACAGCAGCATCAGTACCGCCGGGAACGCATAGGCCAGGATCAGGATGTTGAGCAGGCCGCCCTTGATCGCGGCGTCCGAGATCATCGGGTTTTCGAACAGCAGCAGGCCGAGCACGGTGGCGCCGCCGGCGAATCCGGTGAGGATCACGGCGCTGATGTTGTGCACGATGCTGCCGCTGCGCTCCCGTAGCCGCTCCAGCCCGATCGCCAGCGCCAGGGCCACGCAGACGTCGAGTCCCACTTCGGCGAGCGACGGCACCGCCAGCATGTCGCCGTCATTGACGGCGTGGCGGATCTCCAGGAAGGCGAGCTGGGTCGTGAACAGGATCGCGGCGGCCTCCACCGCGCGCAGCGGCGCGTCGTCGCCATGGCGGCGCATCAGATAGCTCGCGCCCCAGAACGACGCCGCCGGCACGCCATAGCCCCACAGCAGCCAGTTGACGATCGGCGTGGTGCCGACATCGGCGCCGACGATGCGCGGATCATGGCCGATGCGCAGCACCACGAGCCCGGCAAAGACGGCCGCGAGCGTGCGCAGGAACGGGATCGGCCGGCTCTCGAAGATCCAGGCGGTGCCGAGCGACATCAGCGCCAGCGCGATCGTCAGCCAGCCCTTCTCAAGCGCGAAGGTCAGCGCCAGCGCCAGCGCGGCCAGCGTGCCGGTCGCGAACAGCGCGATCGAGGCACTGAGGCCGGGACGTTCCTCGCGCCGCGTCAGCGCCTCGGTGGCGACGGCAAAGCCGGCGGCGAGCACGACGGCGAGGATCGCGAACGGGATCGAGCGGTCGAGATGGGCGATGCGCGCATAGAGCGCGACCAGCAGCGCCAGCGGCGTGAACACGCCGGCCGCCGACCACACCACCGGCACGACGGCGTTGTGCGCGCGGCCCTGCGCCAGGAAGCCGGCGCCGCCGAAGCCCAGCGCGAAGATCGCGGCCGTCACCAGATGCGACGTGACCGACGCGCCGAGCGGGTTCGGCCCCATCCCGGGCAGCGCGCCGCCGGGCAGCACCAGCAGGTCCGGATTGTCGCGCAGCGCCCATTCGGCGAACACGAGGAACACGGTCGCAGCGGCGGCGGCCACCGCGCCGACGGCGCTCGGCGCGCGCCAGGCGACCGCCAGCGTCGCCGCGACCAGCACCGTGAAACCGATCAGCGCCAGGCCGTCATGGAAGCTCGCCAGCACGACCAGCATGGCGCCGAGCAGATAAACCGCCAGGCCGACGGATGAGATCGGCTCGACCTCGTCGTTCTCGGCGGCGGGTCCGAACATGAAGCCGCAGACCACGATCAGCGCGGCGAGCGCGAAACCAACCGCGACGTGGAAGACATGCGGCGCCACCGTCTCGACGCCCGCGTCGAGTCCGGGCAAGGTCCACAGGAACGACAGCCCGATCGTGGTCATCGCGAGCCAGCGCCACAGCCGCACGCGTGCCAGCGCGAACGCGGCGGCGGTGACGATGGCGAGGTAGATGTACAGCGCCCAGTAGTTCGGCTCGCCGGTCGACACCAGCACCGGCGTCGTGAACGCCGCGACGATGCCGAGCCCGGCGAGCGCCGGGCCGTGCAGCAGCGCCGCCGCCAGCGTGCCCAGCGCGACGATGCCGAGCAGCACGAAGGCGATCGCGGGCGGCAGGAAGTCGTACAGCGCGTAGGCCGCGTAGATGGTGGCGAAGGCGACCGCCGTGCCGGCCGCGGTGAGCATCGCCGGAATGTTGGCGATCGGCAGCGCCGCGATTTGCGAGATGCTCTCCTTGCGCCGTGTCCATTCGCCGGCCGCGAGCAGCGCGGCGGCGAACAGCGCGCCGAGCGCGACGCGCACCTCGGGGCCGACGAGGCCGGCCTCGATCGAGTAGCGCACCATGAAGAAGCCGCCGAGCGCCAGGGTCAGCCCGCCGATCCACACCACCCAGCGGGTGCCGATGCGCTCCTCGAAGCCGGCCGCGGGCTGCGGCACGGGTGGCGGCGACGCGAGCGGCGGCTGTTCGGCCGCTGCATCGCTCGCCATCGCCGCCGGCTGCAGGGTAGCCTCGGTCACCTCCGGCAATGGGGGCGGCATTGGCGGGGCTTCAGCGGGCTCCTGAAGCGGGCTGAGCGGCGGCGCGACCACCGGCGCGACCGCGATCGGGCGTGTCGCCTCGAGCTTGGCCAGCCGTGCCTGCACCTCGGCCAATCGGTCGGAGGTCCGGCGCGCGAAGGCGAGCGCCGCGAACGCCACCAGCAGGGCGATCCAATCCAGGGGCCAATCGAACATCACGCGGGAATCCTGAAATCGATGCCGCCGGGAGGCGTCACGGGTGGAGGGAAGCTGCGAGCCCTTGCGGACCCCAGCGAATCGGCCAGCCGCTCCGGCGGGCCGCACGATGGCCGTCGTTCCCTCTGTGTCAAACCGTGGAACATAAGTTCAAAGCGTACCGGTACGCGGCTACGCAGCGTTGCAACTCAGTCCAGATCGATCCGGAACGGCGCGCTGTCGACCATCATGGCGCCGGGCCCGATCGCGTCCAGCGCGCGCACCATGCGCCCCTGGCGGCCCAGTGCCCTGTCGGCCAGGCTGACGATCAGCCGGTTCGGCGAGGCGATCGGCGAGGCCTGGCGGATCGCCCAGGCGATATCGAGCTCGTCCCGATTGGGGTTGAGCGCGCAGGCCGCGGCGAAGGCGCTCGCGGTGGAGCGGCTGATGCCGGCATAGCAGTGGATCACCAGCGGCGCCGCACGATCCCAGCCGCGCACGAACTCCAGCACCTGGGCGACGTGATCCTCGCTCGGCGCCATGAAGCCAGGAAGCTGCTCGGTGATGTCGTCGACCGAGACCCGCAGATGGTTCTCGGGGCGGATCGTCTCCGGTCGCCGCACCTGCTCGACATTGGCCATGATGGTCAGCACGTGGCTGGCGCCGGTCAGGCGCACGGTCTCGGGCAGGGCGGCGAGTGAGCAGACGTGGATCATGGCGAGCCTTTGAACGCCCGATTATACGAATGGGGGCACAAGGGCAAAAGCGCGTTTTGGATGTCTGCCGTCGGGCTGGCGCATGTGTGCGCCGACGGCCCTCAGCGCGTGTTCTTGAGCTGCCGCAACTCCTGGCGGACCAGATGGGCCTTGCCCTCGATCTCCGCGTTGAGCCGCTCGAGATGATCGAGCACCCGCTCACGGTTCTGGGGGGCGATCTCGACCGGTTTCTCGGACCAGGGACGGCGCACGAACAGGGCCACGATGGCGACGGCCAAGGCGGTCAGGAGCGGAAAGCTCAGGGCAACGAACTGGTGCGTGGTCATCGAAGACCTCCCAGGATCCACTGACCGAGCAAATGTATGAGCACTCCGGTGATAATGCAAACGACCCCCGACCCGTAGATCAGGCCCGCGGGGGTGCTGGGCGGCAGCACCCCATAGACGAACTGGGCAAGCGGCACGAACGTCCCGGCAGTGACGATGGCCGTCGCCAGCGTGTTGACCCAGTTGGCGGCCAGCTTCAGCCGTTCGTTGCGGCGCTCGTCCGGCGTCAGCGGCATCTCAGCACGCCCCCAGCACCGCGTTGAAGCGGGTCAGGAACTGCTTCTCGGCCTTGGCCGCGCTCCAGGGCGTCAGATAATCCGTCACGGTGGCGTCCGGCAGGCCGGGGTCGCGACCGAACAGCTTCTTCGCCTCGCTTTCCGAGAAGCCGGCCAGCCGGGTCGCCTCCAGAAAAGCGGCGCCGCGGTCGGCCGCCTTGATCTGGCGCTCGATCTCCGGAGCAATCTCCGCCGGCAGCCCGAAGCGGATGTGGATCGCCCCGAGCAGCCGCTTCTCGACTGATTTGTAGCCGTCGCCGAGCACCGCCTTGAACGGCGAGATCATGTCGCCGATGACGTATTCCGGTGCATCGTGCAGCAGCGCGGCGAGCCGCAGCTTCGCATCGATGTTGGGCTTGCGCGCGCGCATCACCGTCTCGACCAGCAGCGTGTGCTGCGCGACCGAGAAGATGTGCGCGCCGGTGGTCTGGCCATTCCAGCGCGCGACACGCGCGAGCCCGTGGGCGATGTCGGCGATCTCGACATCGAGCGGCGAGGGATCGATGAGGTTGAGCCGCCGGCCGGACAGCATGCGCTGCCAGACGCGGTCGTGCCCGCTCGGGGCCTTGTCAGTCGTCATTTGGGAGGCTTGAGGCGCGGGGCGCGGCGCTTGCCGCTGCAGGTCTCGTGGCAGAAGCAGGTGACGAGATGGTCGTTGACCATGCCGGTCGCCTGCATGAAGGCATAGACGATCGTGGGACCGACGAACTTGAAGCCGCGCGCGGCCAGCTCTTTCGAGATCTTGATCGACAGCGGCGTCGAGGCCGGCACGCTCGCGGTGGTCTTGAACTGGTTGACCTTGGGCGCGCCGTCCATGAAGTCCCACAGCAGCTTGGAGAAGCCGGGACCCTTGTCCTGGATGTCGAGCCAGGATTTCGCGCTGAGAATCGTCCCTTCGATCTTGGCGCGGTTGCGCACGATGCCGGCATCGTTCATCAGCGCGTGGATCTTCTTGTCGGAATAGCGCGCAATCTTCTCCGGCTGGAAATCATCGAAGGCGCGGCGGAAATTGTCACGCTTGCGCAGGATCGTGATCCACGACAGCCCGGCCTGGAAGCCGTCGAGGATCAGCTTCTCGAACAGCGCGCGGTCGTCATATTCCGGCACGCCCCACTCGGTGTCGTGATAGGCGACATAGAGCGGATCGCTGCCCGGCCAGGGGCAGCGCGTCAGGCCATCGGGATGGACGACAGCAGTGCGACCCATGAGACCGGCTCAGGCGACCGTCTGCTTCGGCGCGCCCTGCAGCGCGTCGGGATCAGCGATGCGCAGAACGAGGCCGCCGGCGGTGAGCGGCGTTCCCGCCTCCAACGCCTCGGCGGCGCGGTCGATGCGCAGCAGCGCCATGCCCTTCTGCGCGGCGGCCGAGCCCATGGTGCCGACCGACTTGTCGCCGGCCAGAATCGGCGTGCCCGGCTCGGGACTCGGCCCGTCGAGTAGCACCTTCGCCGCGCGCGTGCGCGTGGTGCCGCGATGATGCATGCGGCTCACGACCTCCTGGCCGACATAGCAGCCCTTGCCGACGTCGACGCCGTGCAGCCGGTCCATGTTGGTCTCGTGCGGGAAGGCGTCGCCATACATGAAGTCGAGCCCGCCGCGCGGCACGCCGCAGTCGATACGATGCGCCTCATAGGCGTCGGAATCGACGATCTCGGCGCCGAGCCGTGCGGCGATCTCCGCGAGCGCCTCCTGCGGCGCAATGACGCGCGCGCCGAGGCGCTCATGACGCGGATCGACGAAGCTCGGCTCCGGCGTGGCGCCGATGGCACCATCCCAGACCGCGATCACGCCGAGCTCTCCGGAGCGGTTGCTGACCGCGACCTTGGCCCTGAGCTTGTAGAGGTTGAGCTTGTCGGTGAGCGCCTGCGCCAGCGCGCGCGGACAGTCGAGCAGGAAGCGCTCGCCGGCGTCCGTCGCCGGCACCTGCGCCACCAGGAAATCGACGATGATCTTGCCTTGCGGCGTCAGCAGCGCGCCGAACCGGGCCTCGCCAGGCGTGAGCTTGGTGACGTCGGTGGTGAAGAGACCGTTGAGGAACTTGCGTGCATCGTCGCCGCTGACCTGGACCACGCCCCGGTCGTCGAGAAACGTCGCCTTCATCCGAAAAACCTCTTGCGACAGGCCGCACTGAAACGTAAGCCGCCCTGGCATAAACCACAAGGCTGAAACGCCGCCGCGCGGTGGCTTCATTCTAAAGATCGAGACTCGCGTGCCACCGGAGGCCAGCAAATGGGCAGGCGCGCAGCATGATCGATCTGTCTTGGGGCGGTCAGGAGAATGAAATCCTATGAGGGCTTCATGAGCGCGCGCTTCGACGTCATTCTGAAATCCGGCACCGTGGTCAATCAGGACGGCGAGGGCGTCCGCGACATCGGCATGTCAGGCGGACGCATTGTCGAGATCGGCGATCTCGGCGCCGCCTCGGCCGCCGAGATCATCGACTGCAAGGGACTGCACGTGCTGCCCGGCGTGATCGACACCCAGGTGCATTTCCGCGAGCCTGGTCTCACTCACAAGGAGGACCTTGAAACCGGCTCGCGCAGCGCCGTGATGGGCGGCGTCACCGCCGTGTTCGAGATGCCCAACACCAATCCGCTGACGGTGACCGAGGAGGCGTTCACAGCCAAGGTCGCTGCCGGCCGCCATCGCATGCATTGCGATTTCGCCTTCTTCATCGGCGGCACCCGCGAGAATGTCGAGCAGCTCCCGGTGTTGGAGCGCGCCGAGGGCTGCGCCGGCGTCAAGGTGTTCGTCGGCTCGTCCACCGGCTCGCTGCTGGTCGAGGACGACGACAGCCTGCGCCGCATCTTCCAGGTGATCCGCCGCCGTGCCGCGTTCCACGCCGAGGACGAGTACCGCCTCAACGAGCGCAAGGACCTGCGCGTCGAGAACGATCCGCGCTCACACCCGGTGTGGCGCGACGAGGAGGCGGCGCTGCGCGCCACGCAACGTCTCGTGACCCTCGCGCACGAGACCGGCAAGCGCATCCACGTGCTGCACATCTCCACCAAGGAGGAGATCGTGTATCTGCGCGACCACAAGGACGTCGCCACCGTCGAGGCCACGCCGCATCATCTCACCTTGGCGGCGCCGGAGTGCTACGAGCGGCTCGGCACCTACGCGCAGATGAATCCGCCGGTGCGATCGGCCGATCATCGCGACGTCATCTGGTGGGGCGTCCACCAGGGCATCGTCGACATCTTAGGCTCCGACCACGCGCCGCACACCGCGGAGGAGAAGTCCAAGACCTATCCGGCCTCGCCCTCCGGCATGACCGGCGTGCAGACGCTGGTGCCGATCATGCTCGACCACGTCAATGCCGGCCGGCTGTCGCTGCAACGTTTCGTCGACCTCACCAGCGCCGGTCCCGCCCGCATCTACAACATCGCCCGCAAGGGCCGCATCGCCGCCGGCTACGACGCCGACCTCACCATCGTGGACCTCAAGCGCAGCGAGACCATCACCAACGAATGGGTCGCTTCGAAAGCCGGCTGGACGCCCTATGATGGCCTACGCGTCACCGGCTGGCCGGTCGGCACGTTCGTCCGCGGCCAGCGCGTGATGTGGCAGGGCGAGCTGCTGACGCCAGCGACCGGCGAGCCGGTGCGGTTCATGGAGACGCTGCGGCCGTAACGGCGCTGCGCGTGAGTTTGCTCCGTCATTGCGAGCGCAGCGACGCAATCCAGAGTCCTTAGCGCGTCCCTGGATTGCTTCGTCGCTCTGCTCCTCGCAATGACGCGGAGCGGGCATCACACCTGGCCGTCGTTCACGCGAACAGTTTGTCGATGTCGTCCTGGGAAATCGCCACGCCCGGCCGCTTCGGGCCCTCCATCAAGTCCGGGGCGCTTGGGGCAGCAAGCTCGGTGGCCAGCCGCGCCAGCTCCTCTTTTCCCCAGATGCGGACGAGCTTGTTGATGTGGTCCTCCATGAACTGCAGCGACTTGACCACGCGCGTGATCCGCTGCCCTGTGAGGTCCTGAAACGCGCACGCCTCGAACACCTTGTTTGTGCTGTCGACGATCTCGTCGCAGACCACTGCGGCAGTCGGGTCTTTGACTTTCTGCAACTTCGCGACGCTGGCGCCGATCGCCTCCATGCTTTCGAGGATCGCGTTCCCGGCCGTCTCCGTATTCTCGACGATCGCGTCGAGGGTGTCGGTCATCGTCGCGAAACTGCCCTTGCCGTCGCCTTGAAGAGCGGCGAGTTCGCGCCGCATGCTGCTGATCTGGCCGAACATCTCGACCAGGTACGTCTTCAGCAATCTCTCTTCTTCCGGCGCAATCATCAGAAATCCCCGAATTTTCCTTAACGTTTCCTTGCCAATTCTTCACGCGGCAGTTGCAAACCCCGGCCTGCTCTTCTGTGAAGGCATTTCGGATTTCGCTTCGGCGGTGACCGACTCGCGACGCGGCTATCGAGATTTCACGTCAGCTCGAAACGGTACTGTGGTCAGGTAGGTGAAGATCAGCGACCTATTTTTGCCCGTTTTCGTTAAGGGCGCATGTTCATTCACGTCAAAGCCTTCAAATTGCTTCGTGAAGAGTTTCCGAGCCGACGTGGCCGCCGAGGGCTGCCGTTGGGCAGTGCTCGGTCTGCTGTCGCGACGCCCGGACGGCCCTTGGAGCCTGGATGAGCGGGCGGGCGTCACGACAGGAGGCAGGCGGCGCGCGGCCGGCCAAAATGAATGCGAATGTCCGCTGCCAGGGACGACGCGGACGTGGGGGAGAAATTCCAGTACGCCGCCTCTTGACCCAGAGCTCTCTACCTGACCGCGATCAGTCGATCGACTTGCGTTTTGCCGAGCAACATTCTTGCCGGCACCCGATGGTTCCGCTCTCGGGGACGACCTGACGTCTGCAATCCCAGGAATCGATGGGCCGCCTGTGACCCCGATCATCGTTCGGTTCACGGCCAGGCGCACGGCATCGGCGCGGCGCTGACGCAGCCGGATATTTCGACTATCCTGCCATGTGGACCATCAAGGCGGGGCAGGATGGGGTCCAGGAGGGGACATCGATGAGCACAGTAAGAAGCGCGCTGGCGCAGAAGAGTGGCGCCGTGATCCATGTTCGTTCCGACGACATGGTCGTCGAAGCCTTGCGCCAGATGCGCGACAACCGGGTCCGGTCGGTGCTCGTCATCGACGACGGCGCGCTGGTCGGCATCGTGACGCAGGGGGACTGCGCCATCAAAGTGCTGCTGCCCGGGCTCGACGCCAAGCAGACGCCGGTGGGCCAGGTGATGACGGGCAACCCGGTGACGGTCAAGCCGGACCACCGGCTGGACAGTTGCATGGCCATGATGTCTCAGCGTGGTTTTCGCCATCTGCCGGTGCTGGACGCGGGCAAGGTCGTGGGCGTGATCTCGATCGGAGACGTCGTCAAGAACATCATCCGGGATCTGGAGCACAACGTCGACGACCTGATGGGCTATATCATGAAGGACGGCCCCGGGGGCTGACGGACGAACGTGGTGCCGTCGCCCTCCGCCTATGTCTGCTTTTGTGAAGGGTTTCGGATGCCGGCCGCATGATTGATGGCGCGGCATATTCGGGCGGCCGGCGTCCGAAAGCCTCCAAGGGAGGAAACCGCGCTTGGTGGGCAGGACTGGTGCGGCAGGCTCTATGGGGATTTGATGGACGGCAGGTGTGGCAGCACGTCTGCGAGGCTACCGCTACGCAGTACCAGAGCGGCATCGACTTCCATTTCGACTGGGGCGTATCGCAATTCCTGTCGAAGCAGGTCTTTGTCGGCTTCGTCGGCTACGCCTACCAGCAGACTACCGATGATTTCAGTCAGCCCGCCGTGCTCGGCGGTTTCCGTTCGCGCGTGCTCGGCTAAACAAAAGCGGCCCACTCCGGTTGGAAGTGGGCCTTTGTCTATCGGCGAAAAAGGAAGTCCTATTGAACCGTCGCGTTCATGGTGATCACCGACGTTCCGGAGGCAGTCGGTCCCTTGCCAGTTGCCGTCACGGCGAAGCTGTCGGGGCCCTTGTAGCCTGCTTTCGCCGTGTACTGGAATGTCGAAATATTTAGCTTCTTCAGGGTGCCGTGAGCCGGCTTCTGTGAAATGCTCGAGCTTTTCATCACGCCCGCTATCCGAATTGGAAACAGGCAGCTTCCACCAGAAGCGACGTTGAAGTAGCCGGTCGAATTGATACCCCAGTCCGATAAGCTTCCGGAAGCTGGACACTCCGAAGCTGCGCGCGCTGGCGAGAGCGACGCCGAGATGGGCGCGGCGGCAACGAGGGCTAAAAGAACTGCTGTCGAACATCGCATGAAAGCCTCCCTTGTTTTTGAGTAACAATAGGATCGCGCTCCCAGCGTTTCCAATATTGACCAGGATCAACATACACCGCCCACTTGGCTGAAATGCGTGCCAAGGTGTGACCCTTGGCGAAAATTCGCAACTCCTGTGGCACCCAAGACTGCTCAGACAGCTAGATGTCTGCTCCAAAGCGGTCATTAGACCGGAGACTTGATTCCTCGCCGGAGCCGTCGGTGTATTTGAGCTACGCAGAGTCTCACAAGTATGCGAGGTACGAACTTATCCAGACGAGAATCGACGTGATCATTCCGATTGGGCCGGCGTTTGCGGCGATGGCCCATGCGCTGCCGGGCATCCCGAGGCGCAGCCGCGTCTTGTCAAAATTATCCGGCAACGAGATCGTCGCCGGGTAGCCCTGAGCGCCACCGATCGAACCGACGCGTGCTAATTGGCCGGAAACCGCGATCTGGCCCTGACCGATGCCGCGAGGGATTTCGAGTATTCGCGCCCCGAATATCTCGCCGGGATTATCGTCGAAGACCAGCTTTACGGTTGCTCCGGGCTTCACTGTTTGGAAGGCGTTCGGCTTGAACGTCGCGAGAATGGTGATGTCGTTGGTGAGGATGAATGACATCTCGGAACGCGTCTGCAATGCCCGAGCGCCAACCGCCAGTGCCAGGCTGCTGACGTAGCCGTCGCCCGTTGCCCGAATGGTGGTCTGATCCAGCTCCCACCGGGCGTTTTCGAGCTGAGCCTGGAGTTGTGCAACGTTGGTATTCTCGCCTCCGATCTCGGATTCCATTGCGAGCCGGGCGTTCTCTACTGCGGCTTCCGCTGCGAGCAATTGGTATTGCACGGTGTCGTACTGCACCTGCGTGTCCTGCAGACGAAACTCAGCCTGAGAGCCGGTTGCGACGAGCTTCCGAATGTCGGCCAACCTTTGGGTCTGGTAGACGAGCTGTTGCTTCAAGGCATCGGCGTTCGCCTTGGCTTGATCATAGCTGGCCTTGAGTTGTTTGACTTGCTGCTGCGCCTGAGCGAGCGAGGCCTCCAATTGGTTGACCTTGTATTTGTAAGGTGCCGGATCGATCTGGAACAAGATGGCGCCGGCCTTCACCGGGGCGTTGACTTGGACGGGGATGCTTACGACCTGGCCCGAGACGTTGGGTGTGACCTCGACCACCCTAGAGATCACGACAAAGCGGCCGGCGGGCGTGAGCGAGTTGAACAGGCCAAGGAAGACCATCAAGATGAAAGCGCCGATGACAACGGTGATGGTGCCGGCCCCCCATCCCCATTTCACAAGCTTCAGCTTCGAGAACAGGAGCCAGACCATGACGATGTAGAGTACCATCACGAGGACCATGGCGCTTCGCTCCTTCGTATGCCGCGAGACAGCCGAAAATTGAGCCGGCCGCATTACGGCGGTTTGCCAAGGACGATTCGGCTTCTCGCAAACGGCATCTGCAACATTCTCATCCAAATTATTCTGAGTTGGCCTGTTGATCTGGATCAACGCGAAGATCGATTCTAATGAAACTATTCGTCTTTGGCGGAGGAGGCGAAAATGAAGCTCTCAATCGCAATAGCGACTACGCTGCTGATAACCGGGTTCGTAGCCGCGAGCACTGAGAAAGCCAGCGCTGTGGTGTACTGCACATACGTTGGCTATCCAGCCAATTGCGTCGTACGGCCGGGCGTAGTTCTGAGGCCGCGACCCGTTGCACGACAGGCGGTGGTGGGTGCTGGGACGGTAAATCGCGGTGGCCCGGTCAATCGCGCTGGCAGACGTTGATTGGTCATTCTGCGAGCTGCGAGATTTGTAGCCCTGCACGAAGTCCCGATAATCATGGGACTTACGAAGAGATGCTTTATGAATTCAACATCTGACAGGAAGGGCCGTATCATGAAACTAGCGGCATCAGTAGTTTCTGCGTTGTCTCTTGTGGCGCTCTCGGCAATTCCGCTCAACGCTCAGCAATACAAGATGCAAACGCCGATACCGCCGGGCGTTGCAATCCCGGACAAGGTGGAGACCCGCCTTGGGACGCTGAACTTCTTCGACGGCTTTCCCGACGATGCGACCGTTGAAAGGCTCTACGACAATCTGGACTTTCAACACGCCGTCCAAGCTTACCTGTTGGCCTTAGCTCCAGTGAACCAATTGGCAAATCGAAAGGGAATGGCGGAGCTGGGTCCATTCAATCTGACGGTGCCGATCTTCGAGGATAGGATGGACTCGAAGTCGCTTTTTCTCACGCCGAACAACAACACGCCGTACACTTGGTTTTGGCTCGACCTGCGTGACGGGCCTCTGGTGCTCGAAGTGCCACCCAATGTGCTCGGCCTCATCAACGACATGTGGTATAATTTTGTCACTGATGTTGGACTCGTCGGTCCGGACAAGGGTCAGGGCGGCAAGTACCTGATCTTGCCGCCCGGCTACAACGGCGAGGTGCCGACCGGCTACTTTGTCGTGAAGCCGGCGACGTTCAGCGTCTGGGTTCCGTGGCGCTCGTTCTTGGTCAACGGCGATCCGAAGCCCGGCGTCGACGCGGTCGAAGAGCACACGAAAATCTATCACCTGAAAGATGCTGCGAATCCGCCGAAACTCAATTTCGTGCATGTTTCCGGCAAAGCATTTAGCACGCTGGCTCCGGGAGATTATCCCTTCTGGGAGTATCTGAATCAGGTTGTGCAGGAGGAGCCGACCGATACAGTCGACCCGGTCACACTCGGCCTCTACGCATCGGTCGGCATCCGCAAGGGTAAGCCCTTCGCGCCCGATACACGGATGAAAAAAATTCTGACCGAAGCCGCCTTGGTAGGTGACGCCACCGCGCGTGCAATCAATGGCCGGTTGCGGATCAAGGAGAGCTACTATTATCCCAACAGCGCATGGCGCACGGGTTTCTTCGGCGGCTACAAGTTCGAGGAAAACGGCGCGCGTATTCTCGATGCCTACTCGGCATTCTTCTTCTACGCGACCGGCGTGACACCGGCGATGGATTCCAAGTCGGTTGGCGAGGGATCGCAATATATGGCCGCGTTCGTCGATAGCCAAAACAAGCCGCTCGATGGCGGAAAGAACTACAAGCTGCACCTGCCACCAAATATCCCGGTCAAGCAATTTTGGTCGGTCATCCTCTACGACAATCAGACCCGCTCCATGCTGCAGACCGACCAGCGCTGGCCAGCCGCAACCAGCCAGAACCCGAAACTCTTGCCGAACGCGGACGGGTCAGTGGACATCTATTTCGGGCCCAAGGCGCCGGCTGGGAAGGAGAACAACTGGGTGCAGACCATCCCCGGCAAAGGATGGAACACGCTCCTGCGCCTCTACGGCCCGCTTCAGCCGTGGTTCGACAAAACTTGGCGTCCCGGCGAGATTGAGCCGATATAGCAAGAAGGAGGTCCGAGCTCGCCTCTTCATTTCCGCTTATGGCCCCGAAGCGGTCATTGCGGATGCCCCGGTAGCTCCTGCCGAATACCTGCGAAACATTCCAGCCCCAGGGACAAGTCGAGGTCCACAAGCCGCGCGAGGGTCCCGGTAGGTAATTCATCCGCGAGAAAACCATCCATGAATTGGATGACGATACTTGCCTTTCCGCCGGCTGATTTGACGTCACCAAAGAAGGTTTTGTGAGCCTGCAGCTTATCGATCAGCCTCGATACTTCAGACGCAAACCATTGATCTTCAATGACATGTTCCGTGCTATGTCGCCATCGCGTGTCAGCATAAGTCCCGGAAAGAGGCGTGCCCTTTGGTGTTCTTCGAAGAGCACCGACGCAGTGAGCGACGTCAGCCTCCATTCCAAGGGCTTTACTGATTTCTTCCGGAGTCAAAGTTGGATGCACAATGAATAGTCCCAGAAAGAATCGGTAGTTTGGGAGGTTGGATGATTGGTCGGCCACGGCAAGCTCCACGGGCAGTGCGGCCTGCATAGTCGTATGTAGCTGGAAGTGTCAATTTCCGCTTCGGCCCATAACGGATCTGGTCGCCGGCTCGCGTGAGGGTCTGCTTCTGATGCTCAACCGGAAGCAGGGGCCCGGGAACAGCGCTCCGACTCGGCTGTATTTTGCTGTCTTCTTAGGGTTGAGGAAACCGGTTCGCGCTATTCGCCTGTGACCTTCAAGACGGTAAGGTTGGCCCCAAGGATAATGTCCGGTGTACTTCATCGCGTTTATGATCGTGGTCGTCTTGACTGCCGTGGTGTCGCTTCGCCGATCCATGACTCTATCACGGAACGCTCGGGGGGCTGGCCCGGCCCAGCGGCTGGCAGCGCGGCGGCGGGCGCTTTGGCCTGTATTCTGCGCGGCAATTTTTGAGCTTGGGCTGATTGGACTTAGTCATGTTCAAGACAACCAGGAACTTGGTCCCTCCGCGACGATCCATCTCATGGCGCTTACGGCCGCTTTTATCGGCGGCTGGTTTCTTGGCGTCATTGGCGGAATGGATTGGGACTGAAGCGCCGCAAGAAATGCAAAGCAAAAAGCCCGTCGGGCGAATCAGTCGCGCGATCTTGTCTGCAACGCCGTCGTTCTGGCTCGCCGCAACTACACGAAACGCCTGTGCCGAAACGGCAATTTTGCGTATTGTCTCAACGTGATCGCGCCCGCAGCCTCTTCCGGGCGAAAGATTTCACTTTCGTTTTTCCAGAATACGTGTCTATCCTCCACCCATCCCGCCTCAACGAGAGGGGCGTACGCGCGGTCGTCACGAGACGCGAGGCGGGCAGGCGGTGGACGCGTCGGGTTGCAGCGTGGCTTTGGCTGCGCGGACGAACAATCCCGATGCGGACGTGAAGTCGCGTGGTCCTGGCCTCCCGATGCCGAGGTCAAGCCTGAGCGTGATGCGAGAGCATCGGCGCAGGCGATGGGGGCAATCAAGCCGGTCCCCAGGGAGAGCGCGAAAGAAGCGTTAAAACCATCGCGCAGGGAAGGCTGGGCTCATCCGGCTGCACCTGTGGTTCCTGCCCCGTGCACTTTTGTTCGCACGGGGGCCATGGGCGTCAGCCGACGCCCAGCCTTCCCTGCGCCCTCGATTGAATGAGGGCCGAACGTTGGTCATCGCTCGGACGCATCGCGCCGCGAGGACGATGAGGCGTGTCTCGATGCTGTTTGAGATGTGGAGACGGATCTCGGCCCGATGGGCGCTCTCCGTTTTGGCTCCGTCATTGCGCTCGCAATGACGCGGAGTTTGTCGACGTAGTTGTCGTAGCCTGGACGAGCGCAGCGATATCCGGGTTCAACGAGGCTGCGGATGAGACCCCGGATGTCGCTGCGCGCATCCGGGCTACGCGCGAGGAGCGGGAGACCCTACTGCGTCGCGCGCGACAGCGAGAACTCGCCGTTGCGGACGCGCTCCGGCAGGCCTTCGACGAAGGTCGCCACCGCGTCCTCGCCATAGGTGGTGACGAGTTCGGCCAGCGCCGCGAACAGGCTGGCCTGCGCCAGGCAGTCGCCGTCGACGCCGTCATGGCGCGCTTCCGCCCAGGCTTCGTTGAGGTAGCTGAGCGCGGCCTGCTTCTGCTCGTGGTCGGGCAGGACGGCGGGGAGGGCGCTGAAAGTGACGGGAAAGCTCATTGAATTCAGTCTGGCGAGGCCGCGAGGCGCGTTGAATTCCGAACGCGGACGCGCCGGACCAGTGAGGTTTACCACGCAGGCGGCAGACGCCTAGGCCAGTTCTTTAGGAAAGGTTAACAAGGTTAACGCAAACGTGGATAACGCCCGCGCGCCGTCAACCATGGGCCATCAGTTGGCGTAGCGCGCCGTGAGGTCGCGCGAGATCTTCGAGCCCTCGTCGATGTAGCGGCGGATCGCCACCATCGCCGCCGGCGTGCAGGTCCGATAGGTCTGCTGAAAGCCGTTATAGCCGCGGTTGAAGCCGGCGATCATCCGGGCGCGGCGTTCGCCCGACGGCGTCTCGGCATCGATCAGAGCCTGCATCTGGTTGCGCCATTTGGCGCCTTCATTGCTGCCGCAGATGCCGCGGAGGTAATGCAGGGTTCCGAGGATCTCGGCCAGCCGCTGCAGATCGCCATCGAACGGCGCGGCCGCATCCTGCGCGCGCGCGGGCACAATGGCGCAGGCGGCAACGAGCATGAGGACGGCCAGGAGGCGCTTGGGGATCATGGGGAACACCGACGTCATATGCCTTTGCCGGACGGCGGACGCAAGGCGCCTACACCAGGGTCCGTGCGGCGGCGATGATCTCCGGCAGTCCGTCAGTCAGCGTGAGGCTCTCGAGCGCATCGGGGAGGCGCCACTGAAAGTCGTCCAGTTCCGGGTTGAGCCGGGGCTCTCCGGCCTGCCAGCGGGCCGCAAAGGGAAGGATCACATAGTGGCCGCCGCCGCCCTGGGCCGGCAGGACCTCGCGCCAGCCGGCCAGCCCGACAATTGCGATCGAGAGTGCGGTTTCCTCCATGACCTCGCGCGCGACGGCCTCGTGCAGGGTCTCGCCGAGCTCCACCCGGCCGCCGGGCAGCGTGTAGACGCCTTTGGCGGGGGAACGCGCCCGGCGTACCAGCAGGAGCTTGCCGTCGCGGAAGATGGCGGCGCTGACGGCGAGCTGGGGGTGGCGGGGCGGCGTCGGGGCGGTCATGCCAATGGCTCCAGGCGTGGTCTGCACCGTAGCGTGAAGACGACCGGGCCGGCAGCCCGTGCCGCTCAGAAGCTTGCCATGATGGCATCGACGGCGTCGACCTCGTCGACCGGGTCAGGGTCGACCTCGATGTCGCCATTGATGATGCCGCCGGCCTGCGTCACCAGCGGCTTGACCCACGCCGCGGCCTGCTCGGCGAGCTTGGCCTTGGTGGCGTCCTGCTTGGCTGCGCGCATCGCGCTGCCGACCGCGAGCAGGATGTCGGTCATGGTCTTCGTGAGATGATCGAACTTGTCGCGAATCGCGGGGTCGGCCTGCTCATAGGCCTCGATGACGAGATCGCGGGCCTTGAAATTGGTGTGCGTGAAATGTTCTGGATAGGTCAGCGGCGACCACGCCAGAAAATCCTCGGCGCATTCCGGAATATCGGGAATCATTTCGAGCAGCATCACGGCTTCGTTGAAATGATTCAGATAGTCGGTGGCGAGCCCGGTGCGCGGATTGATGTTGGCGGCGCGCAGCATCGCGGCCCGCGCCGGGTCAATGGCGCTGCCCGCCGGTCGTTGGGTCGTGCGATCGGTAGGCACGGAATGGGTCGCCGCTGCGGTCATCCGCTGCAGTGTTGGCAACCCAAGTTAAAAGGTGCTGAACACACGACGATTTGAGTGAGATTATGTGTGGACGCTTCGTGATCACTTCACCACCCGCGGCTCTCAGGCAGATTTTCGGCTACGAGGAACAGCCGAACTTTCCGCCGCGGCACAATATTGCTCCGACGCAGCCGATTCCCGTAGTTCTTCTGGATCAGGACATCAGGCATTTTCGGCTCATGCGCTGGGGATTCATTCCGGCCTGGGTCAAGGATCCCCGTAATTTCACGCTGCTGATCAATGCGCGTTCGGAGTCCGTACACGAGAAGCCGGCGTTCAAGAATGCGATCCGGCGGCGCCGCGTGCTGGTGCCCGCTGATGGATATTACGAGTGGCAGGTGATCGATGGTCGCAAGCGGCCGTTCTTCATCCACCGCAGTGACGGCGCGCCGCTCGGCTTCGCGGCCCTCGCCGAGACCTGGTGCGGGCCGAACGGCGAGGAGGTCGATACGGTGGCGATCGTCACCGCGGCTGCGAGCCCCGATCTCGCCACGCTGCATCATCGTGTTCCCGTGACGATCAGGCCGGATGATTTCGCGCTGTGGCTCGACTGCCGTTCCGATGATCCTGAGGAGGCCATGAGGCTGCTGGTCGCGCCTCGCGAGGGCGAATTCGCGTGGTACGAGGTGTCCACGCGCGTCAACGCGGTGGCCAACGACGACGAGCAGCTGCTGCTGCCGATGACCGCGGAGCTGCGCGCCGCCGAGGACGCGCAGCGCAAGCCGGCGAAGAAGGTTGCATCCCGCAAAGTTTCGCCTGCGCCTGCGGATGACGGGCAGGGGAGTTTGTTCTGAGGCGGGATATCTCGACAGAGAAGATCGTCATCCCCCGCGAAAGCGGGATCCAGTGCGCCGGGGCCTCTCGTGCCGAAACGGCTGCCGGTGGAATACTGGGTCCCCCGCCTTCGCGGAGGACGACAAAGGAGCAAGACCCGCGACCGAGCGTTGGCCGCGCTCAGCCAAAGATCCTCAGCGCGGCGTGCTGCAGCAGCATGATGGTCTTGGCGTCCTGGATGCGGCCGTCGGCGATCATCGCCAGCGCGTCGTCGATCGAGACTTCCAGCACCTCGATCTCCTCGCCCTCATGCGCGAGCCCGCCGCCGGCGCCGACGCGCATGTGAGGCTCGTACTCGGCGACGAAGAAGTGGATCTTCTCGGTGACGATGCCCGGGCTCATGAACGCCTCGAACACGAACTTGACGTCGTGCAGCCGGAACCCGGTCTCCTCCTCGGCTTCGAGCCGGATGCGCTCCTCCGGCGAGGCGTCGTCGAGCAGGCCGGCCGCCGCCTCGATCAGCAGATCGTCATGGCCGTTGACGAACGCGGGATAGCGGAACTGCTTGACCAGGATGACGCTGCGCTGGGCGAGGTTGTAGGGCAGGATCGCCGCCGCGTTGCCGCGGTCGAACACGTCGCGGCTCTGCATCTGCCACGTGCCGTCGTCGCGCCGCCACTCGAACTTCGTCGAGGTCAGCGTGCCGTAATGGTCGGAGAGCACGCGCGTCTCGTGGACGCGGATGCGGTCGGAGATGCTCATCGCTCGCCTCTATTTCATTCCGGGCGTCGGCGGGCGGCCGTCGAGCCATTTCGAGAACACGACGCTGTCCTGCACGGCATAGTCGAGCGCCTGGTAGAATTCCTGCACCTTGGTGTTGTCGCCGCGCACCATCAGCATCAGCTTGGCGATGCCGCGCGCCCGCAGCCAGTCCTCGGCGGCGGCCATGATGCCGCGGCCATGGTCGCGGCCGCGATGCTCGGGATCGACGCTGACATAGTAGACCCAGCCGCGATGGCCGTCATGGCCCACCATGACGGAGGCTGCGATGGCGCCGCCGCTGCGGCCGACCAGCACGGTGGAGCTGTCGCCGCGGCGCGCGAGCGCGATGTCGGCGGCCGGATCGTTCCAGGGCCGCGTCAGGCCGCAGCGCTGCCACAGCGAAATGATCGCGGGCACGTCGGCATCGGTGATGTCGGAAATGGCGAGAGCGGGAGCAGAATCCATGGGAGCGTCGACAGCCTAGAGCACCTTGCCGGGATTCATGATCCCGAGCGGATCGAATTGTGCCTTGATCGCGCGCATCAGCGCGATGGCGGTCGGATCCTTGACGTCAGGCAGCTCGTCGCGCTTGAGCACGCCGATGCCGTGCTCGGCCGAGATCGAGCCGCCCATGCGCAGCACGATCTCGAACACGACCGCGTTGACCTCGTGCCAGCGCGCGAGATAGTCGGCGGTGTTGGCGCCGATCGGCTGGCTGACGTTGTAGTGGATGTTGCCGTCGCCGAGATGGCCGAACGGCACCGGACGCGCGCCGGGCATCAGCTTCACCACGGCGGCATTGGCCTCGGCAATGAAGGCGGGCACCGCGGCGACCGGCACCGAGATGTCGTGCTTGATCGAGCCACCCTCCGGCTTCTGCGCCGCAGAGATGTCCTCGCGCAGCTTCCAGAACGCCATGCGCTGGGCGAGGCTGTCGGCGATCGCGGCGTCGTCGACGATGCCGTCTTCGAGGCCTTGCTCCAGAATGGTCTCGAGCGTGGCGCGGGCATCCTCGCGCGACGACGACAGTTCCATCAGCACGAACCAGGGATGGACGCCCGACAGCGGCGCGCGGTTGCCAGCGGCGTGGCGGATCGAGAAGTCGAGCGCGATCGCGGCGATCAGCTCGAAGCTCGTGAGGCTGCCGGCGGCCTCGCGTTGCGCGATCGCCAGCAGCTTGAGCGCGTCCTCCGGCGACTTGAGGCCGACGAAGGCGGTCTCGATCGCGCGTGGCTTCGGGAACAGCTTCAGGCTCGCCGCGGTGATGATGCCGAGCGTGCCCTCGGCGCCGATGAACAGATTGCGCAGATCGTAACCGGTGTTGTCCTTCTTCAGTTTCGACAGCGCATTGAGCACCCGCCCGTCGGCCAGCACCACCTCGACCCCCAACGCCATCTCACGCGCCACGCCATAGGCGAGCGCGGCGGTGCCGCCGGCGTTGGTCGAGAGATTGCCGCCGATGGTGCAACTGCCCTCGGCGCCGAGCGACAGCGGAAACAGGCGGTCGACCTCGGCAGCCTTCTGCTGCGCCACCTGCAGCACGACGCCGGCCTCGGCGATCATCGTGTTGGAGGCGGTGTCGACGTCGCGGATCTTGTCCATGCGCCTCAGCGACACCACCACCTCGCCATTGTGCGGCGTCTGGCCGCCGACGAGGCCGGTGTTGCCGCCTTGCGGCACCAGCGCGATGCGATGCTGGCTGGCAAGCTTGCAGATTGCGGCGACCTCGGCCGTCGAGCCTGGGCGCAGCACCAGCGGCGAGCGGCCGTGGAACAGGTTGCGCTCCTCGGTGACGTAAGGCGCGACGTCGGTCTCCGCGGTCAGCGCCTGGCGCTCGCCGACGATGGCAGCGAATTGCGCGATCAAATCGGGCGGCAGCGGCGGCAGGGCAGGCTGGCTGATGTTCATGCTTAGTCGCTTCCAGTGTTATCTCGGCGCGGCGGCGCGGCGCAGCCGGTCGTTGATGGCCTCGCCCAGTCCGTCGTTCGGGATCGGCATCACCGCGATGCTGCGCGCTCCCTTGGCATCGAGGCTGCGAAGATAGCCGAAAAGATGCGTCGCCGCCTCTGCCGGATCGCCAGAGGGCGACAGGTTCAGGATCGCGGCGGCCTCGTGGGCTCCGGGCAGGGTGGTGGGTCCGAAGGCGAGCAACGCCTCGCCGGGCGCGACCTCGCTGGCATCGAGGCGCACGCGGGCGCGCGGGGCATAGTGGGAGGCCAGCATGCCCGGTGCCAGAGGCTGCTCGGACGTCTCGGTCTCTGCGGCGGGCCGCGCCAGCACACGGCCGAGCACGGCCTCGATCGCCTCGCTCGGAACTCCGCCCGGGCGCAGCAGCGTCGGCGCATCGAAGCAGCCGACGATGGTCGATTCGACGCCGACCTCGACCGGCCCGCCGTCCAGGATGAGGTCGATTCGCCCGGTGAGATCGGCCGCGACATGCGCCGCCGTGGTCGGCGACACGTGGCCGGAGATGTTGGCGGAGGGCGCCACGACGGCGCCGCCGAACGCCATGAGCAGAGCTTGTGCGGTCGGATGCGCCGGCACGCGGATCGCCACCGTATCGAGGCCGGCGGTGGCGAGGTCGGCGACGGGACAGCCGTCGCTCTGCGGCACCACGAGGGTCAGCGGTCCCGGCCAGAACGCAGCGGCCAGACGCTCGGCGGTGGCATTGAAGCGGCCGATACGCTGCGCCGCTGCGATATCGGCGACATGGGCGATCAACGGATTGAAGGCGGGCCGGCCCTTGGCCTGATAGAGGCGTGCGATGGCCGCGGCATTGGCCGCATCGGCGCCGAGGCCGTAGACGGTCTCGGTCGGGAACGCGACCAGTCCGCCGCGCGCGAACGTCGCCGCGGCTTGCGCGATTCCAGCCGCGTCGGCGGGCAGGATCCTGGTCTCGATCGCTTGCATGTCTGGGGCGGGCATCGATGGTACGGGACGGCGGTGGCTTCCGCGCTCGGCTATAGCGGGCGCGGACGTCCGAATGAAGCGCGCAAATCGCCTGTCGCCTTGCGCTCGCGCCATGGCCGCCGGACAAAGCCCCACGGCCTCAAGCAGTTAACCCCTCCGCCGACGATCGACGATTTCGATGCGATTTCCTGCCTTGTGTCCTTGCGAAGACGGAAACCCGACGCTATAAGCCGGCTTCCCAAGTCGGAGCGTGGCTCAGCCCGGTAGAGCACTGCGTTCGGGACGCAGGGGTCGCAGGTTCGAATCCTGCCGCTCCGACCATTTTCCCCCTGCAAATACAGTATCTTCTGATCATCCCGTCTTCCTCGATTTCTTCTGGGGTACAGATTGGGGTACAGATTGAGCCTGTTTCGGCGCCTTCACCTTCTTCGCCGTGATGCCTTCGACCGCGCCCTTCATGTGGTCCGGATGATGATGTCCGTAGACCTCGCGCAGCACTTCAACTGACATCCCGAGATAGCCGGCAGCCTCCCACTCATCGACTCCCGCCTGCATCAGCCAGGTCGCGGCCGTGTGCCGAAGGGTGTGCGGCGTGACCTTGATGTCGACCTTGGCGAGCCGCACCGCAGATGCGAACCCCTTCTTCACCCGCTTGACCGGCAAGCCTCGGTACTCGACGAAGTTCTCGGACACGATGCCTTTGGCCACCCAGCGCCTCATGTGAGCGAGCAGGCGCGGAGGCAGTGGCACGGTCGGCTGCTGCTTCTTGGTCTTGCGTTTGCCGACCGCAAGCCGGTGAAACAGGCCGGCCTCCAGGTCGACATAAGACTTGCCGGCTTCCTTCTTGATCGAGGCAGAGGCAATGGCGCCCGCTCGGGTTCCAGTGTAGCAGCCGATCAGCAGGAAGCGTGCGACGTGCCGCAGCGGTCGTTTGTCGGTGACCACCACCTCTCCCTTCCGTTCGCCGCGGTGGATCGTCTGCAGCTCGCGGTAGCGCCAGGCGGCCCAGATAATGGCGGCGGCCTGGTCGCGTGTAATCCACTCCTGGCGTGCCTCGCCCTTCGGTGGCAGCGTGACGTTGACCGTGCCAAAATGCAGGTTCTGGGCTGAGTGGTTGTTGATCGCCGCCCGCAGGACTTCGAGATCGCGCCTCGCGCCGCCCTGGCCAGGACGACTGGCGACGTAATCACGGCAGGTCTTGGGATTGATCTGGATCAGCGTCTTCTCGCCCCAAAATTCGTTGAGGCGATTAACGTGGCCGATGAGATTGGGGTCTTCGCATTTGAGCCCGCCCTTGTCGTGGTAGTAGATGCCAAGGACGTCGCTGATCGTGATGACCGCAATGTCCTTGGCTCGCCGGGTCGGGTCAAACTTCTCGGCAAGGTACGTCCTCAGGAATTGTTCCGCTTCAATTGGCGGTGTCGTTTCAGCTGCTCGCGCAGCAATTCCTGTGGAGACAACTTTTTGCTTGTCTCGGACGACCCACATTGCCGGTTTGAGTTTGCCTCCCTCACGTCGGGCAGGTCGCTTGTAGAGACGGGGGCCTTTGCTGTTACGCGACATAACTCTCTCATAGCCTCAATGGCGGCGAGCGTGGTGTAGTGCTTGCCTGCAATCACTTCGTAGGTAAGTCGGCCGCGAGAGATCTCTCGACGGAGTCCGGCCAGCTTCATTGACCCGTCCGGAAAGGCGAGTCTGGCTGCCACCTCTAATCTCAGCGGCGTGTTGGGTCCGATGAGGTCGATATTACCGACCCCATCGATTTTTGGTAGAGCGCTCATTTCTTGCTCCCGAACACCTGCTCGATGGTCGGCTCCCGGGTATCGACCGGTGCCGTCCAGCTCCTGGTCTTTGGTGAAGCATAGCTCCTCACCTGGAAGTTCTGCTCCTGGCGCGCTCGGTTGAGCTTCGCCACCATGATCTTGAAGCCAGCCAGGACAGCTGCATCGTGGCTGCGGAAGACTTCACGCTTGCCGTCCTGACCATTGACCCACTGCGGCGGGTCGCCAGGTATCCCGAAGGTTCCGAAATAGAGATCATCCATTTCGAGGTGAGGGACCGCCGCAGAGTAGAATGAGTTGGCCACCTTCGTCATACGGCCACGTCCGCCTTGATTGGCGGGTACGGGTTATAGCCGGCCAATGACATGGAATTGTACGTGAAGTCGAAGATGTCCGTGACGTGCGGACTGAGTAGCAGCGTCGGCAGCCTCCCCGGCTCTCGTGTCAGCTGCTCACGCGCCTGATCCAGATGGTTCAGATAAAGGTGCGTATCACCGAACGAGTGGACGAAATCACCTGGCTGTAGCCCCGTGACTTGAGCGAGCATCGTTGTCAGCAGCGCATAGGATGCGATGTTGAACGGGACGCCTAGGAAGACGTCGGCCGATCGCTGGTAGAGCTGGCAGGACAGCTTGCCGTTCGCCACGTAGAACTGAAATAGGCAGTGACACGGCGGCAGCGCCATCTCGTCCACCTCTGTTGGATTCCATGCAGAGACGATCAGTCGGCGGGAGTTGGGGGTGGTCTTGATCTGCTGGACGACGTTTGCGATCTGGTCGATCGACTCGTAGTGAACCGCGGAAGGCATGCCGGTCTGGCGATCGATGTCGGCGTGCAGAAGCTTCCCGGGCCAGCTGCGCCACTGCTTGCCATAGACCGGGCCGAGATCTCCGTTCTCGTCCGCCCACTCGTCCCAGATGGTGACGCCGTGGTCGTGCAGGAACTTGATGTTGGTATCGCCGCGCAGAAACCACAGCAGCTCGACAGCGATGGCCTTGAACGGCAGCCGCTTTGTGGTCAGTAGCGGGAAGCCTTGGCTCAGATCGAAGCGCATCTGATGTCCGAAGATCGACAGCGTGCCGGTGCCGGTACGGTCTCCCTTCTGGACGCCCTCTGTGAGGATCTTTTGGAGCAGGTCGTGATACTGCTTCATGCTGCGTGCGCCTCCTGATCTGTGGTCCACGGCAGAGCCAGCTGGTCCGCCTCAGCCTTGCTGTCGTAGGGGCCGGCAGCGTCGTAGCAGCCTGCCTCGGTGCCATCCTCGTTCATGTCCAGGTGGAGGATCCACCACCCGGCCTGGTCCTCGCCGACCTCTTCTGCCGGCAGATGTTTGACGATCGTCTTGCTCATGGCTGGACTCCGGGGATCTGGTTCAGCAGCCACAAAATCTGAGCCTTCTGCTGAGCGATGATGGCCCGTTGCGCCCGGTTCTCCATCAGCTGCTTCGTGTTGTGCTCGATCAGCTCGGAAACTCTGGCTGAATGCTCTCGCTTCAGCTGAGCCAACTCGTCTTCCTTGTTCAAATCACCCTCCATGATGAAAATCAGCACCAGACCACGTCGAACAGTGGGTCCGTGATTTGCGATCGCACCCACTTGCGCATGCGGATGAAGCGCTCCTCCGGGCTCTCGGGGCGCCAGCGCTTCTCGTTCTCGATCCACTCGCCGGTCATGCCGCTTTCGTCGTTCATCCAAACGATCTCGCGGGCGAGGCAGTCGGCGATGTCGAACTTTCCGGCCACGGTCTCAGCGTCCTCTGGATCAAGGCTGGACATGTCGACGCCGCGGACCTTTCCGGCTGCTCCGATCGCGCACACAGCGCCTTCAGTCTCCAGATCGTCGGCGATCAGGCGCTTGCAGATCATCCCATTCATGCCGATCAGGATGTCTCGGAAGAGGGACTGTCCGCGCTTTCCGCGTATGGCACTGGCCACCATGCCGCGATACCTGATGAAGCCCCATTGGTCTTCGCAGTCGTAGTCCTCGGTGTATCCAGACCGGCTCATGCCTCGCTCCACGTTCTGAAAATGGACAAAATGAAAAGGAGGACGGCCGCCCGTAGGCGACCGTCGATTGCAATGCGCAGTTACTTCGGCTGAACGAGCTTCTCGATGTCGGGCTTGGCGTTGGCGAAGCCATCGACGATCTTCTCGAAGTCGCCCTGGTGGGCAGCGATCCAGTCGCGGTTCGCGACGAACACGGCATCGACCTGGATGGTGTCGACGGACTTGGAGCCGCCGAGCAGGCCGGTGGGCTGGATGCCCTTGTAGGTGCCGGACGGGATCTCGCCGTAGGTGTAGACCGGGTTGCCGCGGTTATCCTTGGCGTTCTTGGTCATGTCCCGGTCGTCGGTCGCAACCAGCGTCACGCTGCTCGCATACTTCGGCGCCTCGTTCTTGAGGAATGGAGCGTTGAGCGCGGTGATGATCAGCGCGCACTGCACTTCCGAGCCATCGGCGACGGCGCTGAGAGCCAGCGTGCTGGTGAGATCGGACGTTCGCACCTTGCCGTAGCGGGCCCTGTCAGCCGCCACGAACGCCGCCCAGGTGGTGTTGGCACCGGAGCCCTCGGGACCGATTGCGACGGTGAAGTTGGAGTTCAGATCGACCATGCGGGGCGAGGTGTAGGCCTTGCGGTTGCAGATCAGGTTGGCCTGCTCCTGGTAGAGCACGCCGGAGCGCTGCAGAGCCGAGATCGCCTTGGCGTTGCGCTGCGAATAGACGAGCAGAGCGTCGGACTGCACGAACGCACCGTCGCACTCGCCGGCCGTGACCTTGTCGAGGTTGTCGAGCGAGCCCTTGGATTCGATGACGTCGACCGAGGGAACGTGGCGCTTCAGGTACTGACCTGCGGCGTAGTAGTTCAGCTTGGCGTTTCCGGTGCAGAGCCGGAACTTCTCGGTCGCCTGGGCAGAGCTGGCAGCCATGACGCCCATCACGACAGCGGCGAGCAGATAGATCTTCTTCATACTTCCTCCGTTTGCGGATTGCATTCAAGCAAATGCTTGAACGTTAGAAAAACCAGCGGCTGATCGGATAGCCGCGGGAGATCTTGACGGCTGCGGTCACGACCAAATAGAGGCCGCAGGCATCGAGAACGTGGTTGGCGAGAAAGACACCGAATACCGGCATGTTAGGCCTCGATCAGTTGGTGGGGTTGCCAAGCGAGGCGTGTGGGGTCCTCGCCGTTCATCAGCAGGCGCTTGATCTCTTGGATCATGAACGTCACGCCGACGACCATGTTGGGGATGTCGCCGCCATAGCTGCGAAACCAGCGCTTGCCCCAATTCTCCGGGTAGATCATCGGGGGCTCGTCGAACGCCGTCTCATCGCCATTGCGTCGGTCGAACACGGCGTCCAGCTGACCCATGCCGGCCTCGAACAGCTCGCCGTTCTGGTCGTCAGGGCGGGTGCCTACCTCGCCGTGCATCTCGTTTTGCAAGCTGATCTCGCCGAAGATCAGCTCGAAGGCCTTCCTTTCAGCCTGTTGCGCGTCCAAGTCTCATCTCCTCGTTTGCATGGCGATTGTTTGCATTCAAGCAAACGAATCGTCAAGCGAAAAGTCAGTATTTCTTGCCGCCCTTTTGGGTCCGGTTCTCGAACTTGTGGTCTGGGCGAACCAGGTTGAATGAACTCTTCTCCGCTACAGCTCCAGCGAGGTCGAGGCCCAGTGCACCGCTGAGATCTGCCGTCGATCGCAGCGCGAGTGCGAGGGCGATCTCCTTCCGGTCGAAGCCGGCGATGGCAACGATGGCTTCGGCGAGGCGATACTTCATGCCGCCTGACAGATCTCCCTCGCGGATCACGACGTCGGCCAGCTCGGTTTCGATCGCGCTTCGGTGGGGCAGCTTGTCGTCCATCAGGTCCTTGCGGTCACCTTCCATAGCTTCGGACAGCTCGCTGTGGATCAGCGCGATCTTGGTGGGGACGATCAGAGGGTTGTCGCGCAGATCGGCGCCGGTCTTGGGGTCGATCCACCAATGGGCATTCATCTTGTGGCAGATATCGACGACGAACTGGACTGATCTCTTCAGCTCGTCCAGGTCGGCCTGGGTAAAATTGTCGTTCATGATGTCTCCTTGAATCTAAGTTCGTCCGCCAGGTCTTCGAACATCCGGACCACTTCCATCTGGAGACGGCCTCGCTGGTCGTTCCAGTCGAATGGTTGCTTGCCAACCTGGCTCTTGATGAGGGGAACGAAGCGCGCGTACGCGCCTCGGTCTTCGATGCCAGCTGCTCTTCTGATGCAGCCCTCGATGTCAAAGGACCGCGCCATCTCGCTGAATACGGGGACAGGTTTGCCTTGCCGGTCCCTCGCGAGCGTCTTCTGTGTCCAGCGCCCAGGCTTGGAGAACATCAGCAGACAGCGCTCGATGATCTCCAGCTCGGTGAGCATCAGGCGACTGCTTCGGCTTCCTCTCGTCCGCTGTAGAACCAGCCCACAGCGAGCACGATCAGCAGGCCCACGGCCGAAGCCGCATAGTGGTTCAGGTAGGGGCTTGCGAGAGGATCAGCGGCGATGATGCCGCCGGCAACCCAGCCGAGCAGCGCGGCGCCCGCCCAGGTCAGGATCGGGAAGCGACCGATGACCATCGAGATGATGGCGCTGCCGGCGATCACGAGCGGGATCGAGAGCAGAACACCGAGTGCCATCAGGAACATGTTGCCGTGTGACAGAGCGGCGATCGCCATGACGTTGTCGAGGCTCATGCTGGCGTCGGCCAGGGCGATGGTGATGATCGCAGCCTTCAGCGTCGATGCTGCGTCCGGCGCCCCGGCTTCGTCACCGCCGATCAGCAGGTCAGCCGCCACCTTGAGGAGATAGGCGCCGCCGATGAGGCTGAGGGCAGGGATGTTCAGCAGGAGGCCTGCGAAGAACGACATGCCGACACGGAGTCCGATTGCCGCAGCGGTGCCACCGATGATACCCCACTTCTGCTGGCTGGGTGGCAGTTGCCGGCTGACGAGGGCGATGACGACCGCGTTGTCGCCGGAGAGCAAGAGGTCGATCCACACGATGCCGAGCAGCGCGACCCAGAACAGGTGGTCCATGAAAATCTCCAGTTCAAGAAAAAGGGCGGCCCCGAAGGACCGCCCCGTTAAGATGAAGCGCCGGATCAGGCAGCGAGCAGCTTGTTGTCGTCGACGTTGAGCGCCTTGCCGATATCGGCGAGCACGACGCGCTCCTGGTCACCGATGCCGTCCTGGTCTGCCACGTCGGCAGCGATCAGGAACACGTCCTGGCGAGCAGAGATGTCGCGGGTCATCAGTGCCTCGATGGCGCGCTTGTTCTCCATGCGGCCGGCGCGGCTCTTGGCGCGGGCGAGAGCGGCGTTGAGAGCCTCCTCGATCTGCGAGGCGGAGTAGGAAGCCGACACGATCGGGTTCGCCAGCATGCCGGAGATCGCAGCATTGATCTCGGCGTCATCGATCGAGCCATCCGCCGCGGTGACGTTGGCAGCCGCTGCAGCGACGCCGGCCAGGAAAGCCTTGTCGCCCGTGTAGCTGTTGATCGCCTTGTCGGCCTGCTTCAGGAGATTGGAGAGGAAGCCCATGTTTCAGTCCTTTGGTTCGGTTGCAGGCTGCCCGCCTGCGTGGGTTTGCATTACTGCAAGATTTGCATTCAAGCAAGCAAAAAAGCGAACGGACCCGTAGATCCGTTCCGTTCTTGTCGCCTACGGCTCACATGTCGTGAATGCCGAAGCCAGTCTCCCCGCAGCGCGGGCACTTCCAGCCGTAGCTTCCGTAAGCCCCTTCGTCGTCAGCTTCCCGCCTGTGATCGATGAACAGGCAGAGCAGTCGCTTCAGCCAGGTCATGAACACCCCGTGGTCTCGCCGCACGTGTCACATTTGAGACAGGTGCCGTTGCGGACCATGGTGACGTTCCCGCACGATCCGCAGGTGTCTCCGGTGTATCCGCTCAGTTTGGCGACGGAGCGCTTATCCAGCGCCTTGTCGATGGCCTTCGACGTAGCTTCGATCACCTTCTTGACGTCAGCACCGGCAGCGACGTTGACGACGACAGCAGGCGCCCCATTCACCCCATCACCAATCGCGGTGTGGCCGCTCTCTTCCGGGGTGACGTGCGCCAGGTCATCACGATCGAGGTAGTTGATCGCGATGTCCCGGAACACGAAGTCGATGATCGAGGTCGCGTTCTTGATGCGACCATGCTCCTGAACGAACCCGGAGGGCTCGAACCGGAAGAACGTGAACGCATCGACGAACTCCTCCAGCGGCACGCCGTACTGCAAGCCGAGGCTCACAGCGATGGCGAAGGCATTCATCACCGACCGGAAGGCAGCGCCTTCCTTGTGCATGTCGATGAAGATCTCGCCCAATCGCCCGTCCGGGTATTCGCCGGTCCGGAGATAGAGCTTGTGCCCGCCGACGATCGAGCGCTGGGTGTAGCCGGCCCGCTTGTGCGGCAGCTTCTCCCGCTTCCGGACGATCTTCTCGATCACCTGGATGACCGTCTTCGGAGCCTCATCCTCGATCGCCTCGTCCTCGACCAGGGCCGAAGACAACGGCTGGGACAGCTTCGAGCCATCGCGATAGATAGCGTTGGCCTTTAGACCCAGCTTCCACGACAGCATGTAGGCCGCCTTCACGTCCGCGATCGTCGCCGTCGCAGGCATGTTGATGGTCTTGCTGATAGCGCCAGAGATGAACGGCTGCACTGCCGCCATCATTCGGATGTGGCCTTCAGTGGAGATCGACCGCGTTCCCAGCTTGCCGCATGGGGTGGCACAGTCGAAGATCGCGTAGTGCTCCTCCTTCAAGTGTGGGGCACCTTCCAGAGTCATGGTTCCGCAGACCTTCTGGTTGATCTCCTCCATCACCCCTGGCAGCTTGGGATCCAGAGATGCCCAGTCAGCCAGAAAGCGAACGTCGAAGGTCGACTTGACCTGCTCAGGAGTGACCTTGATCCCCTGGTCATCGAGCAGTCCCTGGAGGTAGGTTGGCAGGATGCCAGTGCCCGTAGCATAGGTCACCATCTCGTCGATCTGCTTCGCCGTGTAGCCGAGCTGCTGCAACGCCGGCTTCACGGCCTGGTTGATGATCTTGAAGTAGCCGCCGCCGGCCAGCTTCTTGAACTTCACCAGAGCGAAGTCGGGCTCAACGCCCGTGGTGTCGCAGTCCATCACCAAGCCGATCGTGCCCGTAGGCGCGATGACCGTGGTCTGGGCGTTGCGGAAGCCGTAAGCCTCGCCCAACTCGACTGCCTCAGCCCAGATGGCAGAAGCCCGCGCCGGCAGATCGGTTTGGGGACAGTTGTCCCAATCCAGCGGCACCGGCTTGATCGTCAGTCCCTCGAACTCCGCATCGCCATTCTCCGCCGCCGCATAGTGGTTGCGGATCACGCGCAGCATGGAATGCCGGTTCTCCTCGAACTTGACGAACGGACCCCGTTCCCGCGCCATCTCGGCGGAGGTCAGGTAGGCAGTCCCTGTCATGATCGCGGCGACAGCTCCAGCCAAAGCCCGAGCCTCGTCGGAGTCGTAGGGGAGGCCCATGGTCATCAGCATGCCGCCGATGTTGGCGTAGCCGAGGCCCGTGGTGCGGTATTCGTATGAGAGCTTGGCAATCTCCTTTGACGGAAACTGCGCCATGTAGATCGAGATCTCGAGTACGATCTGAATCAGACGGCAGGCGTGGATGAAGCTCTCCGTCTCGAACACGATCGGACCATCACCATGGCTCGCCGTGAACTTGAGCAGGTTCGCCGACGCCAGGTTGCAGGCGGTGTCGTCGAGGAACATGTACTCCGAGCAAGGGTTCGACGCCCGGATGTCGCCGCCGGCCGGGCACGTATGCCACTCGTTCATCGTGGTGTTGAAGTGCAGGCCAGGATCGGCCGACTCCCACGCCGCGCGAGCGATGGTGTCCCATAGATACGTGGCATCGACCGTCTTCACCGTTTTGCCGGTGGTGCGAGCGATCAGATTCCATTTCGTGTCCTGCTCGACCGCCTTCAGGAAGTCGTTGGTCACCGACACCGTGTTGTTGGCATTCTGGCCAGACACGGTCTCGTAGGCCTTCGACTGCCAGTCAACGTCGAACTCCTCGGCGTAAAAGTTCTCACCCTGCTCTGCGAGCTGGATCACCCGGTTGATGTAGGTGTCCGGGATGAAGGCTCGCTTGGCGGCGAGGATGGCCTCCTTCATAGACGGGGTATCGCGGCTCTCGCCGTCGCCCCACGCTTCCCAGACGGCCTGCAACAGCTTCTTGGCAGCCTTCGAGCCGGCCACCAGCGCCGCAACCTTCTGCTCCTCCTCGACCTTCCAGGTGACGAACTCCTCGATGTCCGGATGGTCCACATCGACGACGACCATCTTGGCCGCGCGGCGCGTGGTGCCGCCCGACTTGATGGCGCCGGCAGCGCGGTCGCCGATCTTGAGGAACGACATCATTCCCGATGATTTTCCGCCGCCGGACAGCCTCTCGTTCTTGCCGCGGAGGCTTGAGAAGTTGGTTCCCGTGCCGGAGCCATATTTGAACAGGCGCGCCTCGCGCACCCACAGGTCCATGATGCCGCGGTCCTGGATCAGGTTGTCCAAGATGCCCTGGATGAAGCAGGCATGCGGCTGCGGACGCTCGTAGGCCGAGCGCGAAGGGACAACCGCCAGCGAGTCCGGATAGCGGTCATCATTCTGATGCGCCGTATAAATCGCCTCATCGACATAGAAGTGGCCCTGTGCCGGACCGTCGATGCCGTATGCCCAGTGCAGACCCGTGTTGAACCACTGCGGACTGTTCGGCGCGAACATCTGGGTGGCCAGCATGAAGCGCAGCTCGTCGAAGAACGCGCGGGCGTTCTCCTCGGCGGAGTCATCGAGATCCTTGCGGCTGATGAACATGCTCATGGTGCCGGGCGAGAAGTAGCCGCCCTTCCAGCCCCAATAGGTCCAGCAGCCGGCGAGGCGGTCGAACACCTGCTTGGCAGAGGTCTCGGAACCGTGCTTTTGCTCAAACTCGCTCACGGTCTTGTCGGCGATGGACCGCTGCAGCCATGCCGGCACACCGTCCTCGGAGACCTTGGTCAGCCTGTAGGCCACGCCGGCCTTGCGGAAGTACTTCTGCGCCAGGACGTCAACGGCGACCTGCGACCAGGCGGCCGGGACCTCGATGCCCTCCATCTGGAAGACGACGGAGCCGTCCGGATTCTTGATCTCGCTGACGCCTTTGCGCCACTCGATCAGGCTGTACGGATCGACTCCGGCAGTCGTGTATCGTCGTTCAATTCTCATTCGGCACTCGCGCAGTACGGCCAATCGGCCGGGAGGGGGTCATACTCGTTGGTGGGTTTGGACGGTGCCGACCAGGTTTCGACCTGGTAGACGTTGCCCGTTGCAGTCCGGAAGACGTTCGGCTCGATTTCCGCCACCACCTTCGCGGTGTAGAAAAACCAGCCATCGCGATAGCGGTTCTTGGTGTCGCCGTAGATCACGCCACGCAGGTTGAAGCCGCCTGCCTCGATCGCGACGCGCTGCGCCTTCCGGATGCTTGCTGTGATCGCGGTCATCCGCCGCGCTTCGTCGACCGGTAGGGATAGGTCTTCGAATAGTCGATCCGCATCTCGCGCTTGACCGGGAAGAAGGCGACCGGCAGCTTCGACAGCTGCTGCATGATCTCCTTGATCTGATCCTGCTGCGTCTTCGGATCGAGAGGAACGAGCTGCTGGACCAGTTCCGTGATGTGGCTGCGCTCGAACTTGGTCAGGCACCGCGTCGCGCGGGTCGTGTTGCCAGCCGCGGCATATTGAAACTTCGGCTTGACCTTGCGTCTATCCTGCTGCGTGGTGATGAAGTGCAGCGCCTTCATCAGCCCCATCGATGTGTCTTCGACTCGTAGAGCGTCCATGTCGTCCTCTCTTTGGTGAACCTAAATTGTCTGGAGCCGCCGGATCTGGCGTCTGATCTGCTGCCGAACGAAATTGTTGGCGTATGGCGTTCGAGGCGTTGATGGAAAAACGGTCGAGTACCAGGCGCCGCGGAAAAGGAAGTTGACCGTCCGATGCTTGGCGCTGTGGCCAAGCCTGAAGTCCTCGATCTCTCCCTTATCCTTCAGGATCTGAACCTCCTGCTGGACCTCTCGGACCTCTCTTTTCATGTTGCTTGCCCCGCTTCGGAAAAGGCCGCTTTGGCCATGCTTTCTTGGGGCGCCGCGGCGGCTGATCGACCTCCGCATCAGGGTCAACCTTCGCCAGCATTCGACGCCTGAAATCCTCGGTCTCTTTCGCGATCCGCTTGGTGCGGGCGATCTCGGTGACGTCGCCGCGCGCCAGCTCGCCGTGCGAGCCGAACGTCTTCTTCGCGTGACAGTCCTTGTGCTTGCCCTCGATGAAGGCAGGATCGTTCGCCCTCGGCGTCGTATCCTTGGCCTCAGCGTCCCAGCACCGCAGTCCCAGCGCGGGGATGTGGTCGAACTCGCAGTCCTCGATCTTGCCCAGCCGCTCACCGCACTTCGTGCAGGCGGCGTTCTGCTGCAGGATCACCTGCAGCTTCACCTTGTCCGGAATGGCCTTCCGAAAGCCCTTCGGAGGAGCAAGATCGAGAACGGTTTGCATTCGTTCGTGGTATTTGCATTCAAGCAAACGGTCAAGCAAATGTTTTGCGCCAGATTTCGCGTCCCAGATTGGTGATGTGGCCGTCAGGCGTGAGGAACGCCTTACGCACCATCGCGTCGAAGGTGCGCTTCATCCGTCTGATCGGCAAGATCGGAAGGGCCGAGCTGGTGTCGTCCATCCAGCACAGGTAGGCAGGGGCATGCTCATCCATGAACCGCTTCTGGGCTTTAGACAGTCTTGGCGATCTCGGCATTGTCATTGTCCGCTGCGGCGCGATTGGTCATCAAGCTTGATCATTTGAGTGCCCTCATCTCGATCTTGATGGTGGTGAGGTTGTTTCCGACCAGATAGGCGAGCAGCCGCATCGCCGGTATGCGGCGGACCCGTGTGCCGGTGTTTGGGTTGACGTTTACGATCTCGCTCCGAGGGAACTTCGGTGGAGCCTTCCATCCCTTCGGAGTCGTGATCAGCACCGCGGCCTGTTCGACAGGCCAATTGTGCGCCGTGGAGAAGTTGATGTTCTCCACGCATCTCACGGCCAGCTCGTCAGCGTTGTTCATGCGGCGTCCATTTCACCCTTCCGGTCTCGATCCGCCGTCTGAGCATCCGGAAAGCATCGCCCTCTGACTTGGCGAGGAACACCCATTCCCCGCCCCAGAAACCAGTTGGAAGGCTGATGATCGGCCGGTAGACCTTCATGCTTTCCACTTGATCTTCGCCAGCTCTGCCTTCACGCGCTGGATCACGCGGTCTGAGAAGTTGTCAGGATGCCGCTTGTCCGTGATGATGCCGTCCGTGATCTCGACATCGTCATGCAGATCGAACGCCGTGTGCGGATTGTCAGCATGCCACAGGCCATAGAAGTTGCGGATCGACATGCCAGCGAACGTCAGGCAACCAGCATGAGCAGGATATTCATCTTTGGAGCGGAACAGCCTTGGATCCGGCAAGTGCCAGCTCGCTGGGTCGAGCCAGCGCTTCACCGCGACCGGATCTGCGCTCACGCGGGCAAGAACATCAGCAACCATGCTGTCCTCGTCCAGATAGGAGCCGTGCCATTCCTGGCTATTGCGCGCCTCGCCTTCCACTACGTTTGCCATCACGCTGCATCCTCGTCCTTGTGGCGCTCGTCGTTGTCATTCGCCGGTTCCTTGTAATTCGCCTGCTTCCTGGCCTCTTTCAGCAGATCGTCCAGGTCGATCCCGGGGAGCAGGTTGGTCTCGATGATGTTCATGGCCTGATCGAAGTAGGCCTTGAACACATCCTCATCCATGGCGTCGTAGGCTGTCGACGACGGGACCATGATGATCTCGCCGGCGACCGTCATGATGGGCTCGACGACGCCGCATCCGACCAACAGGGTCTTGTGCAGACTGTCCTCCGACACGAACAGGTCTGTGTTCTGGACCACCAGTCGCAGAATCACCCGATAGAGCCGGTGCCGCGGCGCATTGCGCTGCTGGACGATGTTGACGCGCAGCAGCTTGTTGACCGGCAGTTCGTCGAACTTCTCGCGGTCATAGTTCGCATAGGGAACAAGGTGCCCATCCTCGTTCTTGACGGCATAGATCCAGGGGTTGCTCGACTTGCTCGATGTCTTGCTCATCTGCTCATTCCCGTAGCTCTCCACCGAGGCGAAGGACCTGCTCCTTGCACGCCTCCTTGAGCCGCTCGATCTGATCGTCCGTCAGGCCGTAGTCGTAGCGGTGATCTCTCTCGGCCGCCCACCAGGCCCGCAGATCATCCGTGCTCTTGGCGAGCGGGATGACCTGCAAGGCGAGCTGGACGTATGCGCGTGACTTAGCCCGCATTCGCTTTGGTCTTGGCCGACTTCAGCTCCTGCGAGCGGTCGCTGGCCTTCTTGCGGATGAGGGCCTCGTCATCCTCGTGGAGCTTCGCCAGATCCTCGGCGAACGCCTTCTCGGCGATGATCTGCATGATCTCCTTGACGGAGTTGGCCTGGGCGATCTGATCCTCCCAGTGGTCGAGGATGGAATCCTGTTCCTTCTCGCTGACGGAAGGTCCACGCTTGGACTTGCCGCCCTTCGAGGATCCGCCCTTGTCAGACGATTTGCCTCCGCGGTCGCCGCGATCCTGGTTGTCGTTGGCGCTGTCGAACTCGTCAGAGCCGCGGAAGTCCTGCTTCAGGTCGCTGACATAGCGGTTGTCGTCGTACATGCCGAGGTGGATGTCGGCAGCGAAGCCGAGCGTGCTGAGCGCCTTCGAAAGCGCGTCCGTGAGGGACTTCTTCGGAGCCTCCTCGTCGGTGTACCAGCCGTTCTTGTTCTTGCCGACGAAGGTGGTCTGACCGAAGTGCTCGATCTCGCCCTTCTTGTCGCCCCACATGTACCAGAGCTTCAGACGCAGGATGTGGACCACATCCTTGTCCTGGCCCGGCTGGAACTTGTCCTCGACGATGGTCCAGCCCCAGCCGATGCCGATCGGGCCGAACATCTTCGTGGCCTTCTTGATCAGGTACGTGGCATTGGTCGCCGTACCCTTGAAGCCGCCGCCGCGATTGAACGACTTGGTGAAGTTGGGGTCGGTCTGTTCGACCTCGTTCCAGATCGCGAGATTTTCGGATGCGTTGCTCATGGTCTTCCTCTTGGTAAAAGGTGAGGGCAGGGGCGGTTAGGCCGCCTCTGCTTCCTCGTTGTTGTCGTTGTCGGCCTTCGCGGCCTTCTTCTTGCCGCCGCCCTTGGCCTTCTTCGGATCCGGCGGGAACCAGGCCTGCTCGTCGTCAATCTTCGCGACCTGATCCTTGTCGCAATCGATCAGCTTCTTGCCGTCCTTCGACAGCTTGACCGTCACGCCCTTGCCAGCCGCCTGGATGGCGTCTTCCGGCATCAGCTTCTTGATGGCGGTCTTGGCAGACTCATGCTTCTTAGCCGCGGTGAACGTCTTCAGCAGGATCGCTGCCTGAGCGCCCCACTCGTTGCTCTCGTTCATGTCGACGACCTTGACGCGCTCGACCAGCGGCACCTCGATCACCGGGTTTCCGGGGATCCGACCGGTCTCGACGCACTCCCAGAAGTCCTTCTCGTGCTGGAGCAGCTTGACCTGGTAGAAGATGTCCGCCTCGATCTCGACGCGGTACCACTGCGCTGCACCGGTCAGGATGCAGAGCTGCGAGGTCGGCAGACCGGTCACCATCATGTTGTGCTGGCACTGCGGGAAATACTTCTCGATCGCCTTGTCCAACGAGAAGCCGAACGGGAACATGAACTTGAACTCGACCATCGAGATGACCGGTCCGGTCTCCGTCTCGCGGACGAGTCCATCCAACGTGGCATGCGCCTTGTCCCAGTCCTCGTAGAAGACCTTGTCCTGCTCGTTGGTCACCCACAGTCCGGTGTCCTTCTCAAACAGGTCGGCGTTCAGAGGCTCGGTCAGGTTGCCGAGGTTGATCAAGATGACCTCGGACAGATCCTCCGGAGCCATCTCGCCGCGCTTCTCAGCCCAGAGGCGTTCGATGGCGAGCTGATCGCCAGACATGATGATCTTGGCGTCCGATCCTCCAACGGAGAAGCGGCGAGCAGCACGGACTTCATCGGACATGCCGTTCTTGCCCGTGCGCCTGTAAAGGGCGGGTGTGTTCATTGATCTTTCCTTGTTGGCTAAGCTGCGGTCTCGAGTTTCTGGTCGCGATAGTCGAGCCAGATTGCGTCCTTCATCTCGCTGATGAACTGCGCGTGAATGGCTCGGTCTTCGTCTGTGATCCTGGGTGCAAGCGGCACAGGCCGATGTCTGATGGCGACGGGAGCTGCTGCTGAGGACTCTGCGGACAGGTCCAGGGACATTCCCATCTGCCGGCCGCCGCGCAGCTCGCAGTAGACTTCCGCAAGCAACTGGGCATCGAGAAGTGCGCCGTGCTTGTCGCGCTTGTTCAGGTTGATGCCGAACGCCTTGCACAGAGCGTCGAGCGTATGCCGTGAGCCTGGCCGCTTGTCTCGGGCCAGTGCCAAGCTGTCGACGATCTCGTTCGGCAGCGGCGGTAGATCGAGGCGATCAAGTTCGGCGTTGATCATGCCGACGTCGAAGCCGGCATTGTGGGCGACCAGCGTCGCACCCTCGATGAAGGTGAGGAACTGGTTGACCTGCCGGCGGAACGTCGGGAATTTCTTCAGGAACTCGTTGCTGAGACCATGGACCTTGAACGCTTCCTTGTGAACCGGGAGCGTCGGGTTGATGTATTTGTGGAACGTCTTGCCGGTCGGGATCAGGTCGATCACCTCGACACAGCCGATCTCGACGATCCGATCGGTCTTGCGATCTAGTCCCGTGGTCTCTGTGTCGAGGATGATCTCGCGCTTCAAAGCGGTCTCCGTTGATTATGCGGCGCTGCGTGCGCCGATCGAGCTGAACGCGATGCCGGTGCGCTCCTCGAATTTGCGGAGCCGGCTGATGACCTCATCGGCCGTGAATTTGGTGTAGAGACCGTCCAGAGACGGCGCGGTGCCCCTGCAATAGGTCCAGGTCGGCTTGTCGAGCGGCACGATGTCCTCGAACTGCACCAGGACCAGCAGCGTCTCGTTTTGGACGATGCGGATGGTGTGCAGATCCTCGGCGTGCATGAAGTAGGACTCGCCCGTTCCGAACCGGCCGCGCTTGGCCTCGAACAGCTCCTCCTCGCCGGCAAACGTGAACCCGTTGCCGCCGTTGAGCTTGGTGCGATATTCGAACCAGTTGAAGATCTGACCCTGATGTTCCGGGCGCGTTGCCGAGCGAGTGAACCAAACGTTCTCGCTGAGGCCGGCCGCGACATAGGTCTCGAAGTCGTAGCGGTGATTGTGCGGGGCGACGACCTCCGGCAGCTTGGAGATGTCGCCGTCGAAGAAGTACAGCTTCACCGTCTCCTCCGGCGATCGCTGGAGGCAGAGATAGTCGAATCCCTTGACGTGGTAGTCCTTGAACGAATGCTCGACGATCTGATCGACGTCGATTCTCTTCGGCAGCGGCAGATCATGCAGCATGGTTCAGCTCCTGAAATGAGAGGCCGTGACCCGGCACGATGCCGAGATCGTTCTTGAGGCCGGTCAGAATGAAGCCGACCGTGCGTTGTCTGATTTCGTAGGAGGCCTGCCGGTTGCGAGACTTCCGCGTCGGGCAGTAAAGTCGATGCACAATCTCGGCTTCCCCGCCGCGTGCCAGCGCGACAGCTGCCTTAACAAGGCGATCTGCCAGTCTTGCGGCGTTGCACCACCGCATCCACGACAGAACGCCAAGAGATCGTTCAACATCGTCTCTCTGGGGGGAGACCTTGGTCTGTCCGTCATAGGGCTTCATCGCACTGAGGAGGCGGATACGCTCGATCACGAGCAGCTCGGCACGCGACATGCCGACCATGTTCCAACCGCCCGAGCGGTTGCCGGAAGTCAGCCAACGGCGTTCCTGGTCTGGCGTCTTGTCGATCACTTCGATCGCCTCGACCAGAAGCTGCCAGATGACGTCACTGTGCTTTGCTTGATCGCCCCTCAGCTCGAAAGCCAGCTGGGCACCGTGCGCCAGCCAGCTCAGAGCATTCGTGCGATCCTCAGGCGAGGACGAGGTCATGCGGTGTGATCTTCTTGCCCGTGATGTCGCTGCCGAAAGCGGGCTGCCGGCGGCGGGTTGCTCGGTATTCGAAGATGTTCGTGCCGATCCGCTTCTGCGTGAGCAGGAGGTGACCATCCTTAGCGTCCTCCAGGACGCGGTCGGCGAGAACGTTGAGGGTTGCGAGACGGAGCCGCTCGTTGCCGCGCAGCACGTCGGTCTCGGGGATCACGACCTGGCGGTCGTACTGGAGGTCACCGCTCCAGTAGACCAGGACGTCGCCGGCAGGCGCTGCCTTGAGCCAGTCGTAGTAGTCCGAGAGGGCGCCGGGAGAGACGTCCAGGACTGTGCGAGCCATGGCTCAGTCCTCGCCTTCGCTGCGGTCCTCGTGGACCATGGTGGCGTAGAGGCCGGCGAGCGACGTCACGTCCTCGACGATGGAGCCGAGCTGGTCGAGCTGGTGGGCTCGCGAGGCGGGCTCGTCGCTCAGCTCGAAGTCCGGCTCGAACGCGATGGTCAGCTCGCCATCCTCGTCCTCGACGTCGAGATCGTCCCCGGCGAGGATTGTCATGAGTTCACCGAGAACCTCTTCGAGCGGAGGGAAGCCGGACATGCCGGGTTCAGCACGAGTGGCGCCATCGAGGCAGATGCCAGGCGGACAGGAGCACTCGCCGTGCTCGGCCGCTTCCTGGGCATGATGCGCGTCGAACAGCGAAGCCATGCCGTCCGACGAAACCTGGAAGATTCTCATTTGCTTTTAGTGCTCCCGTTGGCATTCATGCAAATCGAAAGACAGAGGGGCGCCCCCTGCACGCCAACCAAGTAGGAGGCGCCCCCCCGCATTTTCCCCGCTCGACGGGGAAGCTCAGTAGAACTCACCGCACCTCAGGCGGGTGAGGATGTCGACGGCCTTCTGGCTCTCAAAAGGGGATGTCGTCGTCCATGTCGTTGTTGCGCGACGAGGAGCGGCTCGACGAGCGCGAGGAGCCCCTGTCGTCATCCCGACCACGATCGTCCCGGGACGAGCTGCGGCTCGCCGAACGACCGCCACCGCGATCGTCGCCACCGCGGTCATCGTCGCGGGAGCGGCTGCGGCTTCGACCATCCTCGTCAGCACCGCGTGAGCGGCCACCGCCATCATCATCGCGGCTGCGCGAGCGACCACCGCGGTCGTCGTCATCACGTCCGCCGCCGTTGCCCTTCGTGGACAGCATGGTCAGCTTGTCGACCACGATCTCGGTCGAGTAGCGATCCTTGCCATCTTGATCTTCCCACTTGCGGGTCTGGATCTTGCCGACGACGTGAACCTTGTCGCCCTTGGACAGATACTGCTCGATGACCTTGATCAGGCCTTCCTGCCAGACCTGGCAGTTGTGCCACTCGGTCTTCTCCTGACGCTCGCCGTCCCGGTCCTTCCAGGTCTCGGAAGTGGCAATCGAGAAGTTGCACACCGACTTGCCGTTGCTGAGGTTCTTCACCTCAGGATCCTTGCCGAGATTGCCGGCGAGGATCACCATGTTCACTGAACCTGACATCTATGGTCTCTCCTTTTCCAGTTTGCACTACCATGGCGTTTGCATTCATGCAAACACTTTTTCAAAAATCGAACTTGCGAAACAGGCTCGCTCGATCGTCGAAGGTCAGATCCACGGTGCCGGTCATGCCGGCGATCCGCTTCAGCCTCACCTTTGGGATGATGATCTGACGTTCGTTCGGCGCCTCTGCCGCGCGCTCGGGATCAGCGTTGACGACGATGCCCAGGTCCGCCTTGTTGGCCCAGTGCGCCGAGTCTGAGATGTTGTAGAGACCTGGCGTGACCTTCGGGTCCAGCTTGGTCGGGTGAGCCACGACGATGACGCAGACGCCGAATTGCTTTGCGAAGCGCTTCATCTGCTTGATAGCCTTTCCAACGTATTCAGTCAGCGACACGCTTGGCGGCCTGGTATGCTCCAGCTCATTCCAGGGATCGATGATCAGCAGCTTCACGCCGTCCCGGAAAACCGCGGCAGCCGCCGTGTCCAGGACGAACTTCAGGTCGATATCGCCTTCCATCGAGTCATCGTAATCGATGAACTGGAAGTAGCGCTGAACGAATGCCGTCGCACGCAGCTTCTCCTCCATCGACCAGTCCTCGCGAGGCTTGTCGAGGAAGGCGGTCATCAGCTCGTGGGCCAGGAACGGCTTGACGTCCTTCTCGCCTGAGAAGATCGCGACCGGCCATTTGTGCCGCTTGGCGAGCAGCACGGCGCACTGGTTGATGAAGGTCGATTTGCCGACGTTCGGGATGCCGGTGGCAACGACGAACTGGCCGGGGTAGAACTTCATGTGCTTGTCGAGGATGTCCGAAATCCCGACCTCAGCCATCGGCGGGATCTCAACCTCGGGATAGTCGCTCAGCCGGAACAGGCCCTTGACCGGCCACGGTTTGGCGTTATCGATCAGCTCCCGCACCTTCTCGGCGCCGAGGTACAGCTTGACCTCGTTCATGTCCTTGCAAGCGCGCTTCTTGCCTCTGCGCTTCTTGTCCGGAACGACTTCGTCCTTCGGGTATTCGACCCAGAGGCACTTGGCCGCGCCCAGCCGGCGCACCAGCTCCTTCGCGAGCCGGCCGCCGGGCTCATCGCCATCGACGGCGATGATGTGGTGCTTGACCCGCTGTAGCGCGTCCATCAGCCGGCCCATGAACGAGAACTTGTCATCGTCCTCGGGGTCGATGTCCCGATCGTCATCCGGAACGTGGATCAGCTTGCCGTTCTTGTCGCGAGCCGGCGGCGCTCCGTCCGGCACCGAGACGCAGGTGTCGTAGCCGGACAGCAGCACGGCGTGGCAGTCAGGTTCGCCCTCCGTCCAGATGAGCGATTCCGCTCCGGCTTCGAGCCGGTTCATGATCGCCTCGTCCCAGAAGATCCTCGCGTTGTAGAGGGTCTTGGCAGCGTTCCGCTTCTGCATGAAACGGCGCTCGCCGTCCTGTGCCCAGCGGTACTTGCAGTTGACCTCGACGTCGCTCTCTTCGAAGTAGGGCCAACACAGAACCTTACCGTCCGGGTCCGGAACGACGATGACCTTGTCCTGCCCATCGCGCGAGAGAGTCCCGCTGTAGAGCCCCATAACCACCGCCAGTTCGGGGCACAGGCCTCTGTCCTCCAGTCCTCTCGCGTGCTTCTCGCTTAGCATTCTCTCCGTCACTCCATGCGCAATGGTGGCAATTCCAGACGACGCCTCGGTCGTCGATCTTGACGCTGAGGCATCGGATCTTCTTGTGAGCCCCCTTCCTCGTGTGCGAGCACATCGGACAGAGCGTGTACTGGTTGCCGAACTTCAGGGACCTGAGCTTGATACCGTGCTCAGCCAGCACCTTTCCGACATCGACGCCGGCCATCAGATCGCCACCGTGCGTCGTGCCAGGACCCGGCGATGGCGATCATCGGATGACTCCGGCGGCATACCGTCTTCGTCCGACCACCGGCCCTGGTTGAGCCAGGTTGTCGGATGCATGACGAACCGGCGACGATCCGGATCACGGAGGTCTCGACGCACGTCCGGACTGTTTGCGTACCGGCGCATGCCTTCGATGATGTCCTTGAACTCGACCTTGTCGGCCTTCTCGATCCGAGCGAGCTTGGCCAGTGCAGCTTCCTTGCCGACTTTCTTGGCAACAAGCGCCCAGAACTGCTCCTCGTAATCCGAAGGCCACTCCGCCGTCCGTCGCTGCTTGCGACGTGGTTCTGGTTTCGGTTCTGAGTCTGGTTCTAGTACACGGTTATTGTTGTCGGCCTCGCCGACACCCCTTGTCGGCGTATTTGACAGGGCTCGTCGGGGAGGCGGACACCCCCTGTCATCGTCGCTGACACCCGGTGTCGGGGAATTTGACACCCCCGGTGTCGGCGTATTTGACAGGGGGTCATCATCATTGATGCTCTCCTCCAGCGCCGCCGGCACGTTCAGCCGGTAGACCTTCGAGCGGAATCCGCCGTTGTCGTAGTAGCGCTGGGTGGAGGTGATGAGGTTGAGATCTTCCAGCTTGGTCAGTGCGGTGCAGACCGTCTGCCGGGTCAAGCAGGACTTGACGGCGATCGTGCTCTGCTTCGGATAGGTCTCGAACTTCTCGTTGGCGTAGTTCGCCAGCGTGATGAGGACCAGCTTGAGGGTGGGTGTGAGATCCGCGTCGACAAGGTCGAACGCCCAGGTGAGTGCTCTGAGGCTCATGCGATGTTTCTTGTTGGCTGTCGCCAGCTTGACGGCCGGCGAGGGGTGATGTATTTGCCCGAATGCAAATGCAAAGGCAAGCCACGAGATGTGGTGATGCGGCAACACCGACACCCACTAGGGACCGATGAACCCCATCCTCGTAGCCGGCCTCGATCCGGCGTTCGCCAATTTCGGGATCGCCCGAATGTGGCTCGACCTCAGCACGCTGGAACTGAAGCTCGATAGATTCCGAACGATCTCGACCGAGAAGCTGGCCGGCAAAAAGAAGCTGATCCGGCAGAACTCGGATGACCTGCGACGTGCCCGAGAGCTGCATGCCGGGCTCCACGAGGAGCTTGCCGGCTGCACGGTGGCCTTTGCGGAGATCCCGTCAGGCGCCAAGGCTGCAAGAGCCTCCTACGGCTTTGGAGCTGCCGCTGGCGTTCTCGCGTCGATCCAGATCCCGCTCTTCCAGGTCATGCCGCTGGAGACGAAGAAGGGGAGCGTGGGCAATCCAAAGGCCGAGAAGCCGGAGATCATCTCCTGGGCTGCGCGGCGCTATCCAGAGGCTCCCTGGAAGCTCTACGACCGCGACACAACTGGGAAAGGCGGTAAGATTCTGAACCGGAAAGGCGAGTTGCATCTGGACAATGAGCATGTTGCAGATGCGATCGCCATTGTACATGCAGGCCTGCATTTGCAGGAGTTCAGGCAATTGTTAGCAATGCTCAAAATTGCTGCGCCCGCCTCGCAAGCGGCAAGCTATTGATTTTATTATATATTTGTGGAAAAACAAGAACGGATGACGAACGAAAATTTCGTTGCATTCGCCTGAAACCTAGACTAGGGGAGAGGTGTTAGCATCCAAACAAATGGATGGGGCCGGCATGCAAACGGAATTCTTGACCAGAAGATCACAGCTCGAAAACGATTCTGGGAGGAAATCCCGTTCAACCCTAGTTTCATTTTCTAAAGACTGATAGAAAAAGGCGCATTGCAATGACCTTGGCTCTCGAAAAAGTGGCAGCGAAAACAAAAGCACAAACTCCGAAGCAGGTCGTGATCGAGTGGATCGACTACATCCTCGATCGAAAGCGGTGGAATGCTACGGAGCTTGCAAGGAAGGCGGAACTCGCTCCGTCGACTTTGCTGCGCCTCCTCAACAACCCCGAGCATCCTTTCCTTCCTACTCAGAAGACTCTTGCGAAGATCGCGGACGCTTCGGGCATCCCGATCACGAAGAAGGTCATGGAGGCTCTCGGAGCTGAGACGGAGGAGAACGGCACAGAAGTCCCGGAAGGGATGTCGAAGCGCGCTGGACTGCGTCCTATCGCCGCCAGGACGGCGACCGTCGAGTTCAAGCATGTGTCCGCTCTGCCGGCTTCGTTGCAGGCTGCAGCTTCGAGCCGAAGGGATGGCTACGTTCCGGCTCCGCCTCAGCTTGACGGAGACGAGACGGGCTTCGCGTTCCATGTGCCGGATGATTCGTTTGGTCTGTGGCTGAAGGCAGGGTCGCTCTGCTACGGCACGAAGCGCCGTGATCCCGTTGCCGGTGACATGATCCTGGTGACCGGCAAGGACGGGAAGTCGAAGGTTCGACTGCTGACCAGCATCGACGAGCGAGGCCTCGTCATGACGAAGACGATGCCGGCCGGCGATGAAGAGCGGATGGCATTTGACGATGTCGCTGAGATCGCCATCGTCGCCGTGATCGTGCGCTTGTAAGTCAGCACTGACTTACGTCGATAGCTCCAAAGAGCGTCTCGACCCTAGCGACCGTTGACCTGATGTAGCCTGAAGGGGCTGTCATCAGGTCGATGTCGAAGTCCTTCCGAAGCTGACGAAGCTTTGCGAGCCACTCCCTAGCATCATCCAGCTGGGCTCGATCGACTCGATCCTGCCATTCCGTCTTCGCAATCTCGAGACGGACCTTCTCGATTTCGAAGTCGAGATACTCTGCGAACTCCCTCAGAAAGACTTCGAGTTTCTTGATCTCGGGCTCGATCCTGACGAGGCAGTCGCATGCCCGTCCGATGATGACGGGCAGCCGGCTCTTGAAGCGCGGGTTGATCTCCCTACGAACCGGATTAGGTGGATCCTCTACGATGGAAGATTTCATTCCCGTTTTCCCTTATTCTCGGTGGCGTCGTAGTCCTCCTGGGATGGACGAAATGGCGGTAGACCACGGTCGAGCGCCGCCAGCGCCAATGCTACAATCTTTGAGACGCCGCGCCGCTCCTGCTTGCTGACCGCCTGCGGCGTGATGCCGAGCCACTGGGCAACTTCGGCCTGGTTCAGCCCGCGGGAAATCCGCCACAACTTGGTCTCCTCACCGGTCAGAAACTTCTCGTTGTCGGGTGCCTGCGATGGCATTTCCCACCTCGTTGCTGTGGTCCCGATTGTGTCACGGCGGCGGCCAACAGGCCTATACACCACGAACAAAGGAATGTTCCTACCGCCATGTAAACACCGGTCCTGTGATTTTTAGAGCACGCGCGGTTGTATTTATGCAAATCAGCACCCACGATCATGCAGCCTTCCTCACCGAATCAGCATCCCGGATGCGGGCGAGGTTGCCTTCCTTCCACGCCGACGCGACGAGACGTACGGCCGCCGTCCTGAGCACAGGCTCGGTCGCCATCAGTACCCATTTTCCGTCCTTCCGTTGCGCGACATAGAACAACGGCGGTGATCGGAAATTACGCTTCGTCATAGTGCCTCCAAGAAATTGGTGATGGGACCGTCGCGCTCATCGAAGACGTTGACGATGTGACGTTCGTTGGTGTCGTCGACCGGGATGGCGACGTGGAATGCAGTGCCTTGCGCCCGCAGAACCTCGATGATCTCGATCGTTCCTGTAGCGCCGGCCGCCACGACGTGCTCAATGTCCTCGTGATCCGAACCCATCGTCTCTTCAAGGATCCGAACCTTCTGGCCAACCTTGAAGCCGAACGCCTCCGTAAGCTCCTGATTCTCCTTCACAGTGCCTCCAGGAAGTTAGTGATTGGTCCATCGAGCTGGTCGAACGAATTGACGATGCCGCGCTCGTTGGTCTCGTCGACGGGGATCCAGACGTGGAATACGATCCCCTGGCTTCCGGTGTAGACCTCGATGTGGTCGATGATGCCGATCGAGCCAGCCGGCATCGTGTGCTCGATGTCCTCGTGGTCCGCGCCCTTGGTCTCGATCTTGAGACGCACGCGCTGCTCGGCCTTGAAGCCAAACGCCTCCTTAAGCAGCTTGGCCATACTGGTCCTCCAGCTCATCGGAGAGCTTCTCGGCGCCGGCCAGGACCGTTGCGAGGCTGATCGTGTAATCGCTGATCAGGTGGTAGCTGTTGCCGTAGACCAGCCACACCCAGGCGGTCTTGCCGTCCTTGGTCAGGTACAGCCTGTCCTCGTCGGTCGAGAACATTGCCTTGAGGATCGCCTCGCGGTCGCTGCTCTGCTTCAGGGGGAAATCACCGCCGTCCCACACGTCGATCGTGTAGCCGGCTGCAAGAGCGTCATCGACCATCTTCTCGGCGATCTGGCGCTCGATCTTTTCGTCGTCCAATGTCGTCTCCTATGCGAAGTCCAATTCGTCGTAGCCATCCTCCGCCTCATCGTGGCGGCGGTGATCGGTGGTGCGCAGGGTGGAGCGGCTGCTGCCGCGCGAGGTTCTGATGAGGCTCGCGATGTCCTCCTCGCCATCGAGCGATTCGAGCAGGCCAACGGAGCCGCGGCCGAAATATTCAGCGTTCTTGGCCATTACGCAGCCTGCAGCACTGGTTGGAAGTTGTTTCGGCCGGGCCCGTGGACCTGGATGGTGATGTCGGCCTTCGCCGCGGTCTTGTGGCCGCCGCAGAGCAGGCACTGGGCGCACTGAGTGGCCTTGCCCATCTCCTTGGACGCGGGGCAGTGACCCTCACCGGCGAGCTTCGGAGCGCCCTCAGGACGCACGCGGTAGGTTCGGAAGCCGAGCGCCTTGGCGAGCACGCGGTCGATCTCGGTGTCGCAGGAGGCCATGCAGAACGCCGCCAGCTCAGGCTTCTCGCGCCACATGTGGGTGAAGCCGGTGACGTCGTGGACCTTCGCCAGGATCGTCTCCCAGACGGCCATCGGGATCGCGCCAGGATCGCCATAGGCGCCGGCACGGACGCGCTTGCCGGCGAGCAGCTTGCGGGCCTTGGCGAGCGTGACCTCGGGATAGACGCCGCGCTGGTAGGCGTCGAAGACAACGTGCGGACCGCGCCACAGCATCACGTAGCAGGAGCGGCCCTCGTTTCGGCGAAGCCCTGTCTTGAGGTCGGTGACCACCCTGCCCATGTGAATGCAGCTGCCGCAGATCGCCTTGTCATCGCCGGTCTGGCTCGCCTTCAGCGGGTTCATGTCCTGGCGCAGGATGTAGAGCTGCGCCATCGCACCGGTCTTGGAGTTGCTGCCGCCATCCTCAAGGCCGGTGGCGATCAGCATAATGGGGCTGCCGTCCACCTCGGACGGACCCTTCCACACGATACATCCGTTCATGGGAACTCCTTTGTTTGCATTCAAGCAAGTCTCAGGACGTGCATATGGGGAAAGGCGAGCGCCAGGTCCTGCTCCGCGCGATGGAGCTTGTGGCTCAGGATGTTGATCTGCTTACGCTTCCTGGCGATGAAAGATTCGAGGGCCTCTTCCTCGGTCGGACAGGCCCATCGCTTGGTTGCTGTCAGCAGGATAAAGCGTCCGCTGATCCAGGCCCCTTTCGGGGTTCGGCTGATGATGCGATGCCAGCGCATTTCCAGCTGCGGATCCGTGACGCCGTAGCGGTCGGCGTCAGGATCGATGCACACGGAATATCGCTGGGCTTCGCACCGCCAGAGGACCGAACTCCCATCAGGAGGCCGGCCGTAGGGGTAGACGAGCTTCGGCAGCATCAAGCCACCTTCTGCGTCAGTGGCAGCTGGCCCTGGGCGGGCTGCTGGTTATCGTTGACCGGCTTGACCTTGGGCAGCGGCGGCATCAGGTCGATCAGCTCGTCCATGGCGCGCGTGGCGGCCACGTACTGCAGGTTGATCTCCTGCTCCTTCTCCCAGGGCATGCTGGCGTATTTGGACGGGCAGGTGCTGAACCGGTCCAGCCAGTAGACTCGTTTCCACTCACGACCCTTTGCGCGGTGGATCGTGCAGAGCGTCAGGATGCCCTGGACGTTGTCGGCGAAGATCCAGTCGATATAGCTAACGACCGAAGAGATGAGGTCGTGCTTGTCCTCACGGCACGCATCCATGATGACCTTGAGGGTTTCGAACTTGTCCTCGGCCTCCTGGACCTTCGACATCTTCTTCTTCGGCAGCCAGCGCTCTTTCTCCTTCTCCAGCCAGTCCTCCAGCTTTTCCTCCAGCTCGGGGATGGTGTTGATGGATTTCCAGCGGGTCGCCAGCTTCTTGAGCTGCTCGCCGATGTCGCGGCCCTCGATCCGGCACGGCACCTTCTCCCGGATAAGGGCGAAGGCTGCATTCACGAGCGGCCTGGTGTTGCGGCACAGGATCGCCGAATCGCCGTTCAGCCGGTCACGCTGCTGGATCATCTGCTCGAAGGTTTCGAGGCTGATCCTGCCTTCCGGCGCGCTCGGGTGAGCCTGGATGTGATTGACCCATGTCTGGGCAAACTTGACCACCGTCTTCGGGCACCGGTAGGTGACCGTGAGCGGCATCTCCTTGGCGCCAAACTCCTGCTTGATGATGTCCAGGCTGTCGTTGTCGGCCCCGGTGAAGCCGAAGATGGCCTGGTGGGGGTCGCCGACCGCGAACAGCCGGCCATTCGGCTTCATCAACGCCCGAGCCAGCAGCCGGCGCACCGTGTTGGTGTCCTGCGCCTCGTCGATGATGACCGTGTCGTACTGCCACATCTTCACCCGATAGAGCAGGGCGAGATAGATCATGTCGTTGAAGTCGATGACGTCCGGATTGCTGTTCGACTCCTTCAGCACGTCGATCGCCAGCTCGATCAGATCGTCGGCCTTCTTCTGCGTGGCCTCCTCGTCGAACAGGTCAAAGTGCTCGGCGATATCCTCCCAGACCGAGGTATCCTCGATGTCGCCGCAGCCCTCGATGCCGACGCCTGACTGCTTGGCAAGGCCCACGAGCTGGACCACGACACCGACGTGCGGTGCGAGTGACGCATCGATCCGGTTGGTGTCGATCCAGCCGGCTGTGATCCGGCCGACCTTCTCCTCGTCGATCCTCACGCCGGAGAAGCGCTTGCGGTAGTTCCGAAGCGCGATGGCGTGGCAGGTCGAGGCCTCGGCCTTCTTCCAGTCAATGCCCAGCTTCTTCAGCTTCTCCTTCAACTCGGTGGCGATCTTTTTTCCGAACGCCAGGATGACGCTGCTGCCTCGCATGCGGCTGACCGTATGGACGATCGTGGTCGATTTGCCGGCGCCGGCCACGGCGATCAGGACGATCGAGCTGGTCCCGTTCCAGGCCTCATTCTGAAAGGCAGCCTGCTGCGGCGACGGAACGTAGATTGCGGGCGCTGCCGCGGTGCTGGACATGTGTTCCTCGTCTGGTTGGGTGCGGGCACGTTAGCAATTATATGCATTCATGCAAATAAAAAAGCAAATCAAGCTACGGCTTTCTGCTCAAGGCGCTCCTCCTGGCGAAGCACCTTCAGCGCGGCGACGATGCGCCTGGCGTTCTCCTCGCTGCGCGGCTTGGCGATCACCTTGCGATCCTCGAAGACGATCCAGCAGTTGTCGTAGATGTCCTCGATCGCGAACACGTCGCCGTGCTCCGTGAAGAAGGCGGTCTTGCCCTCCGGCGTCACGTGCTGGGTCTGGACCATCCCGTAGCAGTTAGGATCGAGGAAGCCCTTCTCGATGAGGCTTCGCGTCGCTGGAAAGTGTCCCTTGCGCAGGTAGATGGTCTCGCTGACGCTCTGCGAGATGGCCCGCGCCATGATCCGGTTCTGCAGGTCAGTGAATGTCTTGGCCATCAGACTGCCTCCCCATCGATTTCGATCAGCTCGGAACTGTCACCTTCATCCTCGATGCTGGCCTCAGTCAGCGAGACCTCACAGCCGTCGATGTCGGGTCCGAACTTGAAGCCAACATCGACGCAATCCAGGGCAATCTTCATTGCCTCGCGCGCCTGCTTCTCGTCCTCGGCTTTGACGCGGCATACCGCCCAAAGCTTCACGTCGAATGCGTATTCCTTCATCAGAATGTCTTCCCAATGAACGGGCCGCGAGCGGAGAGATCCCCAAGCGTGCCGTAGGTGGTGAATGGAAGGTAGACGCCGAGCGAGGCGAGCTTCAAACAGAAGTCGAAGTCGCAGGCCTCGGGGTAGAGGCGCTTGTTCGGGATGAGCGCAGCCGGGATCATTTCCGGCCCGTTATCGTGCGACTCGGGAGATGGATTCGATCCGATATAGATCACGCGATGCAGCTCACCGTTCGCCTGATAGACGTGCCAGGTGTTGGCGTCGCTGTCGTATCCGTAGAGCAACGTCCGATCATGACCGTCAATCGGTCCAATCATAACCGGAGTCTGCTCGACTTGCCGGACAGCCCTCAATTCGCTCTCAGTCATGACGCCTCCGCTTCCCGTTTTGTCGTGAGTTTTGCCGCAGCCCTGTCTCGCTTGCGGTTCTTGACCGTGATGACCACGTGGACCTTTCCGCCCATCCTGCGAATGAAGGTGCGGCACCTGGCAAAGGTGCGTTTGGCTCCGTAGGGCCTCATCGGAGATAAGCCGGACCGTACGGTCCCATTTTCTCGAGCCCGTTGTGCTCGTCGAATATGTTGCCGCGGGCGTGCTCGGCCGGCTTGGACCAGCTTTCGGCCTTGAGTACGTCACCGGTCGCCTTGTCGACGAAGCAGTGGACGCCGGTCCCCTGGATGATCTTCCAACGCTTGTTCAGCTCCACGATGTGCCAGGTGTATTTGGGGATCGACGAGTACTTCGCTGCGCGGTGCTCCTCGGAGATCCGCTGGCAACCCTGGTAGAAGATGTCGAGGGCCTCACGGAAGGTCGCGCGGGTAAGGTGCCCTTTTCCATCGCATCGCCAGTCAGTCACCTCACCGTCCCTGACCATGCAGCCGGTGTAGAAGCCAGGTGATTCCACCGCGGCGCAAAGGGTGCATTTTGCCGTCTCTGGCATCGGATCCTCTATTTGTTTGCATTCAAGCAAATGGCCGGGCAGCACGAAGCCGCCCGGCCGACGCATCACAACTCTGCAGCGAGCTTGCGGAGATCGTCGAGCGACTTGCCGCCCAGCTCCTCGGTCTCCTTGGCGGCGATCAGGGCCAGGATCTGCTGCTTCTTCTCCCGGTTCGCCGCGGTCTCGGCAGCCTTCTCGGCCTCGGCCTTCTTCGTCTCGACGACGTGCTTGACGATGTCGAAGGCGAGCTGCAGCTCGTTGTCAGCCTTGGACGAGCTGCTGAGCCAGGGCAGGTCATCGTCGGTGCTGCTGTCCTTGAGCCGGCGGTTCAGCTCGCGGGCGATGCTGGTCAAGTCCGCGCTGTTCTTGGCCCTGCTGCTGATCTGCAGGTCCCACAGCTGCTCGACCGTCAGGCCGCCGCCGCCGAGCGGGGAGGGGAAGCGGAGCTTCAGGCGAGAGGCCTTCTCGAACAAATCTGACATTCAGTTCTCCTTCAGAATACGACCTTGACGGTCCGGGTGAAATTGCCCTTCACTTTGGCCAGGATCTCGTTGCGCTGTGTGCTGGAGAAGCCGAGGCCGTTGATCTGCGCGGCCGACTCGGCCGTCCTCATCCTCGAGCCGACGATCTCGATGACTTTCCGATGCTTGGAGAGATCTTCGCGGAGGAACTCGTTGAAGAACCCGCGCGCCTGTCCGTCGTTCAGGCAGCCTTCGAGCATGAAGAAGTAGTGCTTGTTGCCGACGCCGTGCCCGTCCCAATAGTTCGGGGACAGCATCATCAGGTTGACGGGGTGGAAGGCCTGGGTCGCGATGTTCCAGACCGTCTTGGTCGACTGCGTGGATGGCATTGAGGAGATGATCTCGATGCCCTTGGCTCGGGAGTATTTGAGCTTCGCGACGGAGATCTTCTCCTTGTGGCGGACCGCCTTGGGATAGGCGAACCGCGTGATCTGGCCGAGCCAGTCGATCTCGACCTCGAAGCCGACATCAACCGACTCTCGCTTGCAGAAGTTCTCCACGATCAGCTCGTAGACGCCCTCCCGCATCGTCGACTGCGAGCTATAGAAGATGTTCTCCACCGGATGTCGGCTCTTGCCGCCGCCGGCATTCATGTCGACGTCCAGCATGCCACCGCAGCGAGACCGCTGGCCCTTGTTGCCGAAATAGATCTCGTTCCCATCCGGCTCGCGCATGTGGAAATCGAGATCGTCGTAGTTCGACCATGCGAGCCGGCAGCACAGGTCGCCGCTGACGTTTCCGCCGGCCTGCTTGACGCGCTCACGGACGCCGTCCGCCATGTCGCCGTTGTAGGACCAGGAGAAGTTGTTGTCCCACTTGAATAGCCGGGCGGCGCCTGGATCGACCGGCGCGATCAGGCTTACCAGGTTCGAGATGTGCTTGTTCTCGAACATCACCTCGATTGACTCGGCGCTCGGAACGACCTGCGAGAGGAACTTCTCGATCGGCAGCTCTTCAACCTTGTCGATCTTCCGGGTGCTCGACTTGACCGGGATCGAGTCGAACACGTCGCCGTCGATCACCTTCCGGGTCGCGTTGTCCGCGAATAGGATGTTGGCCGCCGAGATGTCCGTCGTGCGGGCGTAGCGCCGCTCCAGGGCACCCGTCAGACCCAGCTCGGTGATTGTGGCCTTGGCCTTCTCGATCATGGCCTTGGTCACCAGGGCGGTCGGCCGCTTGTAATTCTCCGGGGCCACCATGGCCTCGAACTTGCGGACCGCGTTCTCCATCTCCATGCCCTCGGACAGGTCGATGAGCAGGGTGCCGATCGAGGTGTTGCGGATGCCCGTCACAGACCCCGGATTGGCCTTCACAGCGAGCCAGACGAACGGGTCGCGCTGATCTTGCGGTAGCCGATCGAACGCCACCTTGGCCTTCCGGAAGGCCTCCACGGCGAACTTGTGCTCGTGGCCGCGGTAGAGCGAGTTCTGGCCGATCAGTTCCAGAACGGTGTCGATCGAGTCCATGGAGATGGTGGTCAGGGCACGATGGAACAAGTCGTGCGCCGAGCGGATCTCGGAACGCTTGGTAGCCAGCATGTCGCCACGCATGACCCGGCCTGCCGGCAGGTGCAGGTGGAAGTGCTCCCAGGCCCGAACCTTGCCGAGAACGTCCTCGAAGTTCTTGTCGGTTCCAACCGACGCCTCGTGGTGGAAAAATTCGTCAGCGATCGCCCGAGACTTCACGAGCCGCGACATCGCATCGGCGACTGCCTGGTAGACAGGATCGGACACCTTTCCGTCCCAGATCGAGACCAGCTTGCCGTCGACGATCGCGACGACGTTGCCGACCGCGCGGATGAACTGACGACAGCAGCTGCAGTCATGCTCCCTGCGCTCGCGGAAAACCGGATTGGACCCGGCCGGGAAGCTTTCGAGATAGGCGTCCCAGAGCTGGTCCTTGTCGACCGCCGTGCAGAACAGATGGCCGTCGCGCATCTTCTTGAACTGTGCCGAGACAGCGTGCTTGAACAGAGAGAAGTCCATGTGGTTTCTCACTCCTTGATGATCTCGATGATGGAGGTATTGGCGACGAAGCCGAAGAAATCCTCGTCGCTCTCGACGTAGACGCGCTTGTCGGCATCGGCATTGTCGACATCGCCGACCGTGTAGATGCCATCAGGCGCATCGGGATCGCCCTGGACGCGAACCCGGTCTCCCGGGCTCACGAGCAGAACTTTCATCGCATCCGGAGTCGCCTGAGCCTTTTGCTCCCATGCCTCCGAAAGCTTCTCGCCGTTCAGGAAAAGACCGTCCTCATTGAGGACGGCCGCTCCATCGGTGGCCGCTTCGACCGCCACCCGAACGTCAGCGAGACAAACGAGTTTGTTCGCGTCGGCCTCGCCGGCCTGCAGCAACTCCTTGACCTCGCCGAACTTCGGATGGTCCATCGCCAGGACCCACGGCCGGCCCTGTGCGATGAACGTGATCGAAGTGTCAGTGATGATGCTCGGGATCATGACGGTTTCCGTTGGTTTCAGGCCGCCTCGTCGAGGTCTTCGTCGAGGTCGTCGTACAGGTCTGCATCCTCGTCATCTTCGACGGTGACCTTCTCGTCCTTGGCTGGCGCCAGCTTCCGGAACTCCTGGCTGTCAACCAGGAGGCCGAGATAGTGCGTCAGCTGTCGGTAGGTCTCGCCGTCGAAACTGTAGTAGCCGGAGCGATTGATGATCGACCGGAGCAGCGGGTACTTTTGGCCCAATTCGGCATATTCCCTCTCGACCACAACCACGGGATCGTCCGCCCTCTTGATCTCGACGGAGATGCCGAGCTTCTTGAGGGCGCCGTGAGCGATGTCGGATGGCGTGGTCTCCCGGGCGCCGCGGCGCGACAGGCTGGACTGAACCTGGTGCAGCTTTGACCAAAAGGCCTGCACATCGTCCGGCATCCGCTCGATCTGACGGCTCTTGGCCCAGACCGAGAGGTTGCTATCGAGCGAGGTGCGATTGTCCTTCTCGGTCAGATGCGTCGGATCGACCTTCGCCTTCAGGTCGGAGACGATATCCATCTCCGACCAGTTGTCCGGAGTTACCGCGTCCTGGCCCTTGATCAGGAACATCTGACCAACTTCCAGAATGCCGAGCCTCACGCAGTCAGCAACCACGCTGTCGAGGTCGTAGAGGCTGATCGTGCGACCGTTGACATAGAACCAGCTGTCGTGGCGCCGCCGCCGGCCGTAACCCGCGGTCGACTCCTCGATGTACTCGCCGCCATCGGCCAGATCGACGTCCTGCGTCATCTTGGTCAGGCCGCTTGCGCTGACCACCAGGGTGCGGCGCTTGCGGACCGTTTTGCCGCGACGCTTCTCGACCGGAACCTTGAAGCTGTCGAGATCGACAACATTCTCGGGATTACCGAGGCGAGCGAGAGTGGCATCGCGGTTGATACGCTTGCAGCGGACCCAGAGCACCTTCTTGCCGACCAACTCCGCCATCATGAAGCGGCTGAACGAGTAGTTCGGATTATGCTCGATGACGACCGTGGCGTCGGCAGCCCAGGACGAGCGAACCTCGACGTCCTCGAACTTGTCGAACGTCCGCCAGTCATTACCCAGCTTCGCCGTCTTGAAGTCCTGCTTCAGGATGTGCTGGTGGAGCCGGCGGCCATTCCACTCGATCAGGTTTCGCAGCTTCTCCAGCCGGGTCATGCCCAGCTCTTCCTGTTCGGTCTCGAACACCTTGCAGGCCTCGAACAGAGTCTTGGCTGCATCCACCTTCCGGCGAACCTGGTTGATGAAATTCTGCTCGAACGACGCAACCAGGTTCTTCAGCGTTCCCTTGGTGTTCTCGTCGTAGGCCAGTTCCTCACGGGACAGGGTGACCTTCAGCGAGCCGATCGGAGCGTCGAACAGCACGGTATCGTCGTGATGCAGGAAGCCGGTGGTCTCGATCTGGCGTAGATCGATGGGATACATGACGCAGCCCATGCGGACCTGCGGACCGTAGAACGGAACCGTATGGTCCTTGTACCAGGTCCAGCCCTCGCCGGATGACGACACCTCAGCCTCATTCCACTGCGGCGCCGGGGTGATCCTGGGGCGTGGATTGAACGACCACAGGATCTGGCTGGCCCGGTTGTTGAAGGCGTGGACGTCTTCACGACGGACCGGGAACGACACGTCGAGGCCTGACGGCTCGTCGGACGGAACCTCGGCGAGCAGGCGCAGCACCGGGAAGCCGCCAGCGGCCAGCGACATCACGTAGGCCCGCATCATGCCGCCGGTGTAGGAAACGACGTTGTAGGAGCCAGCGCCGCTCTCGCCGATCAGGTAGGCGAAGGGCGAGAAGCGGCCGAGACCCCAGCCACCAACGTCGTTGTTGCTCTCGCGCTTGGTCGACGCATACATCTTGGCGTAGACCTCCTGCATCTGCTCAGGCGTCATGCCAGGACCGAAGTCGCGGACGCGGAAGACCGGGTTCAAACCGGTCGGCAGATGGACCTCGTAATTGCCGCGGGAGGCGTCCCAGGCGTTGGTGGAGATCTCGCGGATCGGGTAGCCGATCTTGTCCTTCGCCAGGCCCGACATCTGGGCGTAGAAGGCGACCGCGTTCATGTCGAACGTAACCTTGATCTCCGACTGCACACCGGACGCGACGTCGACGTGATCCTGCATTCCAAGCTTCATGGCGTGGTCTTTCTGTTGTCAGTGGTGATGTTGTGTGGATCAGGAGGCGATCTTCGAGCCCAAGCCGAAGCCGAAATCGTCGTCGTCATCGAACAGGTCAGAGATCGAGAGATTGCCGCCTTGATCGATGTCAGGCTTCTGGTTCTGGCATTCGATGATCGTGTTCACCTCCTTGAAGGTGAGGCCGACCTCATCCTGCAGGAAGCGAGCGATTGGACCCGGGTTGTGATAGACTAGGTCGTAGACCGTGGATGGCCGCTTGCGCCGGTAGCTGGACAGCTTGCTCAGGATCTGGCTGGGCAGCTCTGGCTTCTTCGGATCACGCTCGACCACGAACTTGCTCTGGTCGATCTTGACCATGTGGTCGCGCAGCTTGATCAGGTGATCAACATCCTGCTTCTCGGTCGGATGGTGCTCTTCGAAGTAGCCGACCGACAGGTTGCTGCACTCCGGCACCAGGTTGATGTATTTCTTGGTGTCGGTCAGGAAGCCGGTCGGGTCGAGCCTGTAGCCCTCGGGCAGCTGAGCAGCAATCGACCTGCCGAACGTATCCGAACAGCAGCGCGGACCCTGATGAGTGATCACCGAGTGCGTGCGGCGACGATCGAACGCCACAGCCACCTGGATGCCGTCCAGGAACTGCGGCGTCTTCTCGGCGATCGCGCTGGAGCCGATGCAGCCGATCTCCTCGGCAGCATGGAACATGTAGAGACCAGGCACATTGGCCTTGATCATCTCCATCATGATCCACACGCCCGAGGCACAGTCGGCGCCGAGGCAGTTCGACTTCGATTTCTCCGGCAGGCGGAGGAATTTTCCGTCGTACTGCACTTTCTGGTAGCCGGTGCGGTTGTGGACGCTGTCGGTGTGCGACGACCACAGGACTGTCGGCCTCTCCTCACCGACGATGAGGAAGTGGTTGTCGAACTGGTCCTTCTTGACGCCCAGCGGCAGCAGGAAGCGGGCGACGAACTCCGCTTCCGTCTGCGAGCCGGCCGGCCGCCGGTAGGTCAGCATCGCGGTGAGGGTTTCGAGGTCTTTGTTGCTCATTGCTCTGCTTTCTTGTGATTAGGCGACGCGGCGACGGATCACGCGACCGTCGATGGTTGTCGTCGTGACGTATTCGACGTCTCGTGCTGGGGTCGGGTCGAAGCGACCTTCGATCATCTCGCGCATGGTGATTTCACCGAGCGGGATCGGCATCCGGCTGAGTGATATGGAGACGTCGGCAGAGATCGGGTCGTCGACCCAGACCCTGTCGAAAGTCCGTCCGCGAAGCGGCCTGAGACCGTAATCGGCGTCTCGGAGCGACCTCTCATTCGCCCATCGCAGCCAGTGACGAGAGACCATCTTGCCTTTGTGCTCGACGAGATCGGACTTCTTGCAGGGCTTGCCAGTCGCCTCGCAGATCGCACCGTTCTCATCGAACCACTTCTTGGAAACCCAGCAGTCGCCGACACGACCGACGTTCGGGAGAACGACCTTGTATTGGTCCTCATCGGGCCAATATTCATGCGTTTCCGAGCACTGGAAGGCGTATCGCTCGCAGCCGGACACCGACCACTGCTGGTCGACGCCATTGACCTGCCTGAAAGACCGCTTGCTGTAGTAGTTGCGCATCTTCGGGCACCAACGCTGGATTTCCGCGTAGCCGTTGGTACCGCCGCTCTTGACGATGTCGGGATGCTGCTCGGCGCTGGGTGGCGGCTCCTTATCCGCGGTGATCCAGTGATCGCCGGCATCGACGCAGATCTTGAGGTCGTCGAAGTAGGGCATCACGACGTAGTTCTTGTCGTTGTTCAGGAAGACCTTCATCATCCTGGCGCCGACGAAGGTGGGACCGTTCTCGTCGGCGGAGTGGCCCTCGCGCGGCGTCTCGAAGCCTTCGGCTTCCAACGCGGCCTCCAAACGCTGCACGTCGCCGTAGCAGCGGCCATAGACCTTGTTCTTGGGCCAGCAGACCGCGCGGGACTGGATGCGGCCACGGCTGTTCACCGTGTAGGCGACAGCTAGGTCGCCGGCTCCATACACCGAGACCGGACGTACCGGAGTCGAGAACTTGTGGTCGCCGTCCATGCACGAAGAAGGGCCATCCGCGTAGACGCGGACGATCTCGTCGGGATCGAACGCGAAGAAGACCTCCCCGCTGGGGTCGATCGACGAGATCAGCTTGCGGCGCTGGTCGTCAGGGATTTTGTGATCATCCGTGTCGTAGTACCTGCTGATGTACCGGCCAGGGGTGACCGAGGTGAACTTGTCTAGGATTGCATCCTCTTCGGTTGCGACGAAGGTGATCATGGTGGGGGCGCCCACCAGCTGGATGTGGGCGAAGTGGTCCGAAATCGGAGGAAGATCCCATTTTGCCGGCAGTGCCTTGAGAATGCCGCGCTCGATGCCATCAGCGAGGCGCTTGCGATGGCGTTCGCGCCAATCTCCAGCCTGGCTCATGCGCCGAGGCTGCACACGGACGCCAAGGTAGTCGCCGACGCGCTTGGCCTCCTTGGCGGCTTCACTCCCCTTCTCGTAGGGACCGTATTCCGGCAGCGGCACATCGGTGCAGACGCCGGGCTGGTTCGGATCCGGCTCAAGCCGGACGAGGTAGAAGGACATGCATTTCTCCGGTGTGCATGCGAATTGCATTCAAGCAAACGAGCTGACACACGTCTGCCGGCGAGGAGTCCTCTCCCGTTCGCGGGTTGCATTCAAGCAAACAAAAGAGCAAGCGAAAAGTTTGGGCGCTTGAGCGCCTCTTGTGGTCTATCCCTTGATCGGTAGCGAATAGTGGTCACGGGCAACGTCTCCTGGGTGCGGGATTTGGAGTTGTCGTTGTCCGATCCGGTCTGTCCCGTGAACGAAAAAGGCGGACCCGCCGAGCGAGACCGCCTGTCCTGTTGTGACGCATACTCTGTTCTTTCTACTCTTCTCCGCCCGTCCTAGAAGAGTTCTCACTGTTGCTTATGTCCCTTCGTTACCGCGCTTTTCAGTCACCGGCCGCCCCAAGATCGCGGCCGGCTTGCGTCCATTGTTCCCTCCTCTATTCGTCTTTCCAGTTGATGACCAATTCACCGCCGAAGAAGTCGACGGCCTTGGCGATGTGCTTCATCACCGGGAGTCGGCGCCTGGCCTTCGACCCCAGGCAATGACTCGAGAAATACGCCCCTGTCTTTAGCTCGCGATCGAGGTCTCGGACTGCGATGCCATCCTCCTCGCAGCGACGCCGGATCGCATCAACGAGCGCGTTGCCGGTCGTCGCATACTTCGAAACCTCGCTCTTGAACCTGATGCCGAGGGTTTCGGCTCGCGTGCGGACTGATCCTTCACCGCGCCCCATCAACCGCGCCACCTCGATCGCGCCCTTGGTCTTCGCGTGCTCGATCAGCTGCCGATCGTCGGATGGGTACCAGTTCTTGTACTCGCGAATGGCGGCGAGCCCGAGATCGTCTCGCTTTCGTTTGATCGCCTGTTCCGATCTGCCGGGGAGCTTCTTCTTCAGCTCTTTGACTGGCATCTGCGGATTGTCGCGCAGGATTTGTTGCTCGCGATCAGACCAGTATTTCAGCTTCATAGCAGTCTCCGCGGCGAACGAAGCGCCTCACGGCCCGACGTTCACGTCCTCGTTTGCTCTTCGAGAATGGTTCGGGATGGCGCTTCCAGGTGTGCTCTTCGAGCAGGAAGCGGAACGCAGCTCCAATGGCGCGCTGCGCCGGATCGTCCTTATCGCAGGGGTGCCGCCATCGGCGACCACGCAGAAACATCGCGATGCTCCTTCAATCGACAGACGAGCTGGGTTTCATCCTTCCCGTATTTGCCGGTCGCGATTTGTTGATGCAGCTCCAGCGGCTTTGGGCATCCGATCTGCCAGTTGCCGCATTGCTCGCATGTGCCACCGCGTCCGCACGGGTATTGAGCTGTGACCTGGGTGCATGTCAGGCGCGGCTTGGGGATGTCGTTGTCGCCGTCGTCGCAGCCGGCGAGCAGCAGAGCTGCCATGAGGATGGCACGCTTCATGCCGCCACCTTGTTTTCGTGCCGGTAGAACTGCGGCTTCGGCGCCTCGTACCAGAACATGACGCGAGGCGGTTCCTCGAAGGCGACCACGACGGTCGGATCGGAGTCCGTGTAGCGCCGGGCTGCCTTGCGCAGCGTTCGGCCGCTCTCACGTGCGGTGTCGACGATCAGCAGCTTGAAGCCTGCCGGACAGCGGGCTCCGTACGGAATATACGGGATGTGCAGGATATGCGAGGCATAGACGGCGGCGACAGCGCCGGATCGCCCGGGGCCGGTGACGGCATTCACCTGGGAAAGATCGGTGCTCGACAGCACCTCGCGAAGGCGAGCGGCGAAGGTCGGCTCATCGATGACGCGGACTGGCTCTTTCATGCTACGGCCTTGTTGTTGATGGTCGAAGAAAATGGGTGGGGTGCCCGCCCTCCGTAGAGAGCGGGCAGGTCGCATCACCAGTTGCGGCTGATGTTCTTGTTCAGTGCCCAGTAGGGGTTCTCGCCATCCGCCTGGATGTAGAGCTGCTTGTGTGCCGGGTAGTGGCGGGTCTTGAGGATGGTGCAGGTGCGCGAACCGCGGTTCTTGCGATACGCACGCACCTTGTCGCCGGTCTTCAGCGTCATGCCGGCGACGTACTTCGGACCGGCATCGACTGCCTCGCCCTCGTCCTCCTCGTCGTCATCGGACGTGGCGGCGACCTGGACCGGCGGGATCTCCTGCTTGAGGGCAGGGATCGTGACCGGCAGGACTGCGAAGACATCGCTTTCGTTGCGTGCCACGTCGAACGCCGCCTGCTCGGTGTCATACAGCTCGGCGCCGAGCGAGAAATCGCGACGGTCCTTGAAGATGATCACGAACTTGATCTGCTCGACCGCAGGGCCGACATTCTCGACGCTCAGGTCGCCGTTGAGGCTGTTGCCATCGGTGTCGAACTGGGTGACAACCTCCTCGCTGCCGTCGTTCGAGACGACGACCACGGGATAGTTGTTGCCGGCCAGGACAGCCAGGACGCGGGCGTTGCTGTGCCGATCGTCATCGTCGTTGGAATCGAACACCTCGAACGGCTTGTTGAAGTCGACGGCGCCGACCGGATAGCTGGTCTCCGGAGCAGTTGCCGGCGACGCCGTGGTGACGACTGCAGTTTCGTTCGCGAGGGTGGAAGCGGACTCGTAAACGTCGAAGGTGGTCTCGCCCATGGTGGGGTCCATTCAGTCTCTCCTTGGTGGTGGTTGGTGCGGCCGTGCATTCCCACCCCCGTCAGAGGGCGGCGCGCTTTGCTCAACGGGGGTGTTGGTTAGGAGCAGCTGTAGTGGCTGCACTGATACAGTCGGCCGTGGTTGTCCCTCAGGATTCCGTTTTCAGGATCCTCGGAGAAGACCTCGACATCGTAGTCGCGGATCTCGACCGACATGCCGAGCTTCATCTGCGCCACATGTGCGTTGCCGCCGAGCACGATTACGACCACGTCAGGGCCGACGTTGACGATGTCCCACATGGACTGCTCTTCACCGCCGCGGTAACACTTCGGATACCGGCCGTCCTCCTCACGGAAGGCGAGGCGCTCGACGCCATCGCAATCAACAGCAAACAACAGTGGTCCGCAGCCCGGGCCATTCCAGAAGCCACGGCCGATGAACCGGGCAGGGCGCCCCTCCCGGGTCTGCATGGGCTTACTGAAGTCAAGCATCTTCGACCTCGAAGGACTGATCGATACCGCAGGCCTGCGGCCAATTCGGCTCGCCCGTGGACAGGAAATTGTCGATCGCCGCCAGGGCCGCGCCGGGCGTGATGTAGTCGTAGGTCATGCCGTTGAGGTCATCGAGCGGCGGATAGAACAGGAATTGAAGGCGATAGCTGCGATCGTCCTTGACGTATCGGGCTCCGCTCTTGCTCTCGGTGGCGCCATCTCGCTTCATGACAGCCCACATCCAGCCGCCGATGCAGGCGGTCGTCCCGCACTCGCGTTTGTCGAACAGGCACTCCATGTTGAAGCCGTTCTGCTGGCCGAAATTCATCTCGTGGTCGTGGTGGAAAGCGCCGTTGGCGAACAGCTCACGGACTTCGAGCAACGCCTTGTGTTCCGCTGGCATGATCTGAAGGGCGTCAGCGGAAAGCACTGGTCTTCTATCGGTCATCTATCCCTCCTGAGTGGGTTTGATCTGGGTAATTTGCATTTGCGCCCGACGCAAGCAAAATTTGCATTCAAGCGCATAAGACCCCATACTGGTGGAATGGGGAAATCTGAAATCGTAAACGGCCTGCCCTGGTTCTCGACGAAGCAGGAGCGCGAGATCTTCACGAAGCTGGGCTTCTGCTCCGTCTATGCGGTTGGGCCTGATGGCGGCCGGCCGCTGCGGATCGGCGTCTCAGCGAACTTGCAGAGCAGCCTGAAGACCATGCAGCTCGGCTGCTGGAAGGAGCTGCAGGTCCATCACATCATCTGGGTGGATGGGGAACTGCTCGCCAACCGGATCGCTGGCGACGTCTGCGGCGTGTTCGACAAGGGCAATCGCCGCCTCGCTGGCAGCTGGTTCGATGTCACGGCAGAGTTCGCCGTGCAGGCCATGCGTCTCTCCACGGACAAGTCCCGGATCAGGTTCCTGTCACATGGCGAGATGCTGGAGCAAGTTCGGTCGGTGCGGAAGCGGAAGATCGAGGAAGCTATCGCTCGGGCTTGACCGGCGCGCAAACCTCGAACGGCCAGCCATTGTCTTTCTGACCGCAGGCTTCGCCAGTCCAGGGTTGTCCGCAAGCGACGCAAACCGGCTCGCTCTCACCCTTGCAATCCTCGATCGCAACTTCCCGGGTGCGCCGAAGCAGAAACTCCAGCGCTCCCTCGCCATCGTCCGGCCAACCCAGAGACTTGGCGGTCTCCAGCACATGCGCTCCGGTGCGCCGCTCGCGATCCCTCTGCTCTTGCCGGGCAGCATGACGCGCCTTCACGGCATCGATCTGCGCTTGCGCCTGCCTCAATGCGGCGTTGCGCCGATCATCCAGGGCCGCCTTGAACCATCGTCCCTTGCCGCTGTAGCTGACCCAGCACGCAGGATCGAGCGTGTAGGCCAGCTGCTTGACGTCGTGATCGAATGGCATCAGTCCTCCAGTGCCGCATCCAGATATGCGATGTGGCCCATTAGGATGTTATAGTCGTCCCCCGTTGGGGGACGTTCGGTAGCGTTGAGATAATCGTCGAGAAACCGTGCATTTCGGACGGCACGCCTGGCCGCCTTTTCAATCCGCGTCAGCTGCCTGATGCGGAAGAGCGCACGGATTGTGCGGAACATGTTGGAAGCCTCCTCGGGCCGATATCAGGTCGCCAGTTTTTTCAGCTGGGATTTGGTGTAGATTTCGCCGATGACGTCGGTTGGCTTGCCCCGCAGATTGTCGATGATCTTGAGCAGACCGCCGATCTTGGGCTTGAGCAGCTTGGCCTCCTTCACGGTGCATTCGTGCAGGCGCTTGCCGTTCGGCATCGGGTAATCCCAGAAACCGACCTCGACGACATACTTTGTCACCGTGTCCCTGGCGCTCTCGACGACCTTCGCCATTCTCGCCTTTTGGGCGGCAATCTCCGAGTCAGTCTTTTTGATCTTCTTGGAGTGCAGCTTCCCGAAATTCAGGGAGAATGCGAGGTCGATGGCGCTCAAAAGAAGATCGTGATTACGCGGGTCGAGAAGCGCGTCGCGATACTCTTCGAGCATATCGTCCCGGTTGAGGCTTGGGTTCTTCGACTCCAGCTTGACCAGAAGCTCCATCAGAGTCTGAGGCTGCTGTCTCCGACGTGGTCTGCGCGCCGGCAAAGTCGCGGTCGATATATCAGAACTAAGCGTCGGCATCGTTGGCTATCTCCCTTGCCATTGCATCTAAATCAATACCCATGGACTCTGCCCACTGCCTCCAGGCTGGAGCTTCGTCATGGTTTGGTTCGAAGCCGTGAGATCGCGCGATCTGCAAGGCTATTGCGCTTCTTCGGCTGTGATGAGACGCACGTATCAGGCGAATTTTGTGCCTGCATTGCTCAGAACACGTTCGTCTTCTAAGACGTCCATCCTTGATAGGTTCACCGCAACCTATGCACGTCTTTGCGTACTGGCACTGAGCGCAGCGGGCTCGATTACGGTCCCATTTGAACATGATAGGAAGTATCCACTGCTCGTTTCCGCAGTTGATACACTCGCATTTCCAGGGAATCTGACGCCCAGGAATTGATGGCTTTTGTGGCGTTCCGCGATATAGAGGCTTCCAATGCCCAAATACCTTACCGGTTAGGTTTTCAGGAATGCCGCCAGTCGGCGCAACTGACAGTAGAAGTCGCTTTTTGTTAGCATTCGGAGCATATACTGTCGTGTCGTTTGATCTAGGCCTTCCGCGCGGACGAAAAGGAAGGCCAGTCAAAGGATCTACGGTTGGCAAGGCCTTCTTCAGACGTTTAGTTCTTGTCCGCTTCGGCGGGGCGTAGACCGTCGTATCGTCTTTGCGAGGACGACCACGAGGTCTACGCGGCAAGTCCTGTTCAGACATGACCGTTCAGCTCCGTCATGCTGCGATTTGCAGCTCGAACTTCGCCTTCTCGACCTCGTCGAACGCCGCGCGCCACAGCGGGTAGCAGAGGTTCCTGGCGTTCACGAGGACCGGTACCAGAGCTGCCTTCTCAGGGATGTAGACCTCGCGAGCGAACCGATGATCGTGTTCGGCGATGTCGCGGGTGTTGCTGATGGTGTCGGCGCATTTGATCATCTGGCCGAAGGCCGAGGCTCCGGCCAGGTATTGTCGATCGAGCCGCTTGCGCATCGGGCGCTTGCCGTGCTCGGGGCGGCTCACGTCCGTCACCTCCAGCACCAGTTCGGCGATCGTGGCGTCGAACTCCGCAACCAGCTGCTCGTATGTGGTCGAGGTGTCTTCGAGCGTGTCGTGCAGCCAACCAGCGGCGACGACCTGTGGGTTCTGCGAATGGCGCAAAAGGATCCCGGCCACCTCTTCCAGATGGTGCCAGTACGGCACGCCGGTATACTTGCGGAGCTGCGAGCCGTGGGCGTGCTTGGCGAAGTCTCTGGCTTTGTGGATCCAGTGCAGGTCCATCAGGCGACCCTCTCATTGTCGTTGTTGGCGGGGTGAATGGCGGCCAGGTCCAGCGCCGGGACGCTGACGCTCAAGTCCATCGGCTCGGTCCAGCTGAGGTTCTGGAAGTCGCGATGCACATGGTTCTTCCGGAAGCGACAGATGGTGAATGTGCCGAAGGGCAGGCGGTACTCCGGACCGGTTACGAAGGCGAACATGAGCTTCTCCTGCTCCGAATTTGCATCGCAATTCGTGCAAACGCAACACAAAGCAAACGCAATCCGGGAGGAGATTGCTCCCCTCCCGAAAGTCACGTTCAGCTGATCAGCGCGCCGATGCGCTGAAGATGTACCAGGTCGACGGATCGCTCTCGACGATGGTGCTCTTGGCGTAGGCCTTCTTCGAGAAGTTGTGCGACGGCCGGCTGTCGATCGAACCGGCGCCGATGCTCGGCCAGGTCTTGACGTCGCTCTCGACGATCGTGGACGGCGCCGTGTATTCGAGATGCAGGTTGCCGGTGCCGACCTGGCCGGTCGCCGAGTTGTAGACCGTATAGTCGCCGGCAGCGGCCGGGGACGACATCACGGACAGTGCAGCGAGCATGGTGGCAGCGGCAAGCAACGCGAACTTCTTGATCATGTAGCAGACTCCTTGTGATAAAGCCGGAGGTTGTCCGGCAGAGCAACGCATGTCGCTCCGTGCTGCGTTCCGTGATGAAGCGCAGGGCGGAAGGTCAGCGATGTCTGGGTGGATCGCAGGGATTGCATCGGGCGAGGGGCGACGTCCCCACGCACGCTTGTTGCTACCGAGCCCAATTGGACTCGCCTGATCTTCGACGATCAGATTCACCCCTCGGCCGATGCAATCGCTTGCTAAGCGTCCTGGCGCTCCCGGAAGGAATCGAACCTTCCTTTCCGCCTTGAGAGGGCGGTGTCCTTGCCGATAGACGACGGGAGCTTGCTCAGGTCAGAAGCGGGAGACGAACGTCAGAGCACGAACGAGGGACGATCAACGAGGAACAAACCACAAGCAACGAGCGCTCATAAAACCGGACGAGTGACGAAGCTCCACACGATGGGGAGCGGGTTCAGCCGGGTAACGAGGAGCGTTGTGACCTCGGGGTGAGGGCGTTGTTTGCCAATGATGATCTTTCGATCGGTGTGCCTTCGGTAAGTCTCCCGCCCACTTGCGTCAGATGAGGCCTGTCTGCCGGAGCAGGTTTGCATCACCTTCTGCGAGTTCCAGATGCACCGCGGCGTTCAGCCCGGCGCGATTATCTTCGATCGCTTCGAGCGACCGCTTGGCTTCGATGTAGCCCGCGGCGGCCTTGTCCCGCAGCTCGGGCAACACCACCGACACGTTCACAGCGCGGTTCACGCCATAGCTGCGCTCGGCGCTCTGCAGGGCGCTGAGGCTGAAAGCCAGCTCGGCCTTCAGCTGCTCCTCGGCCGGCGTGACACCAGCGGACGCCAGCTTCTTCAGGATCGCCATGACGCGGTTGTGGTGCGCCGCCTGGGCGAGGGCTGCCTCGACGCCTTGCTCGACGTTGGCCTTGGCGATCGCCTGGCGCAGGTTCGCCAGCACCAGGGAGAGCGCCATGTATTCGTCGATGCGCTGCGTCAGCGTCCGGACGCCGGGTCGGATCACCATTTCCGCCGGATCATCGACATTCTGCTGGATCAGCAGCGACAGGCTGACGTTGGTCGGCAGCTCGATCTTGGCGAGCATCGCCTCCAGCTCCTTACGGAGCTTCAACGCTCGCTTCAGTGAGATTTTCATTCCGCCCTCCGTTTGCAGCAGATTTGCATTCAAGCAAAGCAAAAGTCAAGAGAATTCACAGATCGTAGCTGCGCTCTCCGGCGATGTCGCGACAGATCGCCATCCGCTTCTCCTCGATCTCCTTTGGAGAATACTTGCTGGTCATCCACTCGATGGCGTCACCATAGCTGGCGCATTGCTGCGCATCTCGCTCCCCGTCGTAGCCGGCATTCTCGACCACGACATAGACCGTAGTCCTCGCCCTGGCGTCGACGATCTTGTTGAGCGCCATATCGAGCTGGTCCCGCAGGTTGCGGGCGTCGATTGTGCTAAGAACGCCGCAGAACTTGGTCGCGCCTTTCGGACCGTAGATCGACAGGATGATCCTGTCGTTCTCGGGATTGTCATAGCGCCAGCCGGAGCTGGTTCCGGAAGCGTGCTCACTCACTCCCATCTTCGTCCCCCTCTTCCTCGTCCTCGATGTAGGACTCGGCTGTAGCTTGATCGGGAAGGCTTCGCAGCAGCCTGATCAGTGTGCCGGCCTCTTCAGCTTCGCCTTCACGGTCGTTATCGGCGTCGCTATCCCGCTTCTGCTCCAGGGCTGCGATGATGTGGACAAGGTTGTCGCGCAGCAGCTTCTCGATGCCCTGCAGTCGGTCAACTTCTGCGATGGCCGCCGTCGCCTGCAGCTCGCAGTCATCGGTGTCCAGCGAAACGTTAAGCGCTCGGTTGAGGTCGTCCATGTAGTCAGGCGGGGTGTAGCTCACAGCTCGCTCCGTTCGCTGATGGTTGCACCAAAGGAATGAATGTCGCCCCATCCGACCGCAGCCGATGACGCACCAGCAGGCATAATCGGAACTTCGAACACGCGGATCTTCTCCGACAGACCGAGCACGGTGTCGCCCTGTCCGTCCATGTCATTGAACTCACGCCACAGCTTGACAGCTTCGCTCGCGTCCGCGGCCCAGACGAACAGGTCGCGGATGATCGGGCCATTCTCGTCCCATTGGCATTGGTCGTTGGTCGGCGCGACTAGATAGAGCATGCGTTCCATCACAGACCCTCCGGCTTGCTGATCTCAGTGTCGCGAGCCAGATCAATGACGAAGCCCCAACCCGTCCGCTTCGAATAGAGTCCAGCATCGACCAGGAACCACTTCTCGGCCTTGTCCGACGAACGGCGAGCGATGACGCCGACCTTTCCTTCCGGAACCCATGACGCCCACTCGCCCCAGGCTGCAGCGACGACGAAGTTGCCCTCGTTGTCGAGCGCGAACTGCCGCTCATCCTTGATGCGCGACTCGCCCGGCAGCAGCGGAACGCCGGTAAAGTTTTCATAAGCGTCAGGATGCCAATGGCGGAATGTCTCGATGGCCATCTCGAACTCGGTTCGAGCCGGCTTACCATCGGTCTTGATCACGCGCTGGAAGCCGATCGGATGCACGGCAGCGGCCAGCGCCCATTCGCAATCCTCCTCGTACCAGCCGCCCTCGCGCCGCATGTATTTTGGCACCGCGGCGTTGCGCTCGCGGGACAGCTTGATGCCGCCATGGCCGGCGGTCGAGATCTGCCAGATGCCAGGCGCCAACTCCTTCTTGTCCTGGATGGCGCCCCACGGCGACGTTTTCGGGCAGGGGCAGCGTTCATACGCGCTCATGACAACCTCTCGTCGGTGGCTTCCGGGCCATGGGCCAGCTCCTGCTTGCTCGTGCGGCGGAATGCGCGGTGCATCTTCGCATTGTCACGAGAACGCGCTTTCTTCGATCGCCGGCTGTTGTAGGTTTCGGACGGATAGAGGTCGTGACCTGGGCAGCAGCCGTAGTCACGACGATGCCGGCCATACGGACGGCGATGGCGCTGCTTAGCCACGGTGCGCCTCGTTCCACCGCTCGCTCGCGGCATATTGGTCGTAGAAGGGCTTGAGGGATGGAGCGATGCTCATCTCCACCATCTCGACGGCGCCGCAGCACCAGCTGTCATTCGGATAGCAGCGGATGCAGGACAGCTTGCCGGTGTCCTGCTCATCCTTGAGGACACCATCGAGCAGATGGATATCCTCGGCGATGCCACAGTAGCTGCAGTGGTAGCGGTCAGCCGAATCGTGCTTGAACTTGCGCGGCATCATGCAGCTCCTCTGTAACCGTAGACCAGGCGCTTGGCGTCGCCCTTGCTGACCAGCTCCAACTGGTCCTCGGACCGTCCCCAGCGCTTGTTCTCGGCGCAGCGGACGATGTAATCCTGGCCACCGTTGCAATTGCCGGTGATCTGGCCGACGAACGATTCTTTCGAGCCGACCCCGACAGATCGGACCCAGTCGTTGATTTCGAATTTGGGCATGGCTTCACCAAACAACATTGCCGACGAGCCGGATTGCGCGCGAACGGGACTCCTGGATCCACTCCCCGCTCCATGGCACGCGGCCGGTGATCACGACGTCCTCGACGCGGCGGATGATCCCGCACACGCCTGATGCGCTGACGTATTCGGCCTCGTCTCGCAGGCAGAACACGAGTTTGCAGTTGTCAGGCCCAACGTCCTGGGCCAGTCCGTGCTGGCGCTTTGCCCGCTTGAGCCATGAGCTGACGCGGAAGCCGTGTCTGAACGGAGGATCGCCATCCTCGAACGTTTCCCCGATATCGGGGACGCGGCGGATCAGTGCTGTGCCCATGTCAGTGCTCCAGCGCCTCGAGATAGGCCATGCCGGCCGGTGTGATGTGCAGCTCGCCCCAGATGACGACAGCGAAACCCGCGAATAGCGCGCTCCACTGCGGACCGAGGAAGGCGAGTGCCTCGTATGTCGCGACCTGCAGAGCGAGCATCAGACTGCTCTACTCGGCAGAACGTCGAGCCAGCCGGAGAACCGGCCGTAGTGATCCGGGCGCAGCTTGATCAGCGCCTGCAGATCCTCGCGCGTCATCGGGTTGGTCGGGCGTGCGACCATTTCCATGAAGGCGATGTCGGCATCAGCAAGCCGTCGCCTGGATCTTTCGTAGTGCTGCAGCTGCGGCTGCGTCATTTGTTTTTTGCCTTCAAGCAAAGCCCGGGGCGCACCTCGGGCGTGAACAGGGGTGCCTGGCCTGCTAGGCAGAATTGGGTCCAGGCCAGGGCCGCTCGCGACTAAGACCCGCTTGCCTAACGATTCACCGCGAGACCGTTTCTCCGTGGATCCACAGCCGGATCGTGCCGTCATCGGCAATGATGATGTCGGCCTCGCCAGAGCTGATCGCGCCGATCGCCTTGCGCTGTGCCGGCGTCAGACCTGGGGCAGTGTCGGTGTTGATATCTTCCAGTGATTCGACCCTGCCATCGTGTGTCAGATACAGGTTGCGGTAGATATGGTCGTTGCCGCGAAGTAGCGCGTCGCTCATGATTTCACCTTGCAAATTCTCCACCGCAATATCGCTGGCGGTGGTCAGCGCCTCAGCAATCACGCTTGCTTGAGGTTGGCAGGCCTTCTTTGGCCAGAACCGGGTTTAACGTCGTCGGGTTGACGCTGCGATCAGCAGGCTTTGATTGGCATCTGACGTATCGCTCGGAGGGGCACCCACTTCGCGTGGGATCTAGCTTGTCGAGTCTGACGAGAGTGCCGGCTTTGGTTTTGTTGCAGCGACTATGCCTTGATGGCCTAACCGGATGGGGCTGCTATGGGATAAGAGGAGGCGGGGGCTAGAGCTTCATGTCAGCACCTGTTGTGTTGCCGGTTTGCGCCGGCTCGCCACTGCTTTCGGGTAGCAGAAACCAAATACGCTCCCGATTTCTCCCGGGTCGCGAACTTCACACGTCTTGCTCGGGTGGCCTCATAGCCAGGCGCTCGACGGGCGCCTTTAGCTCAGCCTCTGGGTAATGCGTGGCATCACCGCCACGCTTGCCGATGCCGTAAGACCGAACTCCCTGCAACCGACTTCCATTGCAGGGACGACAGATCGGTTAAGGACCATTCTGCTGGACGAACCTTGCAGGAATCCCCGACCTGTCGGGATCTCTCTAACGTGGTGCATCGCCCAACGTTTTGGCCGGATGCGACCACGGTGGGTGTGCCGACGAACATCATCGCGCCGCTCATTTTCGCCTCCTCACAAAGAGCGCATCCAGGATCAGGGCGACTACCAAAAGGATCGGGTTGGGAAGTCCAGCCATCATGCCGGTTCTCCCACGAGCTGGCGGATGCTGGCCTTGAGCTGCTCGTCGGTCGCGCCCTCGGCGATCAGCTTTTCGGCATGGGCGTAGATGCGGGGGATCGCCATCATCGAGATGATCATGCCGGTGATGGCGCGCTGGATGCGGTCGGCATCGATCTTCTGCTGCCTTTTGGTTCGTTTCATCGGATCACCAGTTGGGTTGGAGGTGTGCCGAGATGCGCAGACGCCACAGCTCGATGAGGAGTTGTTGGCCGTTGCCCTCCCAGCGCCAGCCGAGGGAGTGACGGAAGAAGGGGAAGCAGGTCCTGATCTTCATGGCTCACCCGTCGATCTCGAGCACCCGGGAGGCGGTCATGGCCGGCGCCCAGATCTCGTCTCGGAATGTTGCGGTGGTCATGGCTTCGTTCCCTTCACTCCGAGAAGGCGCGCGGCGCGGCGCGCTTTACGGACGTTGGTCGAGCTGCCGAAGCGCTGCTTCAGCACCTTGCCGGTGGATGTGACCACGAGATCAGCGCGCTCGACGAAGTCACGCGGAAGCCGATTCAACGGGAAGCCGGTTTCGTCGCTGGCATCGAGGACGATGGCGAAACGAGGGGCGGGCATTGGTTTCCTCAGTGGCGAATGTCGCGGCGGATGATCCGGCGAGCCTCGCGCTTGTCAGCGGTGGTGAGGAACTCGCCAGCGTGATAGCGACGGACCAGCTCGGCCTCGTATGCGGCGGAGCGGGCCTCGATGGTCGGACCGGGCGACAGGACGCGCTCGATCTCGCGGAGGAGTTGGTTAGTCATCGCCATCGTCATCCTCCTCGTCGATCTCTCTGTCGGAGTCGGCGAGTTCCATGCCTGCGCCTGAAACCTCTTCAAGGTCTCCAACTATGACGTCGTCAGCGGAACGGCATGGGCCTATGAGCTTGTCGATCGCGAGGCTCACGAGGCCGGCCGCGTCGATGTTGCCCTTTACTTCTAGGACCACCAGGACAGCGTGCTTCATGTCAGCTCCCAGCCGGCGATGCCGCCGGTCATCACGTGGGCTTCGCAGTTGGGGTAGACCTTGGCCAACCTGTGGAGATGTTGAAGTTTGAGAGCGGCGATCGCCGCCTCGGCCTCGGCTTCGGTTTCGAACTGACGCGCGTTGCTGCGGCAGATGCTCCACAGCTCGATTTCCCGGACAGCGGACACACGGCTCGTGAGGTAGCGGACCTCGCGCTTGCCGCTGTTGTCAGCCGGGATGCGGTTCCAGGTGGCGACGACAAAGGTGGCCGGATTGTTGACCCGGGCGATCGTCTCGGCGCTCGGTGGCGCAGAGCCTTCCGGAAATTTCATGCGAGCACCAGAACGATGAGGGCGCCGACCTTCGTGATGCCGGCGCAGGTGGCCGCGATGGCGACCAGCGGGCCGATCGTGATGACGCCGATCATGGTGGAGATGATCAGGAACTTGAGCATGGTCAGGCCTTCCAGATGTAGAGGAAGGCTGCCAGGGCGGAGAGGACCATCCCGCCGGTGATGAGGTATTCGCCGATGTGGCCGGGCATGGTCAGGCTCCTGGAGCGCAGCTGGAGAGGTGGGCGTCGTCGCCGAACATGTCGGCGGACAGCTTGATCAGGTCGCTGATCATCTCGTGCAGCTCGTCCTGCGTTAGCGACGGCGCCGGCTTGAAGGTGATGCCGACCTTGGTTTCCCCGTGGCCCGGGGCGGTGTGATAGATCGTGGCGTCGAAGAACTTGCTGGCCATGGCCGAATCTCCGTTGGCATTGGCATTTGCACGAAGGCGAAAACAAATGCAAGAGCAAACTTCCGCCATGATTGTGTGAGAGAAAGGAGGCTGGGAACGGTGCGTTTTCGGGGGCTGGAAAATCCCCAAATAATTCGCCAAAAACCCCGTCAGAAATTCCCGCGAGGGAATTTCGGCCTCATTTTCCGAAGGCCGCCCGAAGGTACTCGATCGCCATCCGGACCAAGCCGGCAGAGGCGTTACCGGACCCCAGAAGGTAGGCTACCTCGTTCAGGGCGTAGCACTGTTCCAGGGTCTTCGAGGGGGCGAAGCGAAGCTCCTCATAGAGCTTCTGAAGCATGTCGAGCATGATAGGCTCCGTGCGTTAGAGTTGGCGAAACTTCCAAGAAACAGCCGAATTTCCAGGGGCTGCCCATTCGCGGGCCGCCGGACATGCACACCCTCAAGAGGGCGCAGACACAGGAGAGGGAGCAGGAGAAGGGGAAGCAGCAGGGACAGGAGAGGCAGGAGGGGAGGGCGTTACGACCCAACCGGACCCCATGGTCTCGACGATCTCATTCAGCCGGCAAATCGATGCAAACGGCAGCCAGAGCGGCAGGTCCGTCGATCTCAACCTTCCCTCGCCATAAAAGACAAATTTGCATTTTCACGCCTCAACGCACCCTGGAAACACCAGATCTAGTGTGCTGAGGGGGCAAAATGGTCCCAAAACCGGGTCTGAGACCCCTTTTCGAGGCCTCAGGCACCAGATGTTGTGTTCACCACCAAATTCCTCCGGTGATCCAGCCGGCGCTTGCGGCTGCGAGGATGAGGATGGCGCTCAAGAGCGGGTCGACGCGGTACGAGAACAGACCCATGGCGAGCCTCACGCTGCAAACGGCTCGGAGAGGGGCTCCTCGTAGGCGCCGTCAGCGGTGACCTCGACGATGTGGAAGCCGTGATCGGGGTGGATGCCCTTGCCGTTCTCGAAGGGCTTGCCGGGGGCGTAGCGGGTTCGCATGTAGTCGAGCCACTGCTCGGCCTCGAAGCGCTCCACGTCGTGATTGAGCATGATGCGACCGGAGCGATCGCGGATATTGAACAGGCCGGGGACGGGTACGTCGTCTTGGGAGACCAGCTTGAGCCAGTCGAGGGCAGGGATGATGGTCATGGCAGTCACCATGTGTTCGAGTTGGCGGGGCGTGGGAGGCGCAAAGAAAAACGCGCTGCGGAGGGTGCAGCGCGTTGCTCAGATCAGGTGAGATGGAGGGGCGGCAGACCTTACGGTCGCAGGATGCGCTCGAGGATCGCCAGGGCGGCGATGCCGGCTGCGACCATTCCACCGAGGCGGACGGTCAGGCGCAGCACCGCGTTGTCGATTGCTGCGGTCAGCTCGGTCTTGGTGGCAGCCAGGTCAGTCTTGGTCACAAGCTCGGCCATGATGAAGTCCCTTGCGGCTTCCGCCTGGGCATCGGCCTGGGATCGGGGGACACCCCCATCCTGCAGCCGCTTCGAATAGCCGAGCGTATCAAAGGCGTAGGCCATAGTCATTCCTCATGGTCACCATTTCAGGGGGCGGTTCTGCTCGATCAGGTCGTCGATGAGACGGACCGCTTGGTCCCCTCGCTCGTCCTTCTCGAGTGCGGTGTGGAACATCGCCGCGTAGGTCCGCTTCTGTTTGCGGGATAAGCGGCCGCGGATGTGGCGCCCGAGCCGGGACAGCCGGCCTTGCGCCTCCTCGAAGCGCGGATGCATCATCGGAAGCCAGCCCCGGTGATGGTGATCCGTTTCGAGAACGGGTTGATGGTGATGGTCGCGGTGTCGCGGCCACGGCCATCGGTGACGTGGAAGGTGCGGTGCCGGCGCATGTCGTCCGGCAGCATGCAATCGCGTTCGGTGCGCTCGGCGATCTTACGCTTGCGAGGCGCTTCACGGCGGATGCGCGAGGCGGGGGCAGGCGAGTAGATCGACTTCGGCTCGTACTGGCCGGTCTTACCAAGGCGATCTGGGATCTCGTTGTGCTCCCACTCGTCGTAGAAGCGATCGAAGGTGGCCTTCTCCTCAGCCGCCTTCAGCTCGGCCTTGGTCGGCAGGCGCGGGGCAGGGGGTGGGCCGAAGTTTGCGGCCAGCCAGTCGCGATCGCGGTCCAGCGCTCTCTCGTACTGAGCCTCGCGCTCGGCACGGTCGATGATTTGGCGCGCAGTGGGGCGTTCGATGAAGCGCTTGCCCATCGCAGGTCTCCAGAGATTTGAGGGTGGGGGTCTCAGCTGCGGCTGAGGGAAAATTTCCAAACCCGGCCAGCTCGCGCTGTGTGTCAGCGCCGGCCCCTGCCGGAAAAAGTCAAAAAAAAGACCGCACCGAAACCCCGCCCGGTGAGCCGGGCAGGGCTTGGTCTACTCCGCGGGATTTGGTTTCGCCGTGCTGCCCTTAGGCGGCTTGGGCCGGGATGAGAGTCGGGGCTTCCGCCGGGGCTTCGCCGAACACCGACTCGATGGTTTCGTCCGTTGCGGCGCGCTTCGCGACAATCTCATTGAGCCGCCGAATGAGAACGGAGAGTTCCCCGTCCGTCATGCCGTCCGCCCGCTTGACGATCGACTCGATTGCGTCAACCTGCTTTTGCGGCTTGTCGACGGACAGCGCGGCCGTCATCTTGGCGAAGGAACCGCCATAGGTCCGCTTGACGAAATCCGTGAAATTCTGCACCAGCGCTTCGCCCGATGCGCCGGCCTTCTGCTTTGCCAGCATGTCCCGGATGACGTCCGCGTGATTGGTGCAGACGTCCGTCATCAGGCGGAAAGACCACGTGCGAAGCTTGGACAGCCCTTCGTTGAGCTTGGCGCCTTCCGGCTTGGCGAATTGCGTTTTCACGCTCTTTCCGCCGTCGATATATTCGGACACGGCAGCCTCACGCGCCTTCTTGTCGCGAAGCGCCATGAAGCCGGACACCAAATGATCCGTGTCGCGCCACACCGGGTTTCCCTTGCTGGCGAAATACTTCAGGAAGGCGCGGAACACCTTCTTGTTTTCCTTGTCGTCGATTCCCTTATCGGACTCGGCGAGCTCCACTTGCTTGTTTGCCATGACAAGGGCCAGCGAAACGGTGCCCGTGAACGCGGCGGCATCGTCCGCCTTGACAGCCCTGACGGCCGCATCAAGAACGATTTGGCCAAGGGTGCGGGCGGGAGTGGTATTCGTTGCGGTAGTCATTTCCGTTGTCCTTTGCTAAATGCTGTTTCCGGTGGGTGCCGGAGAATTTCGAGGTTCAGGCAAAGGTCTCCCGTGCTCTGGAAAGGTCACTTTCCTGAGTCCAACCGAGTCGAGAGACTCGTATCGCGCGGGAAACCTTAGTCCGTTCGAAAACTCCGTTTGTTCAGTCCGTTTGCATTCACAAATAGACAATAGTCGATAATGCAAATCGATCAAGAAAAACATTTTGCAGTAAAATCAATGACTTACGATTCTTTAATTCAGAAGTTTCCTGGCTTAGCTATTAGCTCACGCGAAAAAGCGCAGTGAAAACAAGACGATATCGAAAAGTACATAACTAATAGCTTTTGCATTCTGCATTTATGCAAATGTGCATGCCTCGTATGCAAATAGTAGGTTCCCTCGATCGAGGTGCGGCGTGCGGATTTTCAGAATTTTTTATTGAACATGGGGGCTGGCATGGCCGTCACCCCCACACTTCGAACCGCCAAAAGGGCCTTTTTCGCTGGCCGAGGACCCTCCCCGCCAAATGGCTCGTCGGCTTGCAGAAACGGGGGCAGGAGAGCGCAAACGGGGCTGGTCGCTGCTCCGGTGCCTTGGCTGGCATCGCTCACAGACGGCCCGCGCTGCGCCTGGGCGGCCCAGGAATGCAAATGGGGGGCCTCGAAAAAGACCCCACCCCTTTCGGGAGGTTCATCCCAGCGCCGCCACGCCTAAAAGGCCATTTGCAGCGAGCGCTTCGCGCTAACCCAGCCTAGTCTTTGATGCGTGCCTTGACGATGGAGGTGGCGCCGACTGCCTCGTATCGGTAGTCGCCCCGAGCATTGCGCTCAGTGGACCAGCATTGCTCCATGCCCATTCGCTTAAGACCTTCCGGCATGCGTTCGCGGTCCTCTGTGCAGGTCCACTTGTTCACCATGACGACCGGCTTCTGGGCGTAGAACTCCTTGTCGTTGTCGATCTTATTGCTTACGGAGATCAGACCGGCGAAGGCGAAGCCAAGATAGACCAGGAAACCCAGGCCGAGGAGCCTCTTGATCGGCAGCCACATGCCGACGTGGTACTTGCCGAACTGGCGACTGACCCAGACGTTCTTGCTCATGCCACTAGATATCCAGCCGCTGGAGGAGCGGCCCTGAAAAAAGACCACACCCTGTTCTGGAGGTTCATTGTAGCACGCGGCGCCCCAAAAGGCCATTTCCGGCGAGCGCTCCGCGCTACTATAGGAGAGCAAGGGTTCGCGTCCCAGCGGCTGGCGAGGGCGGCCCAGGCCAGCTCAGCTCCTCAGCACCAGGGCGAGGAAGATCAGCGTGAGCAGGCTGACGATGAACCACGCGGCGCGCTTGAGTGATTTCAGCGCCTTCAGGGTCTGCGGGTCGGGCGCGACGACGGCCGGCTTCGTCTCGGGCGCCACCAGCACCGTGCCATGGCGGGCCGGCTCCTGATCATCGTGCGTCTCGGCGGCCTGCTTTGCAAACTCGAGGCGCCGATTGATGTGCAGCGCCGCCGCTCCGACCTCACCGAGCCGCGGCGGTTCGAAGTCCACGTCTTCAGGCAGCTGGACCCGGTGCTCGTCGCCGCGCGTTAGAACCTTCACGCGGCTGGTCGAGATGCCCGGGCTCCACTCGGCATAAAAGCCGGCCACTGAGCTAACACGGAAGGCGATCTCATCAACCGATCCGGCCGCGAGCTTTGCGGCGTAGCGAGCGAACGTCTCCGGCTTGACCGCGAGATAGAAAACCACACAGTCGTCGGTCGTCGAGTTTCTGAAGTCGATCTCCGATGTGTAGGACACCGTGCCCCAGGCCGTGCAGTTCTCCTGTTCTGCCGGGTCAGCGAGCGGCTCAATGGCGAGTTCGAAGGACTTGATAGCGCGGTCCGTGCCGAACATCGAGAACTTGGTCCCAGAGATCCATCCATCATCTCGGGGGCGCAACCCCACGGAGATGACCTGGCGCTCGGTGATCTCGCGTGTGGGGGGCGCAGCGTCCCGCGACCCGTACTTGGTCTTTAGGTCGATGCTGTCAGCAAAAGCGGCGGAGGTGGCGATGAAATGCTGCGACCAAGGCCATGGGATCTGATCTTCACCGACCCTATTCCCCTTGTCGTTGAACTCGTTGATCGCCCAGCTGTACAGATTCTTGTGCTTCGGCCCAGTGTGCAGCCGCAGCTCGCGCTCCAAGTGATAATCCACTTCCAGCCCCCCCGCTTTCCCCCAGGAACTCACATTTGCAGGTGAGCTGTCGCCGTGCAAGTGTAGCGAGCGCTTACTCTATGAATCATCATCGGGCGTTAGCTTCGCCAGCAGATGCGGCCAGTTTCGCTCGACGATGCCGCGGACCTCTGGGTCGATCGCATCGAACTCCTCGATCTGCTGGCGGATCTCCTCCAGCTCCTCGGGATCAAGCACACGGCCATGCAGGAACTCTATCGGCATGGAGTGATAATACGCCCTTGCCGCGCTCAACACCACACCATGTCGAGGGCCTCGGCATAGTTCAGGATGCAGTTCGACCAGTAGCCGGGGCAGGGATTGTCGCCGTGCTCATCGCGCTGCCGCTCGAACCATTTCAGTATGCGGTAGGTCCACTGCCAGTCGTCCACAGCTACCAATCCCACATCAGCGCGTCGGCCCGCCCGGTGAATACCAGCCAGGCTGCGTGGAGACGGTCTCGGAAGCTGCGCCGCCCTCCGGCGAAGCGCTTGCCGGTCTCGGCGAGGATCTGCAGCGTGTCGGGGTGTGCGTAGACGATCAGGGTCGGTCTCATGTGGCGAGGGCTCCGGCCTGATCTTTCAGAATGAGGACCGGCCGCGGCTTGCAGGCCTCGATCGCGGCGAGCTGGCTGACGAGGTGGCGGATCTCGGCGCGGATCGGCTCCACGGCCTGATGAAACTCGTGCCAGGCGCGCTCGGCCGCCAGCTCATTGCGAGCACTGGCGATCCGGTCACGCACTTTCAGTTCCTCGGCAGCGATCATGCTCCCCAGGTGGGCGAGCAACTCATAGCCGGCGAGCGCTTCGCGCTCATCCTTCCCGTCCAGTGGCGCGTGCAGCTCGCAGTCCTTGAGCCCGAGCTTGGTCTCGACGCAGTGGGTCGTGATCCAGCGGTCGGCGCCCTCCACGCGGCCCTCCATCGAGGCCCTGTTCCAGACATGCATGTTCGCCGGCAGCGGCGTGACGACCGTGCAGACGCGATAGTGCTTGGCGTGGTCTGGGTTTGCCGGCACCTTGAGGTGTTTGCAGGTGTCGCAGGCGCGGGTGACGTCGGTCATTCCGACACCATGTCGGCACGGTATGCCATGAGCAGCCGGATCAGCTCGTCGAGCTGGTTGGCATTGTAGGCGATCCAGGCGAGCGGGCTGCCCTGGATGATCGTGGTCAGCGTGACCTCGCGGCGCGTCTCATCGCGCATGCGGACGCCGATCATGTTGGCCGACTTGACGGCCTCGGCATTGGCGAGGGCATCGGAAATCAGCTGGGTGACATCCGTCACGGCATCGCCCTCTCGCAAGCAGCGATCACCCGGTCGCAGAGGTAGATCGCCTGAGCTTCATCGACTGTCGCCGCCCCGAGCCTCGCCATGATGAGGTTCTGGATCATCTGCTTTTCCGACAGCGCCTGCGCTTTGAGCATCGGGCAGATTGCGGCCCCATGGAACTTGTCGACCAGGCGAGCGGCCTTGCTCACTTCAATGATCTCGATGTCGTGAATTTGCACGTCGTGAAGCTGCATCTCGTCCGGTTAGCATAAATGCAAATGAAATGCAAATGTGGCCGAACAGCAATATGTTACCTATGATCAAAAAAGAACATTGCGGGTACGAAATTCTTCTGGTACATTTCTGACATTCCGAACTGGAGATATTAATGCCTAGCCTTGTCCAACGCATTCGCACCCACCTGATCGACGAGCGCATTCACAACCGCGTTGAGGCCAACGCCGAGATCGACCTTATGACCAACGTCGAGCTGGTCGAGGTGATCAGCTTTGTGCTCGACGACCTGCTTGCCGGGCGGCCGACATGGTCTCCGCTTCAGGAGCGCCGTTGCCGGCAGGAGTTCCGCGGAAGACACAGGGGAAATCGGTGTCGTGGCCAGAGACATTCCAGGCCTCGGCCAGCGGCTGTTTCTCCGCTACCAAATCCACCGTCAGCGGTGTGAGCTACCGGATGATGCGATAGCTCTTCGCCCTTTTCTTCGGGGACTCGGGAGCAGGCATGTCTTTGCCAAGAGCCTGCTTCATCGCGATCCAGGCGTGCAGCATGAAATCACGCCCCTCTGCGGCGCCGATCAAGATCTCGATAGCCGGCTGCCAAGCACGGTGCTGCTGCTCAGCTTCTGGCAGGCTGAGGATGTAGTCAGCAGCCTCACGCAACGTTTTCGCGTGCTTGCCATTGGGGAGGGGGATTGGATCGTCGAAGGCACTGGACCAGGGCATTCCGCGTCAGCTCGCGGGAGCAAACGCCAACGGAAAATTGCTGCAACGGTATTTAGGTGCCACAGAATTGACCCTTCGTTAACTCCTAATAGACCATTCTTAACTCTATCGAAGCTCACGAAAAAGGCCCCGGGGGTCCGGGGCCTTCGTGTCGAGTAGTGGCTTACCTGCGGAAGATCAACAGGATAAGCTTGGCGAGATCGAGAAGTATCTCGATGAACCGCCATGGGTCGTCTTTGGGAATAAGCATCTGAGGTGCTCCAAAGGCGTTACGGAATGGGGAGAGGTGGTGGAAACACTTCTCCCCGTTTCACCGGGCCATTGAACGACCTGGCTTACCTTTGATCCTGCACCTATGGCCTTAATGAAATGTTGCCGTAAAAATTGGTCTTAGGACTTCGTTCGCTATGTCCGTCATAGCGATCATCCATCTGGTTGATCACGTTGGCTTTTTCAGTCGTTCAATATTTACGAGAAGCTCCTCCACCTCGTCAATATCTTGAAGATCGAGCAGGTGGCCATCCACAACCGATTCAGCGACGAATCCGTCCGGCATCAGTGGGACGTCCCCCACATTGCAGAGCGGGCAGGGCTCACCAGGCGCTCCACAACCGCACGCATGATCTGCGATGCCCCACGGCAGATCTGGGTGGGCCTCACAGACCCAACGGGCGTTGCTACAGCGCAGGCAAACTTGCATCCGAATGATCCAGGATCCTCACGTAAGTGCCGCTCTCGTGGATTTCCAGGATGCCTCTTGCGAGCAGGAGATCGAGGCCGGCGCGATACTCAGCCGGCTTGCCTCCATCGACCAGCAGGAAGGGGCCGTTGATCTTCTCAATGTGAATGCGTCCGTCCTGGACCGGCACGACCGTTCGCGCGATCTCCATCAGCCGGCGAGCGGCAGCTTCCGGCTTGGCGTACGGACGATCCTCGGTGAGCTTCATGCCCCAATCCCCTTGTGAGCTGTATGGATGTGCCGGCTGTAGTCGGCGTTCGTGATGGTCTCTCCGCAGAAGCAGCGCGAGATCCCGTTCGGGTTCTGCGTCGGCAGCCGGCACTTCTCGTCCCACATACGCTGCTTCCAGGCAGAGAAGTCTCGATCCTTCCGCCAGGCCTCGAAGTCGGCGTCCTTCAAGTTCGGCAGTAGCTTCTGCCAAGCGTTTTCGAATCCAGCCTTGGCCTCCTCAAAACTCGAGGCTGATCCGTTGGCGGTCTGGCTTGGGCCGCAACCCGGGTAGAAGCCGCAGCTCCATCCCCATTGTTGGAGGTCGGTCGGAACGCCGGATCGCCGGCCGATGTGCCCGACCCGAACGTCGCCAAAGTAGACGTGCCAACCACCTTCATGTTGCCGGTTTCGATCGGGCCGGCGGGTGAGCTCCATGCTTTCCGTCCCAAGAACGCTGAGGTTTGCCCTCGACTATGCCCGGGTCAAAACCGGGCATAGGGCGAGGGCGCTATCGCGCCCAGATCTGAACCAAAACAGGACGCCGCGGCGGTGAGGGGGGTGTCAAACAGGCCGACACCCCCTGTCAAACCGGCCGACACCCCCTGTCAAATACGCCGACACCCCCTGTCAAACTGGCCGACACCAATAACCGTATACTAGAACCCTCACTATAACCCCCACTCCAACCATGTCATTTCCGCCTGGCGGCGGGCGCCGGCCACGTCATCTGCAGCCGGTCAGGGACGATCAGGTTCCGTGATTTGCATCTGTATTTGCTTTTTTGCATTCACCCCTTGACGAATGTCGTGTATTGGGGTACAGAAGCGCTAGATTGGCATTCCTGCAAATTCAAGAAACCTCACAGTTCGCTCCGATCCCGGGAACGCCGGCCTCCACCGCTGGCGAGCCCCGGGGGACGGCGCGGAAAGGATCACCTGTGGCTCCCCTCGTTTCCCTCGTCCTGACGCCGGCCGTGTGTGCAGCCGTGCTCGGAGTGTTCTGGCTCGCCCAGTGGATGGGCATGCCTCCGGGAGCGCGGTCGTGATGTTCGCTGACATCGAGTTCGTCGTCGTCCTCTGCCAGCTGGTCCTCAAACTCGTCACCCTCGGCTTCTGCGCCATGATCCTCATCACGATTCTCGCTCTCGGCACTCACCTCGTCGAGAAGATCAACGGGCGCTCCAAGCCAGAGCAGCCCAAACGGCATCGGCCGTTCTGAACCAGTTTCCCAGAGACCGGTGCTCGCCAACGGCAGCCCGGCTCACCCTTTCAAAGCGAGAAGGCCAGACCTCATGGGCGTGAGTGCTGCACTGATCTCGAAGGCGCAAATGGCTTTCGACGACGAGTTGAAGCTGTGGACGCGCCACGGCACCTGGCGGCCGGGCATGACCCAGCTGCGCCGGGACGAGTCGCGGAACATGCTGATGCCGCTCACCATCGGGCCGGACATCGTTCCTCACGAGGAGATGACCATCCAGCATCATGACGTCTCCGACGACCTAGTTCACCAGTTCCTGCTCTTCCACGCGATGGAGAAGGCGCTCGAAGCCGTCCAGGACGACATCACCAGCGCTGCGGTCAATGCAGTCACGACCGCTGAGGCGCCAGTACCCGGGCGCCGCCGTCGCCGCCGGCAGGAGGCAGCGTGAACATGATCGCGCATGAGATCACACAGATCCTGATCGGATTCGCTATCGCGATTGCCTTCATGGTTCTCGTCGCAGACGTCGAGGCAGGGAAGCGCTGATGCCGAAGGGGCAATACCAGATCCCATTCGACAAGGATGGCAACCAGCAGCACTGGGCTGACAGCTGGATGACTGATCTCGAATGGCGCGACAACGCTCCGTTCGTGGCGACGCTGACCTATGTCGGCTATAGCCGCGGCAGGTCCGCCGCCTATTTCGACTTCAAGGACCACAACGGCAAGATCGTCATCGTCTTCCTGAAGGACTTCGAGGCCATGATCCCGCACCTCGTCAAGGGTTCGGTGACCGGCTCATTCAAGTTCATCAAGCGCGGCCAGAACTACGGCTGTCAGCTCATCAAGGCTGGCGCATGACCACAGTTGCCTACAAGAGCGGCGTCATGGCGGCCGACACCCTCATCATCAAGGGGTCGACGAAGTTTGGCCATGTCACCAAGATCGTAAGGCGCGACGACGGAGCCCTTTGCGGCTGCTCTGGCAACTTGAACTGGGCTCAGGCCTTTCACCGCTGGTTTCTGGCTGGTGAGATCGGAGATCCGCCGGAGCTGAGCGAATACGACACCGGGCTCATCGCCAGGAATGGTGAGCCGGAGGTGGATGTGTTCGAGCAAGGCGGTTCATACCGCTGCAAGGTGAATTGGACTGCGATCGGATCTGGCAAGGAGTATGCGTTCGGCGCAATGTGCGCCGGAGCGGATGCTGAACAGGCGGTCGAGATCGCCTGCATCTACGATCCTGCATCGGCTGGACCACGAACGGTGCTTCGACATGACGAAGCCTGATCCGATCTCGACATCGCCTCTCGCCATGCAGGCCTACCAAGTCATCAAGCATCTGGACCAGGTGGTCGGAACGGTCGAAGCGCAGGCCTGGATGGCCCGCGGAAATGAGATGCTCGGCGGCCTGACGCCGGTCGGCGCCATCAAGGAACGTCGGATCGACGACGTCCTCAAAGCCATGCGCGCCGTCGCCATGGAAAGGGGGCTCTTCGAGGAGCCCTTCCTGCCACCTCCGCCGAAGTAGTTCAGTGGGAGAATGCCCGCAGGGGATGCGCTGGTTCGAGCCCAGTCTTCGGCAACCCAACGTATGAGGAATCATGAGGCTGAGCCCAACGCTACTCTACTGGTATTTCGGCTGCCTGATCATCGCGGCCAGCGCCTGGATCACGCATGGCGTAACCACCATCAAGGATGGTCGCACACTTCTGCTGCTCGTCGGCACCATCGCATGGCCTGTTGGCGTCATCCATGGCTGGGGCATCTGGCTCGGCTTTTGGCCGTAACAAGGAAATCGGCATGAAGACCTCTCTGATCCCGATCGAGATCAAGCATCTAAAGGCCTGCCTGACAGACCCGAAGCGTCGCACCGATCTCGGCCAAGCCCTGTGCCGCCAGGAAGAGAAGCGGCTGCAAGATCTCATTGCTGGGGTAGCTCAACGGTAGAGCGTCTGCCTTCCAAGCAGAAGGTTGCGGGTTCGAGTCCCGCCCCTCGCTCCAATTCAAGGACTGTTCCATGAGGAACGCCATCATCGCGGCGAGCACGGACATTGCCGAGAAATACATCTCAGCGTTTGATCTTGATACCCGGCATTGGCGCGTGTTTCGGCACGGCGACAGCCCGCGCAGCTATCAGTTCGATCGCATCGTGATCATCCGCCCGCACTGGCAGACCAGCGGCGGCGAGATGATCGATTTCGAGGGCCAGGTGAAGGCCTGGATGACCCGGCTCGTCCGCTGCGGACATCTCACGATCATCTGATCAATGCGTACCGCCGGGCTGTTCGGCATCGCGATGGCGGTTCTGCTGACCCGTTCCGCTGCCATGAACCTGGCTGCCGTCATCAAGGCACACGAGGCCACTGACAAAATCAACAACCTGTTCTGCATCGAGGCACAATGAGCTTCATCGAGACCCTCATGATCGCCTTGGCGATCTATTTCGGCCTGGCCAGTGTCGGCCAAGGAATCTGCAATATCGGCGATGGCATCGAGCAGGCCGGAATCCGGATCAGCGAAACGCTCGAAGCGATGTTCGAGGACATCGAAGACGAGGACGAGGATCTTTGATGCCGTTCCCGCTGTCGATCTTCCTCTTCAGCTACGTGGTCTGGCAAACCTCGATCGAGCGCGCCTTCACCTTCAACCTCGCCGAGATGCGCTCCAGCATTTAACCGCCCGTTGAGACGAGCCGGAGTCCCCGACATGAAAGCCCTGGTCCGCCTGGCTCTGGCCGGGCTCTTTGCGCTTGTCTTTACCCATGCCGAAGCCACCGTTGTGATCAAGAACGATCCCGGCGGGAAGATCGTCGACTTCATCGACCAATACTCCCGTCTGCGGGCCTCAGGAGAGGCAGTGGTGGTCGATGGCGACTGCGCCTCCGCATGCATCATGATGCTCGGAATGCTTCCCAGTGCTCAGTTCTGTGCCACCCAGGCGGCAGCATTCGGCTTCCATACCGCGACCTCGCGATGGCGCGATGAGAATGGCGTCATGAGGGAAGGGCACGCCGTCGAGATGTCGTCTCTGATGTGGCGGATGTATCCGCCGCGGGTCCGCAAGATGGTCAGGGGCATGGGCTGGAATGGTGACCGGCCGGAGATCCCGCACCCCGAGGTCATCTGGGTCAAGGGAACGAAGGTTCGCCTGATCGCGCGTGACTGCACGAAGGACGACCTGAGATGACACGCGGCGTTCTGCCGGATCGCCGCCAGCTTCCGTCGACGATCAAGATCGGGATCTTCGTCTACCAGTTGGAGCACTGGGATCCCGCTGTCGCGGACGAGCAAGACCTGATGGGTCTATGCGACCGCTTCAACTTCATCATCCACGTTCGAGACGACCTTCCGGACTCATCGTTCGCTGAAGTCCTCGAACACGAGATCAATCATGCCTGCTGGCACGCCGCCTCGCTCAAGAGCCGCGCCCAGGAGGAGACCGTCGTGAACCGGCTGACGCCGGTCATGATCATGGCTCGCCGCGACAATCCAGCGATCTATGCCTGGATCGATCGCGCCATTGCCCAGAAAGACTGACCATGCGCAACGCAATGGTTGCCGACACCAAGAAGCACGCCGAGGTGATGATCGCCTGGCTGCGACTTGACCCCAAGGACTGGGAGCCCGTCACATACGGGCAGAAGATCGCCAAGCTGTATTCGAACTCCCTGCTGGTCTACCCGGCCCGCGGCGTCTCGGACGAGCACTGCGACTGGGTTCTGGAGCAACTGATCCCGAGCACCAGCATGGCGATCGACGCGCTGCCGCAGCACTGGCGGCTCCCGCAGGAGCATATCGCCTGATGGCCACAAAGAAGAAAAAGAAGAAGAAGGTCTCCAGGGCCAGGATCATCACCGACCTGCGCCTGGAGCGCAAAGCGCGGGCGCGTCGCAAGGCCGCCGGCTGACGAACACGAATACCCGGAGCTGTTGTGTAACAGGGAGCTGCGCCAAAAATAGCGCAGACCGTCTGACCCGGCCCGGCCGCACGGCTGCGGGGTTTGCCTCCTTTACCCGCCCCGTGCTGCTCCGAGAACAAATCAGCCGGCGCCCACCGGCTGCAAAACCTCGGAGCCCCATAAACGCCAACCAAGAAGAAGAACAATGGACAAGGTACGAGAGTTTCGGGCTCGAGTGCGGATTCGTTGGCATGCCTTCATCGCCGCTCTCACCTGCGCCACGCCGGTTCTGCTGCAGCAGCTCCAGGTCATCGACCTGAAGCCGCTCCTGACCCAGTATATGAGCGCAGAGCTTGCGGCCGTTGTGATCGGCCTGCTGCCGTTCTACATCGCGCTGCTGCAGCCCATGATCCACTTCGAGGATCGCAAGGACAAGTGAGCACCGCCGGCACGGCTCGGGTCGCCCCCGCTGCGTGCCGGCAGACCCTGAGCGCTCAGGGACATCGGGCGGAAATCCCGACATACAAGCCCCATCGAGCGACGATGCCAATCAAGCATCCAGCGCGGGAACCGCGCCGTGGCGTTGCTGACCCACAAGCCCCTAAAGACGATAGGAGTCGGGTCGCTCATGGGCATGAATTTGAGGCTCTTCATGGGACGACGAACACGATGGCGATGCATGTGTCATCTCTCCACGGGAGATGAGCGTCGCAAGCTGCAAGAGCGCTCCGACGCCAAGCTTCTCGCGCTCGAACTGGTCCCGGACGAAGACGAGATCTTCGACTCATGGTTCGACTGGGATAGATGCTACGACACCTGAGTTTCTCGGTGCCCGCCGACTGTCACCTGAAGACATAGGGGTGGGGGGGTAAATGATGCCATGTGTCAAGCCGAGCGCTCGCGGTGCGAGCACGCCCGTCACCCCCCCATGTGTGACGGGCATTTGCCTGGGTAGCTCAGTGGTAGAGCGGCGGGGTCATAATCCGCGTGTCGCAGGTTCGAGTCCTGCCCTCGGCACCAGTTTCAAAGAGGCCTCACGGCCTATCGGCGCACGGCCCTTCCGGGGCGTCGCAGTGTACGGACAAGAGCACGAACCACGTTTCAATCTCAGGCTCTGGTGCGCCGTTCAATACGAGAATTGCCAATGGACTGCATAGCAGCACTCACCAAGACGGACGGCTCGATCCACGCGCAGCGTGAGCCAGAGACCGGAATTGTGCGTGTGACCGTGCGGGGTTCTTCCGAGGCATTCATCGAACTCAGCCCTGTCGAGTGGCACGACTTCATCTGGCAGGCGTCACCACACAACAAATGATCGTATCAGGGTCCTCCGGCGTAGGCGGCCGGTCTCCAAAACTGCGCTGCGAGAGTTCGAGTCTCTCCCCTGGTGCCAACAAACAGAAGAACAATGAGCACGTTGCGTTATCGGGTGCTGGCACCGAGCGGTATCTACATTGGCACGGATTTCTACCCTGCTAACTCCATTGTTAAGCTGACGGCAGAGGGCGCGAAGTACTTCCTCCTCAACCGGAAGATCGCTCTCGCCTCTCAGCAAGCGCCGAACGGTCCGCCATCAGGGCCGAACGAGGATGATGTCTCCATCGACATCCTCGTCAACAACCAGATCAGGACCGTCTCGCTCACACAGCTCAGGGACATGTTCCCCAGCATCAAGGGCGACCCCGGTCCCGCAGGTCAACCTGGTCCCAAGGGCGACAAGGGCGAGCCTGGCCGTGGCTTTTTACTGAAGGGCGAGGTCGGTGCCTACGAGGATCTGCCGATTAATGCTCCAGACGGTGACGCATATGTCGTCTCTGCGACGGGCACAGGATGGGTTTGGAGCCAGGGCATCTGGATCGGCATCGGGCCTTTCCGCGGCCCTCAGGGCTTCAAAGGTGACATTGGTCCGAATGGTCCCAAGGGCGACAAAGGCGATAACGGCGACAAAGGAGATAATGGCGCCATCGGTCCTCAGGGACCGAAAGGCGACAAAGGCCCCACCGGAGATCAGGGTCCCCAAGGCATCCAGGGCATCAGGGGCCCGAAGGGCGATACCGGCGACCAAGGCCCTCAGGGCATCCAGGGTCCAAAGGGTGACAAGGGCGATGTCGGCCCGCAAGGTCCGAAGGGAGATCAAGGTGTTCCTGGTCTCGGCGACATGCTGTCGGTCAACAACCTGTCGGATGTCGCGAATGCTTCGACGGCGCTCCACAATCTCGGCGGCGCCGCGCTGAACTCGCCGGAATTCGCTGGAAATCCGACCGCGCCAACACCGGCCACCGGGGATAACAGCACCAAGATCGCCACCACGGCTTATGTGAGCGCCAGTCTGGCGAGCTACGTGACTTCCACCGCGCTGACGACCACGTTGGCCCTGTACGTCACCTCGTCGACCTTGACCTCGACTCTGGGAGCTTATGCGCCGCTTGCGTCTCCGGCCTTTACGGGCGCTCCGACCGCGCCGACGCCGGCGGCCGGCGACAACTCGGCCAAGATCGCGACGACGGCCTATGTTGACGCGAAGATCGGCACAGCGACACCTCTCGCGCCCAGTGGCTCCGGAACGGTCGGCTCGAGCGCGAGGTGGGCACACGAGGATCACGTCCACCCTGTCGATACGACGCGGGCTCCGCTGAACTCGCCGGCCTTCACGGGCACCCCGACTGCTCCGACGCCGGCCGCAAGCGACAACAGCACGGCGATTGCCACGACGGCCTACGTCACCAACGCGGTGGCGCCACTCATCGGCTCTGTGAACTATCAAGGTACCTGGAACGCCTCTACGAACACGCCGGCTCTCGCCTCTGGCACCGGCAAGAAGGGCACCCTGTACAAGGTCTCGGTCGCCGGCACGACTGCGATCGACGGCATCTCGCAGTGGAATCAAGGCGACTGCATCGTCTTCAACGGTACCACCTGGGATAAGATCGACGGCCTTGCGACGGAAGTGACCAGCGTTGCCGGTCGCGTCGGTGCGGTGACGCTGTCGTACAGCGACATCTCCGGCCTCGGTGGCGCGGCGACAAGAAACGTCGGCACTGCCTCGGGCACTGTCGCTGCGGGCGACGACTCTCGCTTTACCAATGGTGCCTTCACGACGCTGACTGTAAGCGGCAATGCCGTCTGGCACGGCGGGAACTTCAACCCGGCAAACTATGTGCCGCTCAACGGCTCAATCCAGTTGACGGGGGCGCTGACCGGCGCTTCGGCCAGCATGGCCATGTCGCAAGACGGCGGAGCGACGAGGGGCAGCTTCGTTTGTCGCGCTCCCAGCAGCGGCGACAGCAACCTCGCCGGCATAACCTTTTGGAACGATTCGTACGCGCTGAAGCTCGGTATCCGAGCCGACGGCTATTTCGGGTTCGGTGGCTGGTCTCGTGCACCGTGGTCCTTCTATTCGGACCCGTCAGGCAACGTCACTGCGGGCGGCAACATCACGGCCTATTCGGATCCTGCCCTGAAGGACGATGTCGTCAGGATCGCAGATGCACTCGACATCATCGGGCAGCTCGACGGCGTGCGCTTCACCTGGAATGGTAAGACGAAGCTGATCGGAAGGCCCGGCGGGCGTGACATTGGCGTCTTGGCCGACCAGGTCGAGGCTGTCCTGCCCGAACTCGTCAATCTCTCAATCCCAGACGATGGCAACGACGGAAAACGCTGGCGCACCGTCGCCTACGACAAGCTCGTTCCCGTGCTCATCGAAGGTATCAAGGCGCAGCAGGCGGAGATCGAGGCCCTGTTGAGCTGGGCGCGATCGAACGGCTTCAACGGATAACGATTATGTGGGCTCTACTCTCTCTCATCCCGGGTCTGGCCAACGGCTTCCTGACCTGGCTCAACAAGAAAACCGACAGCGACCTTGAGAAATACAAAGCTGCTGTCGGCGCCGACACCACGCTCAACGTCGAGGAGATTAGGGCGAGGATCGAACTCGCCAAGATGGTGAACCAGCAGCGGTCTGAAGATCGTGAGCACTGGTTCACGGCCTGGATGGTGCCGGTGGCGTTCGGCGTCTTCCTGTCTCACGCCGCAGCTGTGGTCTTCGACTCTATGCCGCTGCTAGGCCACGAAATCGGTAGCTGGAACGTCGCTTCGCTGCCCGGCATGTACGCCAACATGCAGAACAACATCATCCTGACCGTCTGCGGTATCGGCGGAGTATCAGCTTTCAAGAAGATCTTCAGCCGATGAAATCTATCACGGATAGCACCACACTCGAAACGGTCCACGGGGCCAAGCATCCCGTCGTCATCAAGTTCGAGGCGCGATGGTGTAAGCCCTGCAAGGCCATGAAGCCGATGCTGGATGACATCGAGAAGCAACTCGACGGCAAGGTGGATTTCTACGTCGCAGACGTCGAGCAGTGCATGAATGCCGCTCAGCTCTACCGCGTCAACCAGATCCCAGCCCTCGTCGCGATCGACAAGGGTGTCGTGATCGCAAACCGGGTCGGCGCCGGCTCCAAGGCCGAGATTTTGCAATGGATCAGAACGGCGATCCCCGGGGCCAAGGAATAGGCTCCACGGTCGACTTCGACACGATGTCGATCGTCTATGACGGCGGGTTGGCCGTCCCGATCATCGCCATGTTCGATCGCTTCGACGACGAGACCGACGATCACAACGAAGCCGAATACATCCTGGTCGAATGGCCTGGAGAGGGACTCGTGACCGCGATCGCGATCGAGGACCTCGTCAGCGAGGGCGCCGCGGTGGTCGACGACAAGCCCCACTGAACAAGAAGAACAAAAATGACCGACCTGCCCAAGCGTCGCCGCGGCCGGCCGACGAAAGAGGAGGCGGCTGCCCGCGAGGCAGCAGCCAAAGCCGCCGCCGAGAAGGATGCCAAGGAGACCGAGTTTCTCGATGAGCTTCTCGCTCGACCGATCGGTCGTCGCAAGACGAAACTTCAACCTGATGAGGACACGCTTCGTGCTCTGGCTGAGATCGCCCGCCTTTTCGGCACACAAGACGAGGCTGCCGCAATCCTCGGCGTAAGCCCTCGCACCCTGACCAACTTCTTCAACGTCTATCCTGAGGCGCGTGAGGTTTGGGATGACGGGCTGCAGCACGCCAAGGTCTCCCTGAGACGCAAGCAGATGGCACTGGCCGACAAGAACGCGCCGGCCTCCATCTTCCTCGGCAAGAACTACCTCGGCCAGAAGGACGAGAACCACACCAACCTCAACGTCCGCAAGGAGGCCTCCGAGATGTCGGAGGACGAGCTGCTCGAACTCGCGAGCCGCGCAAAGAAGCCGAAGGCGGAGGAGAAACCAGAGAGCGTTCACTGATGGGAAGCCGGCGTCCACTCGAAGAAGATGTGCGCCGGCAACGCATCGCCGTGCTCATGCGGCAGCCGCCGATCGTTGTGGCTGCTCCGCACGACAAGCCGGAGCCCATACGGGCAGAGCCGGCACCAATACACGAGCCTGTGGCGCACGTCGCCACGCCACTACCAGAGCCGGAGCCGGATCCCATCGTGGACGCTCCGGCCGTCATTTCAGAACCGGTGTCCATCAAGGCTGAGCCGGTCCACCCAAGGGAAGTTGCGCGACTTCCAGATCCCCAAAAGGATAGAACAATGCCTTTCGTTGCTGAGAAGCCCGCGGTCGTCGTTGTGGGTGCAGACAAGGGCGGCGTCGGTAAGACCACGCTGTCTCGAGCTATGCTGGATTACTTCGGCGCCCAGGGGCTGCCGGTCCGTGCATTCGACACCGAGAGCCCGAAGGGCAGCCTGAAGCGCTTCTTCAGCGAGATCACCGAGATCGTGAACCTGCGCGACTCGGATGATCAGGCCAAGGTGTTCGACAACATAGACTCGTCCTCGATCACCCTGATCGACATCCGCGCCGGCCTGCTGACCGACACGCTCTCCCTGCTGGAGGATGTCGGCTACAACGAGATGGTCCGCTCGGGCGCGATCAACAGCGCCGTGATGCACGTGATCGGCTCGACCATGGACTCGTTCGGCGAGATCGATCAGGTGGCCAAGCTGCTTGCCGGCTCGAAGCACTGCATCGTGCTCAACCGATACAACGGCGCCGAGTTCTTCAAAGGTATCGACGAGGTGACCCGCCAGGCGCTCGCGCTCGGCAGCTCGCTGATCGACATCCCGATGCTCGACCCGCGTGCGATGGAGCTAGTGGATGCGGCCGGCGTGCCGTTCGGGGAGTTCGAGAAGGATCCGAAGAACTCCTTCATGTACCGCGGCAAGGTCCGCAAGTGGGAGAAGGACGTCTTCGCCCAGCTCGATGTGGCAGGCCTCAACATCGTCTGATCAGCAAGGACACCCCCGCGGCTTCGGTTGCGGGGCTCTGCCTCCAATAACAACAAGAACACCTGAGGTGCTGAGTGTCCTTTTTCGATGAGTTTTCCGTCAAGCAGATGCTGCAGCAGCTCTTCCAATCCCATCAGGTCCACGACCGGATGGGAAGTGATCGCCTTACCGCGATCGAACGCCACCTCAACTATGTGAAGGATCTGCTTATGGCACTTTCCCCCGAAGTCCAGGCCCTCGTCGACGCCAACGCGCAGCTGAAGCCTGCCGTCGAGGCGCTCAAGAGCAAGCTGGACACGGTGTCGGCCCAGGCCGCTGACCTGCAGGCTCGCCTGGATGCTGTCCCGGCCGCTGGCATCTCAGCCGAGGACCTGGACGCCATCAATGGCGTCGCCGCCGACATCGCGACCACGGTCGCCGATGCCCAGGCTGCGGTTGCTCCGGCGCCGGCCGCCGATGCCGCTGTCGACGCGCCTGCCGCCGATGAAGTGGTCGAGGACGCTGCTCCGGCTGCTGACGCCACCGCTGCGGTTGCCGCCGCGCTGTCCGTCGACGCCCCCGCGGCGAACCGCAACATCTAAGACGAACGTCGTCGCTCTGGCCGGTGCTCAATGCATCGGCCGGAGTTCCAACTCGAGAAAATCAAGAAGATGTCCGCACTCACCACCCTGTTCCAGAAGGTGAACCTGGAGGACGCTCGTCTCATCACCGTGTCGGACCTGGTCCAGGACACCGATGGAAATTGGCTCCGCACCGTTCGCTTCTATGGCGACCCGTTCGCCAACGGTTCTCCCACCGTAATGTTCGAAGTCCAGTCGCGCTCCGCCAACAAGGACGAACTGACGATCCAGGCGCCTGGCTTCAAGTTCTAAAAGGCCATCATCGTGAATTTTGTCACCGATGTCTCCCCCGAGGAGGCAGCGGCCGAGATCCTGCGTCGTAGGAGGGGCCGCGAGCACCTCATCGATTTCACCACCTACACGCTCCCGAAATACTACGCCGACCCGTTCCACTACAAAGTCGCAGAGGCCCTTGAGCGTGTCGAACGCGGCGAGTGCAAGCGACTGATGATCTTCGCGCCGCCGCGGCACGGAAAGTCAGAGCTGTCAACCAGGCGCTTCCCCGCCTGGTTCATGGCCCGGAACCCGTCGAAGAACATCATCTCGGCATCCTACAACGGCGACTTCGCCACCGGCTTCGGCCGAAACGTCCGAGACATCATCAAGGGCAAGGAGTTCGAGCGACTTTTCCCGCACATCAAGATCAGGCCCGACATTCGAGCTGCCGATGAATGGCAGCTCACGGACGAGTCCGGCGGCGGCCAGTATTACGCGGTCGGCGTCGGCACCGGTACCACCGGTAAGGGCGCCCATCTCTTCCTGATCGACGACCCGATCAAGGATCGCAAAGAGGTCAAGTCGGCAACATTCCGAGACGACCAGTGGGATTGGTACCGAGACGTCGTCTACACCCGTCTCGAAGAAGACGCGCCGATCATTCTGACTTTGACCCGCTGGCACTACGACGACATCGCCGGCCGCATCATCGAGGCCATGGAAGATGGCAAGGGCCTCCCATGGGAGATCCTGTATCTTCCGGCACTGCCGTGGGTGAAGAAGACCCCCGATGGTCAGCTGATCCTCAACGAGGATGGCACTGTCCCGGGTGACGCGCTCGGACGTAAGCCGAACGAGCCGCTGGCTCCAAACCGCTTCTCCTACGCGGCCCTGCAGGATCGTCTCGACGTTCTCGGCGAGCGCTCGTTCTCTGCCCTGTACCAGCAGCAGCCGATGTCTGACGACGGTGGCATGTTCCGCGCTGACTGGTTCGCTCCGGTCGCCGTTGCTGAGCTTCCCCCGCGCCGGGCAAAGGTCCGCGCATGGGATTTGGCGGCATCTTCTGACGGCGACTACACGGTTGGCGTCCTGATGTCGAAGGACTCCAACGGGGTCTTCTACATCGAGCATGTCATCCGCTTCCGTGGATCGCCGCTCGAAGTCGAGAAGAAGATCCAGGAGACCGCCAAGAACGACGGTCGCTCGGTCCAGATCTTTCTCCCGCAAGACCCAGGCCAGGCCGGCAAGAGCCAGGTCCAGGGCTTCATTCGCCGGCTCGCCGGCTACATCGTTAAGACTGCCCGCCCCACAGGATCGAAGGAAGTCCGTGCTGCCGCATTCGCTGCGCAGGCGGAAGCCGGCAACGTCAAGATGGTCCCAGGCTCCTGGAACACCGTCTTCACGGACGAGCTGGAGACCTTCCCACTCGGCACCTACGACGACCAGGTCGACGCTGCTGCCGACGCATTCAACTCACTCCTCGGTCCGAAGAGAGCAGCGGTCCTTGACTGGTAACGTCAGGACATCTCACCACCATGGCAACCGCCACCCAACAGATCAAGTATACGCCGTCTCCCAAGGACGGTAACCCTGGACTGCTGTCGTCAGCCGCGACGACCATGCAGCAGCGCACGAGGATGCTCCGCGCCGTCTATGGCGGAACCGAGACCATGCGCGCCCAGGGTGCGACATTCCTGCCTCAGTACGAGAAGGAATCCGACAGCCGCTATGCGTCGCGCTTGGCATCCACGTTCGCTCTCAACAAGCTGCGCGAGGCGGTGGATGCTGCATCGGCCAAGCCCTTCCGCACCTTGCTGAAGGTGATCCACAGCGATCCGAACCTCGATCTGTGGGTGCAGGACATCGACCTGATCGGCACACACCTGCACGTCTTCGCCCACCAGTTCTTCAACAATGCCATGCTGGACGGCATGTGCCATATTCTGGTGGACCATCCCGACACCTACAACATGAAGAGCCTGGCGGACCAGAAGGCCTCCGGCGCACGGCCATTCATGAAGATGTACAAGGTCGACGACGTGGCCGCGGCCTACGATGCGTATGTCGGCGGCGACACCAAGACCGTCCACGTCCGCATCCGAGGCCAGCGAGCCGATCGCGATGGCTTCAAGGAGGTGCTCTACAACCAGATGCGGGTCATCGAGATCGACCCGACGTCGAATGGCAAGGGCATCGTGCAGCTCTGGGAACAGCTCGCCACCTCTGGCGGCTCGAACTGGACATTCGTCGAAGAGACCCCGCTCACCAACATGACGGAGGTGCCGTTCGTCACCCTTTATGCCGGCGAGAAGGAAGCAGATTACCAGGTGCGGCCGGTCTTCATCGACCTCGCCTACAAGCAGATCGAGCACTGGATCTCCAGCTCGGATCAGCGGTCGATCCTGTCGGCCGCCCGCTTCCCGATGCTGGCCTGTTCCGGCGTCCAGATCGACCCGGAAGACGAGGCGCAGTTCGCCATCGGACCCTACAAGGTGCTCTACGCACCCGAGGCCAACGGCCGCTGGTACTACGTCGAGCCCCGCGGCACCGCGATCGACTCCGGAATGAAGGACCTGGAGAAGCTCGAAATGCAGATGGACATGATGGCGCTGAACCCGGTCACGGGCACGCACCGTCAGTACGTCCCGCAGAACGAGCGTGACATCCAGGAGACCAGAGTCCACTCGGTTGTCCACGACATGGCGATCAACTGTCAGGATGCGTTAGAGCGCGCAATCTGCATGATGGGCAACTGGACCGGCGCCGACTACTCCAACGTCAACGTGGTCCTGAACACCGAGTTCTCGAACACAGCCGACCGCCTGGCTGAGGTCGCCCAGCTCGTCACTCTGTGGTCTCAGCGCGGCCTGTCGCGCGAAGTGCTGCTGCAGGAGATCAGGGATCGCAACCTGCTCGGCGACGAGTTCGACCTAAAGGCGGAACTTGCTTTGTGGCAGGCTGTTGACGAGAACATGCAGGCGGCCGGCGAGAACATGCTGCCGGGTCGGTGGACCCAGGCAGATCCGGCGAAGGCAGGCAACGGCACCGCGGCGCCGGCCGGAGGCAATGCCTCCACACCACCCGCGGGTAACCAAACTCAGCCGAAGCCGAACTTCCCGAATGGTTCGACGCGCCCGACGCCGCAGTTCTAATTGACTTGCATTCGTGCAAGTTGTAGGCGGTTCAGCCCATGACCGAGAAGCTTTCATTCAAATGCGAAGGCTACGTGTGCGAGCCCTGCACCAACAGGCAGGGCACGCCCGTGCGCGAGCTGGTGCGGATGATCCCTCGCTCGGTCGTGGCCTTCGGCAAGCTGATCGGTGACGAATACTGGTGCTGCCCGATCTGCTTCGAGCCGAAGTTCACGGTCAAGGGGAGGAAGCCGGTCAATGGAACCAGTCAATCTGAAGTGGTGGGAGAAGCTTCTGGGGTTGCCCGAGGAAGGCGTTCAGCCGCGACGCGCGGCACCGGCCCCCGTCTCGTCGCCACCTCCGGCCCCAGCTCCGACGCCTGAGCAGCTCGCGCTGGAGCGGCTGGTTCGGGAGCAGGAGAAGACCAACTTCTGGCTCATGATGCAGCCGGTCCTGATGCACCCGTTTAAGGCGCTGATGGGGATTTTCATCCTCTACATCATCATCCACGTCTGGATCTATGGCTGAGTTCCACGATTTGCATTTCTGTTTGCAGAACGCTTGACAAAGGGCGTATATTGTGGTTCAAGTCAGGTGAAATGCAGATAGTGTGCAAATGAACCTGTTTCACCGCAAGATCTTGGTCCAAGCGTTCAAACTGCCCCTCTGGGGGCAGGCTGCCGAGGAGGTCGCGCCGCAATGGCTCGTCAGCCGTCTGCAGAGTGGTGAGCTGAAGGTCAACTCCCTCGGGGGTCTGACCATGTCGTCGGCGTGGGGCGTGCAATCCTGTGCCGCTGGCGACGTCGTCCTCCTGACCGAGGATGACACCATCCAGTTCGCCAAACCGGAGGAGTTCGACAAGCTCGAACCCGTCAAGGAGCTGCAGATCGCAGCGTAATCCGACGCTCTCTCCATAGAGCATCCAGAAGCCGCTCGGGACCTCCCTGGCGGCTTTTCTGCATCGGTCACTCACTCACACTTGCCCGCCCGGTTCGCGCCTGGCGGGCATTTTTTTGGCCCGGCGGGCCACCTCTTTCGGTTCCGCGCTCCCTTGAATGGTCGAGCGCGGCTTCAGCGGTCTCAGCTCGCATCCCGCACAAGACGAGCAGAGATATCCAAGAGCGTGCCGCACGCCCGCGCCGCCGCTGAACATTTTCCGTTGGCATGTAGCTCAGACGGTAGAGCGCCTCGCTGTTAACGAGGAGGTCGCAGGTTCGAGACCTGCCGTGCCAGCCATCCAATTCGCCCGCAATGACCAACCGAGCGCCGGGACGGCCTCGGAACGATCGCTGCTGGCATCTCCGATTCCCCGGATCCTCGGGGATATCACCGACCCTCAGGCGGGATGCTTGAGCGGTCTTTTATCACGAGGGGCGGGATGCCCCGCATTTCCAGGGATTGGAATGCTCAAAGCAGTAGTCACCGATATCAACACCGTCGATGAAGCCCATCGCGCCTTTTACGTCGAGAAGAACGGGAAGTTTTTCCTCAACGTCACGCCGGCCGAAGGCTACGAACTCGACGACGTCAAGGGCCTGAAGACGGCTCTCGGAGCGGAGCGCAACAACGTTGCAGTCCTCAAAGAGCAGCTGAAGCCCTACGAAGGCCTCGATGCCGGCGCGGCTCGTACCGCGATCGAGCGTGTCTCCGCCTTCGGAGAGATCACCCCTGACGCAGCCAGGACGGCTGTTGAAACCGCAGAACGACTGTCGAAGCTCGATCCCGCGAAAGAGGCGGATCGGATCGCAGGCGAGAAGTTCGAGACCCTGAAGGGTCAGCTCACCGCGCAGTGGACTCTGCGCGAGACCGAGCTGAGCACCCAGGTCAAGAACGCCAACGCTACGGTCGAGAGCCTCACGGGGCAACTGCAGACGATCATGGCCGACAGCCAGATCAAGTCTGAAGTCGCAAAAGCAAACCCACTGGACGACGCGCGGGATGCCGTCGAACTGCTGGTGTCCAAGTTCGTCAAGACGTCCATGAAGGACGGCCAGGTCTCCGTCCAGGTGCTCGACACCAACGGCAACCCCCGCATCAAGGACGTGAATGGCACCCCCTTCACTGTCGCCGATCTCGTCGCCGAGATCCGCGAGAGCCGCGCCTCGCTCTTCAAGCCGGAAGAGAAGCGCGGTCTGGGAACGCAACCCGGCACCCACGGCAATCCTCCGGCAGGTGGTGGTCAGACCAACCCCTGGATGAAGGACACCTGGAACATGACGCAGCAGATGCTGCTGTCGAACCAAAAACCCGAACTGGCCAAGCAGCTGAAAGCAGCGGCCGGCGTGAAGTAACCCTTCTCGCCCATCCGAACAATTGCATGCGCCCGGATTCTGTCCGGGCGTTTGCTTGAATGCAAGCAGCCGCAAACGCCGTCTCAACAAAAGCAAGAGTGAGAAATGACTGAGACTCGTCTCGCGGACATGATCGTCCCGACCGAATTCAACAACTACGTGCAGGTGCTCTCGACGCAGAAGTCGGCCCTGTTCCAGTCGGGCATCATCACCGACCTGACCAGCGTCATCGACGCGGAGATCAGCGGCAAGACCGTCAACATGCCGTTCTTCAACGATCTGGACGCCGCGGACGCCGAGCAGGTGCTCGACGACAACAGCGACCTGACCGTCAGCAAGACCTCGACCGGCCAGGACGTGGCCGTGAAGCTGCTGCGCGGCAAGGCGTTCGGTGCGTCCGACCTGTCGTCCGACCTGTCCGGCGCCGACCCGATCCAACTGATCGCCAACCGGTTCGCCGAGTGGTGGAATCGCCGCATGCAGACCGCTCTGCTCGCGACCCTGGCGGGCGCAATGGGCTCGGCCGGCATGGCAGCCAACGTCAACGACATCTCCGGCCTGACCGGCGGTGCCGAGAACTTCGACGCCGACTCGTTCATCGACGCCGCGTTCTTGCTCGGTGACGAGCAGGGCGGCCTGAACGCCGTCGCCGTCCACTCGCTGACCCTGAAGGCGATGGTCAAGGCCGACCTCATCGAGTTCATGCCGGACTCCGAGGGCAAGCTGACGATCCCGACCTACATGGGGAAGACCGTCATCGTGGACGACAGCATGCCGGTGACTGGCTCCGGCGCGAACCGCGTGTTCACCACCTACATCTTTGGCCCCGGCGCGATCGGCTACGGCGAGAAGTCGCCGAAGACCCCGGTCGAGGTCGAGCGCCAGGCTCTGAAGGGCATGGGCCAGGAGTACATCGTGCAGCGCCGCCAGTGGGTCATGCATCCCCGCGGCATCAAGTGGCTCGGCGCCAACCAGGTCGGCGTCACCCCCGCGAACTCCGAGCTGGCCGACGTCGCCAACTGGCAGCGCGTCTACGATCCGAAGGTCATCCGGATCGTCGCGTTCAAGCACAAGCTGGGCTCCTAATCGTCTGACCTCAGACGGTAGGAACTGAAATCGACCCTCCTCGGTGAAAGCCGGGGAGGGCTTTTTCGCTATTTGGAGACATCCATGATTGGAACGACTGGCTTCCGAGCCCGTGAGGCGGCTGCGAACATTCGTCTGCGCAAGCAGCGGATCGTATCGCCCGAGGTGCGCGCCGCGCGCTTCGCCAACCTCCACGGCAATGCGTCGGCCGACGACGCTGCAGCCGATGCTGCTGCAAAGGCCGCTGCCGAAGCCGCCGCCAAGGAAGCAGCTGAGAAGGCTGCTGCTGAAGCTGCTGCCAAGGAAGCCGCTGAGAAGGAAGCTGCAGACAAGGCTGCTGCCGAAGCCGCTGCTGCGGCCACCAAGACCAAGAAGAAGTAACCTGACAGAGGTTCATAATGGGCTACGCGACCAAGGATGACATCGACGATCTCTATGGGACCGATCTCCTCGTTCGCATAGCCGATTATGACCGTGACGGCATACCAGACCCGCTGGTTGTCCAGCGTGGACTCGACGGCGCCGACGAGATCTGCGACGCCTATCTGTCGTCGCAATACACGGTCCCGGTTGTCCCGACGCCGGGCATCGTCAAGAACTGCGCCATCGACATCGCGGTCTATAAGATCGCACTCGGCCGGACTGGCCGGACCGATGAGATGCGCGTGCGTTACGAGGACGCGCTTTCAATCCTCGAGAAGATTTCCTCCGGCAAGGTCGGCCTCGGCCTGCCGCCGGTCACCACGACTGGCACCGATGCCAATGGCAACCCGGTGACCACGACAACGAACCCGAACGTCACACGAGGTGGCCGGTCGTTCGACTGCGGGAGGGCCTGATGGGCGCCTTTGCGGTCGATCTGAATGCCGAAGACCTCGCCCGCCTCAATGCCCGCCTCACCAAGCTGCTGCAGGACGCCGAGCACCTCTATCCGGTGATGGAGCAGGCTGCCGAGTACATGCAGCGTGCCACCATCAACCGCATCCTTCGCACCAAGCGCTCGCCAGAGGGTGAGCTGTGGGCTGCGCTGTCCGACGTGACCATCGCGCTGAAGGGGCATGACAGGCCGCTGTTCGAAAGCGGCGAGCTGTCCCGCAGCATCGAGGTCACCGACGTGAACGACCACGGCTTCGAGCTGACGGCGGATACCGAATACGCATCGCTCATGCAGGAGGGCTTCAACCATGCCGGCCGCAAGGCCCGGCGCGGCGGCAAGCGCTACAGCAAGGCCGACAAGGTGCCGGCGCGTCCGTTCATGGGCTTCTCGGAAGAGAACGTCAAACGCATCTCGAAAATGCTCCGCGACCATATCGCGCACGGAGGTTGATGATGGGAAAAGTCGTCGACTTCCGCCAGAAGATCATCGACGGGATCAAGACGCTGTACCCGACGATGGACGTCGAATGGTACGACGGCCTGTTCGATGCGAAAGACATCGCCGACTGGACGCTGAAGACGCCATGCGCTCGCGTCGCGGTGATGGCCTCGAAGAGCGATCCGACCTTTACGGGCGAGCTGAATGCTCTGCTCCGGGTTGTCGTGGTCTTGATCGACGAGAACAAATACGTGTCGCTCGATGGCGACTCGCGGGCCTGGGACATGGTCGAGACCGTGGCCACCTGGGCTCATCAAAATCAGTTTGGACATCCCGATGCCGCTCCTGCTCAGAACGTCCAGTTCAAGCGCATTAGCCAGCCTGTCTTGAGGCGCGAAGGCGTCTCTGTCGGCGTGGTCGAGTGGCACAGCGATCTCATGATCGGCACCAACAAGGTGCTGCAGCGAGACTTCGTCTGGAATAACGGCCAGATGGTCACCAAGGTGCCGAGCACCAAGGCAAAGATCCTCGGTCATGTGGAGACTGCAGCGGGTCTGTCCGGCGACGAGACGGTCGATGTGACACCCGAGGTGCCGTAATGGTGCGTGCAATTCACGCGATGGAGCGCCGGCTCCAGGATTTGGAGCGCAAGTTCCAGAACAAGGAGCGGCTCGGAAAGATCGTCGCGGTCAAGTTCGAGAAGAATCGCTGGTACGTCAAGATGAACGACGGCGAGGATCAGACCCCGAGCGGGAATGAGACCTACTCGAAGCAGGACACCTTCAAGAGCGACTGGCAGCCCTGGCAAAGCCACTCGCATGCGACGATCAAGTATTCGGTTCCGCCGAAGATCGGGATGCACGGCATCCTGCGCTCGGTCGGCGGCATCCCCGAGCTGGGGACGGTCGAGCCGTTCCATTACGGCCCGGACACGCCATCGCCACACGGCAAGCAGGATGAGACGGTCGGGCTGATCCACGAGAAAGAGGATCAGCAGCACTGGATCCACCAGACCAAGGATTCGAACCACCTGATCATCAAGACCAAGAAGAAGCAGCAGGGCGCCCCCACGGGACTCGGCGATATCTCTGGTCTCGGCGATCTCGCAGGCATCAGCCAGTTGGCCGGCCTAAGCGGCATGGACTTCTCCAGCATGCTCGGCGGCCTCAGCAATCTCGGCAACCTGGGCAACCTCGCCAACCTCGACATCTCGAACATCGCCAACATGGCGGGCCTTTCGCAGCTGTCGGGCCTCAACCTCGGCCAGCTCGCCAATGTTGGCCAGCTCGCCAACTTGTCCGGCCTCCCAGGGCTGTCCCAACTCGGCAATCTCGCCGGCATCGCCAACCAGGTCGCCTCCGGCAACCTCATGGGCGTCGTCGGTCAGATGATCGGCGGCGGCGCGGGCGGAGCGGCCGGCATCCCGGCGAGCCTTGCAGGCGGCGGTGGAGGTGGAAGCGGATCTGGCAGCTCGGACACGAGCAGCTCGGATGCCTCATCGTCCGATCAACAGCAGCAGTCACAGCAGACGCAGCCGCCCAAGCTTCCGGAAGTGCCGGAAGAGGGCGATGACGGCGTCACGCGGCAGCTGGCCGACAAGGAGAAGATCCTCAAGACGGTCGGCAAGAATAAGTCCTACTACAGGCAGGATGAGAAGCTGGTCAACGTCCGCTATGGCGAAAAGGGAGCCAAGGGCGACGTCCTGATGGACGAGAACCAGGTCAAGATCCAGTTCAAGGACAAGAAGGCCAGCGTCAAGTGGACTGAGAACGACCTGAACGTCACCTACGGTGAGAACCAGGCCAACGTCAAGCTGGACCAGGACGCGATTGTCCTGAAGCACGGCGATGGGACGACAGTCACATTCCACAAAGACCACGTCGAGGTGAAGGGCGCGAACAGCTGCTCGGCCGGCGTCGATGGCCGATGGGTCAACATCACGAAGGAGCGCGTCAACCTCGGAGTATCCGGACCCAATGAGCAGGCTGACCAGCGCGTTATGACAGAGGCTGGACCATCTCAGGTGGTCTGGGCCAAGATCGCGTAGCGAGAAAGAAGAAAAATGAAGACCTACGAAGTTATCAAGGATTTCTGGCGCAAGGGCGTCCTGGTGCCGGCCGGCTCCGTCGTCACCGTGGTCGAGGCTGAGGTCAAGTATCTCAAGCACGTCGTGCAGGAGAAGGTCGAAGAGGCCGAGGCCGTCGTGGCCAAGGTCGAGGAGACCGTCACCAAGGCGGTGACCGCGGCGAAGGCTGTCGAGACCAAGGTGCTCGGTGCCGTTGCTTCGGAGAAGCCGGCCGATGGCAACGCTTCCAAGTGAGCACCTGATCGACATCGATCGTGAGACCGGCGAACTGATCCAGGGCTGGCCCCGGATCAAGCAGAGCATCTTCGTCATCCTCACCACCCGCCTCAAGGTTCGCCTGATGCGGGCGTGGTGGGGGTCGAAGTTTCAGGACATGCAGGACAAGCCCTCCAACGAGGAGACGATGATGTCCGGCATGATGGCCGCGATCGCCGCGATCAACACCTACGAGCCGGAGTTCAAGGTCACGCGAGTTGCTATTGACGAGGCCGACGCGACCGGTGCGATCACGATCACCATCGATGGAATCGACCTCGTAGAGCAGGTGCTGCGGAGAACTTCGGTCACCATCTAGCGAGGGTTGAATGCCCAATTACACGTCGCCCGCGCTGTATATCGACTTCGCGCGTCTTCCCCCACCCGACGTCATCGAGACCATTGATTACGAGGTTCTGCTCCAGCGCTACAAGGACGAGGTTCTCGAAAAGAGCCCGAAGCTGAAGGCAGCGCTTGCCCTCGAGCAGTCTCCGACCAACGTCATCCTGGAGCCGCAGGCCTACGGCGAGGTCCTGGTGCGAGCGCGGGTCAACGCCGCTGCACGCGCCGTCATGCTGGCCTTCGCCAAGGGCGCGGACCTCGAAAACCTGGCTGCCTTCTTCGGCGTTGAGCGCCTGCCGGACGAGCTGGATGACAGCCTCCGGCGCCGCGCTCAGATGGCGCCAGAAGCCTATTCGACGGCCGGCTCCGAGGGAGCCTACATCTTCCAGGCCCTGAGCGCCGACGTCCGCATCCGCGACGCAACGGCGACCAAGGTCAACAAATTCGGCGGCGTCAAAGTCGCCGTCATGCAGAGCGGAACCGACCCGGTACCGACCAAGGACATCATCGCCAACGTCGTGAAGCGCTTGAACCAGAAAGGGATCAAGCCGCTGACCGACGTCATCTCGGTCTGTCCGGTCATGCCGCTGCGGACGCAGATCGTTGCCAACGTCACGCTGTATCCGGGACCCGATGCCGCGCTGGTCATGAGCGACATCGGAACGGCCCTGACGAAGGTCCGCACCAACGTCTCCATGATCGGACGCGATCTGACCAGGTCGGCAATCATTTCGGCGCTCAACCAGAATGGCGTCCAGAACGTCGACCTGATCTCGCCGGCTGCCGATGTCGTGGCCGGCAATGACCAGTGCGTCGTCATCGATTCCGCAAAGGTCACGCCGCTCCCGACTAGATTGGAGTAAGCCATGGGCCCGTTCCCGACGCGCAGGATGGATCACATCCTGTCCCCGAATGCGACGGAGTACGAGCGCACGCTGGCCTCCCAGGTCGAACGCCTGCTCCAAATCGACATCCCGATCCGGCAGCTCTGGAATCCGTGGACCTGCCCTGAGAATCTGCTGCCTTACCTGGCCTGGGCTCTCTCGGTAGACCTGTGGGACTCGGAATGGCCGCTGACGAAGCGCCGGAGCGTGGTCGCGAATGCGATCAAGCATCACCAGATCAAGGGCACGCTGAAAGCCATCGAGACCTACGTCGACCTCGTCGACAGCAAGGTCCTGAAGGCCACGACGCCGCCGGCAAAGGTGTTCTCAGGCCCCTCGCTCAACAAGGAGCAGCGGGAAGCCTGGCTCGCCAAGCTGCCGCAGGTTCGGATCTACCAGAATTACCTGCGCGGCGCCGCCCGGCGTCGTATCTTCTCAGGCGGAAGCCGCTACAGCAGCTTTCTGGAGAAGAAGTTCCCGACCCCGAATGAGGCGATCACGCGGCTTTCGAAGCGAGCGTCCTGGGTCGTCAATGGTGTCGAGACCGACACCAAGATCGACAACGAAGGTACCTACTTCAGGCTCTACATCAAGGCTGTCCGGCCGTATTCGACATTCTGCAACACGCCGCTTGGCCTGAAGAAGAAGTTTCCGATGCCGTCCACGGCAGCCAGCAGGATCGTCACGATCGCCCCGATCGTCAGCGCGCCATGGCGCCGAGCGGTCGGTCCGCAGATCGAGCCGGTGTCAACCACGCCGGAGCTGATCACGATCTCCGGCAAGGAAGGCAAAGCCGTCTATTCCGGTCGCCCCATCCACAAGCGGTTCTTCGTGCCCTCAATGGCGCCGTACCACACCTACGAGCGGTATGCGGTCAATGACGGGTCCGCAGCAGACGCCAAACGTCCATCGATCCAGTTCATGGGCGTCGGGCGGTATGGCATCGAGCCGCGCTCGGCCGAGCTGAAGATCCAGATGCAGACGCGGTGGAGCAAATACAAGGCACGTCTCGCGCAGCCATTCTCTCCGAAAACGCGCTTCTTCACGCCGCATGACGGCACGCTGATGACCAAGAACCGACAGGCCATCATCGCGGCCAAGCGCATGACCGACAAGATCCTGCTCGATACCGACACCAAGCCTGGTTTCATCGCCGGCCTGCCGCGGTTCGCGGGCAGCCCGATCATCATCTGACAATAACCAGAATGCATTGGTCCCATCGTCCGCGGGGACGGTGGGCCTTTTCGCGTTCGCAGCAAGAGGCCCTTAGATGGACCAGCAAGTCATCTTTCGCGATTATCAGGAACAGACCGCGACCGATCACAACAACATCCAGGAATACGTTCAGACGGCGATGGACCATATTGTCGCCGATGCCGTTTCTGCGACACGGAAGTACTCCGGACTGATGATCACCAAGACCGGGCAGGTCGAGGTCACGGTCGGCGCAGGTCGCGTCTACGATACGGGCGCCGTCTATGCACTCCGCTCGGTCCTGACCCAGTCGCTCGCCACCTACGTGGCCGCAGCGGCCCGGCGCATCGTGACGATCTCGGCCTATGGCCAGGAGGTCGAGACCGACGTCGAGCAGCGCGACTATCTGACGGACGTCGATACGGGCACCGTGGAGCCGCGCTCGGTCGCCATGACCCGCTCCCGCAACGTCCAGATCGTTTTCACGGCCGGCGCCGAGGCTGCCGACCCTGTCCCGGCTGCTGTCCCGGCCACCCATGTGGTGATCGCGAATGTGATGCTGGACACCACGCAGATCGTTTCGATCGACATCCAGGACCAGAACAAGGTCGTCTCGACCGACGCACTGGATATCCGGACCGACCTGCTGGAGACCTTCCGGTCGATCATCGAGCCGCGCGTCACATCGCTGGCGTCGGACCTCGCCGACCTCGCGAACCGCATGACCGGCCTGAGCAGCGCCTCCGACCTGTCCCGCATCTACCTCGACCTGGCTCGGGTCAAGGAGAGCCTGCGCTATCCGGCTGACGCCTCCGGCTTTGATACCGACTTCTTCCTCGATCAAACGAAGTCGGACATGACCAACAGCAAGCTGCTGGGCTTCGACGCCAGGGTCGAGGAGGGCATCCGCTTCAACAACGCCAACGCGAACCAGTTCGAGATCTCGCTGTTCTCGGCGAACGATCCGAACGCGGCGATGGCCGGCGGCTACCTGATGCCGAAATACACCAACGTGCTGAAGATCCAGACCGGCAATTACACCGAGTCGCTTGGCATCGCGCAGTACGGCTACCAGGTGCATTCGATGAAGGTCGGGTACATGTCCCGCACCCGCGTCCGGTACGGCGGAAGCTACACGGTCTGCACCAACGGCAACGCCTGGAGCACGCCCGGAAACCCGGTCGACACCACCAATCTGTACGACTTCAACACCATCGAATACTCGACGGTCACGAACAACTACAACGTTCACGGCAACGGTGACGGCGCCTGGTCACAGCGGACCGACTACTACTGGCTCGACACCTGGGAAGAGCCGTTCATGTATGAGGTCACCACGAACCTCTCCGTGACTGGTGCTCAGGTTGCGCAGACCTTCCTGGTGTCGAACGACATCATCGCGACTCAGGTGGGCTTCTACATCACCCAGAAGGCCGCGAACGAGGACATCCACATCGCTCTCTGCGAGGTGACTGCAGGCCAGCCCGACCTCGAAAAGGTCGTGCTAAAGACGGTCTACGCGCAGCAGAACATCGTCACGGGTTGGAACCTGTGCCCGATCCAGCCGACCTTCCTCGCGAAGGGCAAGCGCTATGCTTTCGTGTTCATCTCGAACGCAAACCATCAGATCGGTATGACCAACGGTCAGTCTTATCTGGACGGCACGTTTTTCTACTCGACGGACGGCATCTACTACATGGGTGACCTGACCAAGGACATGATGATCCAGGTCTATGGCGCTCAGTTCGCTTCGTCCCAGGTCGCGATCGAGTTCGCTCCGATCAACCTCGACGGCGGCTTCCGCGACATCGACATCCTCGCTGAGCAGTGGGTGCCGGGCTCGTGCGAGCTGGTCTACGAGATGCGGCCGAACGGTACCGGCGAGTGGCAGTCGCTGACCCAGGATAACTCCGGCGTGCTCGCGGTCGCTCCGCCGCTGGCTCAGTTCCGGGCTCGCTTCGTCGGCACCAGGGACATGATGCCGATCCTGCATCTCACGGGATCGCGCGTCCATGTCTCGCGGCCGAAGGCGGCCTTCAAGCACGTCTCGACGACGATGACGGTGCCGGCTCTGTCGAACGTCACGCACAACCTGACCTTCGTCAACCTGCTCGAAATGTTCGATCCGACGCCGCACACCTACGCGATGACGGTTCGGGTCGGCTCGACGGAATACTCGCCCGACACCACCGTCACGGTGCTGAAGGATGCGAAGGCGAAGCGATACGAGAAGACCTACACCTTCAGTCTGCCGGCCGGAACCACACAGTTCACGATCGAGCAGACCGGAACGACCAACTCGCCGCAGGTCACGTACCACGTTGCCGAGCGGTCGTTCTACAGCAAGTAAGGAACCAACCTCATGGCCGACACTGAAAACGCAGCCGCTCCGGCGGCTGCTGCACCCGTTGCTGTGCCGACGAATACTCCTCCGAAGCTCGCCGTCGATCCGGCGAAGAGCTATCGCCTGAAGCTCGCGCGGGCCATCGAGGTCGCTCCCAAGATCTGGGCGCGTCCCGGGCACGAGGTGATCGTCAAGGGCAACCTGATCGCTGGCCTCGGTGACGCCGTCATCGGCTACGAAGAGGTCTAAGCCAGATGGCGCGCAGGTACGATCAACTCTACCGGGTCAAGGCGAGGGATAATCTCGGTGACCCCGAGTATTGGAACCAGCGCTTCGAAGACCTCGACCGCCGAATCAACTCGAACGAAGACGGTCTTGCTGCCATCGGCGGCTTGACCTCTTACGTCGAGGGCCTCGCGCTCAACCGTCTCGATCTCGTTCTAGCGCCCGCGCTCGACAAGATCGCGCTGGTGTCCGAGCAGGGCTTCCTGCTGGCGCACGCCAACAACTCGGTGACGCTGAACGTCGCGACCACCCAGACCTTCGCGATTCCTGATGAGGCAGAGCGTGACCTCTTCGCGCCATCGCCGTTCGTCACGATCGTCAGGCAGGCCAACACCACCGACTATGCGTTCGCAAAGCTCGTCAACTGGAACCGCAGCAGCGGCCAGTTGACCCTGCAGCCTATCCAGACGTTCGGCAATGCCGGACCGTTCTCGGACTGGATCATCTACGTTGGCACCGCGCTGCCGCAGGTGGTGACGCAGACGTTGATGGATGCTCAGGCAGCCCGCGACGCAGCGAAGGGCTATCGTGACACGGCTTCGACGTACGCGACCCAGACCGGTCAGGACAAGTCCGCGGTCGCTCAGATGAAGTCGGATGCTCTTGCAGCTCGCGACCAGTGTGCGACCTATGCGGCGAACGCCCAGATCTTCGATCCGTCATTCTACATCAAGAAGGACGTCGGCGGCACGTTCAGCGCCTCCGTCAACTTCACGGTCAGCCCGACCGTCCCAACAGTCACGGCTGGCGATAACTCGCTGAAGGCGGCATCGACCGCCTACGTCAAGAACGCGATCGACGCTCTGGTCAATGGTGCTCCCGGCACCTTGGACACGCTTAAGGAGATCGCAGATCAGCTGGCGTCCGACGAGAGCGCTGTCGGCGCACTGACAGCGTCTGTGGCTGGGAAATTGCAGAAGGATCAGAACCTCGCGGACGTGCCGAACAAGGCCGCGGCTCTGACGAACCTCGGCATCTCGTTCGCGACCCCGACTGGGGCTGCAACGACGAATGCTTCGGCCGGAACGGCAACGACCTACATGCGGTCGGATGCGAGCATCAAGCTCGACATGTCGATCCAGCCGACGTGGACCGGCAAACACATTCACCAGTTCAGCTCTGGACAGACATACGGCTTCAACCACAACACCTACGGTGGCCTGACTGTCTATGCGCCTGACCTGGGTGCCGCATTCGTCACCTACCACCGCGGTGCCTATGCGGTACAGGCCGGCCTCGATGGCGATAACTGGTGGCGTATCGGCGGATGGTCGGATGGGGCGAACTGGCGGTTCGGCGTTTCTGGCGTTGGCGACGGCTACCTGCGAGGATCACTCGGCGTAGGAACCTTCGCATCGACGCAAAGCGGTTCGATTGTTGCTACTGGCGATGTCGTCTACGGCGCCTCTGACATCCGTCTGAAGGACGAGATCCAGGTGATCGAGGACGCGCTGGAGAAGGTCAAGAAGCTGAGAGGCGTGACCTGGATCCAGAGCGATCTTGCCAAAGAGGTCGGGGCCCCTGAGCAGAAGTTTCGCAAGGCTGGTTTGCTTGCGCAGGAGCTGCGTGAAGTCCTTCCTGAGGCTGTCGGCATCGCGCCGTTTGACCGTGACGAGGACGGCAACAGCAAGTCAGGGAGCGAGTTCCTGAACATCTTCTATGAGCAGGTCACTGGTCTCCTCGTCGAGGCGATCAAGAGCCTGGCGACCAGGGTGGAAGGGTTGGAGGGCGCATAATGGCCGTACCATCAACAGGCGCGGTCGGATTTTCGACCGTCAACTCTGTGTTCGGTTGGGGCAATCAAATGAGCCAGTACGCCGGAAGAACGTACTACAGGGCAGGGGGCGGCGGGACGTTCCCGACGGCCAACTTCCCAATGTCTTCGTTCTACGGGACTTCCGGACACGATGAATGGAACTGTGCGTGCGCTTGCGATTGCGGCGCATGCGGTAAGTGAGGACATGATGGATCAGGTGCCGAGCAGCACGTTTAGCTACAAGATATTGGACGTCAGCCAGGATGGTTGGGCTCGTGTCGAGTATAAGCACGGGCTGCTCGGCAGCATGATCAAGAACGTCCTCGTTCCTCTCCACTTCTCCGCAGATGAGCAGCGGGGAGCCATCGTGATGCAGTTTCCGTCACAGCCCTTCCTTGCGCGGTGGATGTCGATCTTGTCGCGCAGCTCGCCGTTGGCCCCGGCGGCCATGGAAGGGCAGTTCACATACCGAATTGACCGTCCGATGGAAGACCCTGTCGGTCTGCCTCTGGAAACGCACAAGGTGTGACGATGCAGTTCAGGCGCATCCGTTTTGAGAATTTCACGATCACGATCTTCACGGCCCATGCCGGAGAAGAGCGCATCTGCCCTCCAGTGGAGCTGACGCGCGGATTGACGTGGGCAGACGCTCCGTCGATCGCCCATCTGCTCGAAGGCAAGCCTGATGCTCATCCGCTCTACACGATCCCGGTCTACACGAAGGGCGGATTTGAGGCGCTCGGCGGCGATCACGCGCCTGACCCGCGGCCGGCTGGGAGCGGCGCGACCCAGTTCGTGCGCGGCATTGACAACTATCGCCTCCGCGCCACGGCGGAAGGCAGCGAGTACCACTGCATAACGCCGAAGAGCAAGGTGCCGTTCTTCTGGCAGCGCGCTTTCGTGTCCGGCCAGGCCGGCGAGACGTTCGATGTGGAACCAGGCAACTTCATCTACCTCGCCGAGGGCCTCATCGAAATCTCCCATAGCCAGTTCCGTGGCGCGACGATGCTGGAGATCTCCAGGTCGCTCACGGCCAAGATCATCGAGCCTGTGATGGGCGCCAGGCTCTGGCGCTGAAAGGAGCCAAATGCCCAAGATCCGCTTTCTGACGCCGGCTGACTTTGGTGACATGTGCGACATCATCGACAAGCACAGCAGCGGAATGGGTGCCTGGTGCAATGACCCTGAGGCACCCACAAAGCAGAACTTCCGCCAGCTCGCGAAGGACCATGTGGACCTTTGCTTTGAGCACGCGATGTCGAGCTTCTGGGGGTATTTTGACGACTCTGGAAAGCTTGTCTCCTGGGTCAACTTCACCCGCTGGGCCGACAACGACAACATCACGATCCGATCCGTCATCGAAGATCCAGAGGCAGCACTGCCAAGGCAGGACGGCGCCGCATGGTCAGACGCCGCGGTCGATCTTGTGAATTGGGGCATCGGCTTCTTCTGGACCGATGGCATCTCGACCTTCTGGAGCCGGCTGTTCGCCGGCAGAGAGGATCGGCACATCTCGGCGCATCCGAGCTGCATGCTGACGCAGTACGCGCGGGAGAAGGTCGTCGACATCCCGGGAGGCCAGCGGCCCCCGCAGGAATATCAGAGGGTCACGTGGTCATCGTTCGACGACGCCACGGCGATCTATCGGTTCAATGACCCGCTGCCCATGGCGGCATACCTGCAAAGTGCCAGATGATCCGACTTGAAATGCTGAGTAGCGACGGAGAGGTCGTGCCTCTGTTCTACGATCAGCACGCCTCACGGCTGCTCGACAATAATGGCTTCAGGGCCGTCGATTTCTCCAATAACCCGATGCTTGAGCGTGAGCCTGTGCAAGCTCGCCCGTTCATCGCGGTCGATTATGACCAGCCTGGACGCAAGGTGCGTCAAGTGAAGAAGCTGAAGATTCAGCTCGGTCTCGGATGCAACAAGGCCTGCTCCTATTGCCTTCAGGCAGCCCAGATCAACAAGGCCGCGGCGTCGTCGACGCGCGATGCCAGCGAGTTTTTGGCGAACATCGATGGCTGGATCGAAGCTCCTGAGGGGATGGAGAAGGTCGAGTTCTGGGGCGGCGAGCCGCTACTCTACTGGAAGAAGATCGAGATCCTCGCACCCGAGCTGATCAAGAAGTTCCCGAACGCGCGGTTATCGATCATCACGAACGGCGAATTGCTGACGCGGGAGATCGTCGACAAGCTGAAGGCCTGGAACTTTTCGATGGCGATCAGCCACGATGGACCGGGCCAGGCGGTGCGCGGGAGCGACCCGTTTGAGGATCCGCACCAGTTCGCGATGATCCAGTATGCGCAGAAGACGTTTCACCCGCGCTTCTCGTTCAACGCGGTGTTGACGCCGGCAAGCAACGATGTCAACGCCATCATCGATTGGTTCCAGGATTGCATCCCGGGTTGCAATGTTGGTTTTGAGGGCGTGGTTCACAGCTATGCCGGCGATCCCGCCTCGATCTTCTCAGAAGAGAAGCTCGGTCAATTCAGCGACGTTCTGTCGAGGCAGCTGATCGATGGGTCCGCGCTCCGTTCGTTCATGCTCCACGACAAACTGCGGCGTGCCGTCAGGTCGATGGTCAACGAGCGCTCCTCGGAGTCTCTCTTCCAGAAGTGCGGCATGGACATGCCGGAATATCTGGCGGTCGACCTCAAGGGCAATGTCATGACCTGCCAGAATGTGGGGGCCAACGGCAACCACAAGATCGGGCACGTCAGCGAGTTCGAAGACATCGCGCTCAACACCTCTCGCCACTGGAGCAAGCGCCCGGAGTGCCAGAGCTGTCCCGTGCTGCAGCTGTGCCAGGGTGCGTGCATGTATCAGGGCGGCGACAACTGGACCCACAGCTGCAACGCCGAGTTCTACTACAACCTGGCCTTCTTCAGGGCGGCACTGTTCATCCTGACGGGGCGCTGGATGGTCGGCTTCAGCGGGGACATCGTGAGGCCAAGGCTCAAGAAGGATCGAGATGTCGAAGTTCGCTGATCTCGTCGAGAAGCTCGATAGAATCCCGCACCTCGACCTCGGTAAGAAATGCGACACGAATCTCTTACAGTCGGAACTGTCGAAAATAGACCCAACGATGTTCGCGTCGTTCAGGTCCAAGAGCCGGAATGCACAGCATATCGGAAAGTTCTGGAGCGGCCTCTCGTTGGTTGCTCCTGACGGGGCGATCCACGACGACCTGACCGAGGCGCCATACCAAGGCAGGACAGGATATGTGTGGACGCCTGTTGCGGAGGGTAGCCCCTACATCAAGCAGGTGGTCACCGAGCTTGGCGGAGAGGGGCAGCGCGTCAGGCTGATGCGCGTCAAGGCAGGCGGAAGCCTGACCTGGCACCGCCACGGGTCCGAGCTGTCGATGATCATGGGCGTCAATGGCAAGCGTCCAAACTGGTACGAGCTGATCGTCCACGTTCCGATCCGGACCAACACGGAGTTTAGCTACGAGGTCATCGAGACCAGGATCTTCGAGTTGGCCGACTATTCGGCTGGCCAGCTTCAGATCCATCAGAAGAACTATCCTGCTGGAGAGGCCTGGGCCTTCAACGGCGCGCACTATCATAACGTCTTCAACCGATCGAGGACGGATGACAGGTACGCCATCATGCTCACCCTCGACATCAGGATGAGAAAGACCTTCGATATCGTCTCCGCTGCCGTCGAGCGTTACCTAGCCAACGGCGAAGGACCACTGATGCCGGCTCTGTAGCCGCATCCCACCAAACACCAACACCACCCTCCACCAGGCCGCCCCTCACCGGGCGGCTTTCTTCGTTTGGGAGAACCATACGTGACTGTTCAATATCTCCACGGCATCGAGACGATCGAACTCGATAGCCCCTCGGGTCCGGTTGAGACCGTCAAGTCGAACGTGATCGGCTTGGTCGGAACCGCCCCGAACGCCGACCCGGACATCTTCCCGCTCAACACTCCGGTCCCGGTGTTCGCCGACGCCCTGAAGGCAGGCCAGCTCAAGAGCGATGGCACCCTGCTCGACGCCGTGGACGCCATCTACAGCCAGAAGTCGGCAGTGGTCGTGGTGACCCGCGTGGCCGAAGGCCAGAGCATGGAAGGGACCTGGTCGAACGCGGTTGGCTCGCCGACCGGCAAGACCGGCATCTGGTCGCTCCTGAAGTCGCGTCCGACGCTGCAGGTCATCCCGAAGCTGCTCTGTGCACCCGGCCTCACCTCCGGTCGCCCGACCAATGGCGTCAAGAACCTGGTCATCGGCGACGTCGGCCAGAACTACGTGCTCTCCACGACCACGATCATCATCGACGCACCTCCGGCCGGCGGCCGGCAGGCCAAGGCGGTGCCCCAGGTTGTTGGGGGCAAGCTGACCGGCGCGATCATCACCGACCCCGGCTATGGCTACGTCGCAGTGCCCAGCGTGACCGTGACGGGCGCCGGCACTGGCGCAACCCTCACCGCAACCCTCGGCCACGTTGCCAATCCGGTTGGCGTTGCCTTTGCGTCGATCGTCGATCGCCTCCGCGCGGTGGCATTCCTCGACGGTCCCGGCACCTCGTATGAGGACGCTGTCGAGTACCGCGGTGACTACGGCAGCCAGCGCATCTCGATCGTCGACCCCGGCGTCCTGTCTTGGGACACCGAGAACTCGGTCTACGTGCAGAAGCCTGCTTCGGCCTACGCGGCCGGCATCCAGGCCCGCGTCGATGAGGAGAAGGGCTTCTGGTACTCGTTCTCGAACGAGCTGATCCAGAACATCGGAGGCCCCGCACGTCCGGTCGACTTCATGCCGAACGACCGCGACAGCGAAGCCAACATGCTCAACTCCAACCAGGTCACGACCATCATCCACGATGATGGCTTCCGGTTCTGGGGTCTGCGCAACACCGGCACCGACCCGCTCTGGGCTCAGCTGTCGGTCCGCCGCACCGCGGACATGGTGTACGAGAGCCTGGAGCGCGCCGAGCGCGTCCGGCTCGACAAGCCGTTCAGCTACCAGCTGCTCTCCGGTATCCAGGGCGACGTCAACGCTTACCTCCGTCTGCTCCGCTCGCGCGGCGCGCTGATCGGCGGCAAGTGCTGGATCGACAAGTCCATCAACACCCCGGCGACCTTCGCCAACGGTGAGCTGACGGTGGACTTCGATCTGGAGCCCCCGGCCTGCTTGGAGCACCTGCAGTTCCGCGCCCGCCGCAACCCGAACTACTACACGGACTTCATCGAGGAGTTTTCGCGGCAGGTTGCGACCAGCTAAGCGCTGCTTCGCCTCCGCAACGATCACATCACCAAGAGCCATCGCGGGTCGCTCGGTCCTTCCTGGGCCGGACGCGCTCCGTCATGGCCGGAGAGTTAAATGGCAAACAACAACCTTCGCGACTCCAACATTCTCCAGGACTTCACGGTCTGGATCCAGGACATCGGCAAGATCGGCGAGTCCCCCGAGTTCCAGCCCCCGGAGATCAACATCGAGGTCGAAGAGTTTCGCGGTGGCGGCATGGACGGCACCGTCGAGATCCCGATGGGCATCGAGAAGATCGAGTTCGACTTCCAGCTCCACACCTGGGACGAGCAGATCTGGCAGAACCTCGGCTATGGCCCAGGCTCGCTCGACGTTCCGGTCACCTTCCGCGGCTACATGCTGACGGCAGCCGGCGGGGAGAAGGGCGTGATCATCGAGACCCGCTCGCTGATCAAGTCCATCAAGCCCGGCAAGGCCACGCCCGGCAAGAAGGTCGAGATGACGATCAATCTGTGTGCGAATTACTACGCGCACTACATCGACAACAACCTCGTCACCGAGATCGACGTCTTCAACAAGATCACCAACATCGGCGGCGTCGACAAGACCGCCAATGCCCGGCAGATCCTGGGCTTCACCTACTAAGCCCGAGATCTCCCGAACTTCAGGCCTCGCCATCCGGCGGGGCCTTTTTCTTTCCCTGTCACATAGGTGTGCAAGCCAATGACGATCAAAGTGTTCAACCTCACCCATCCCTTCGAGTATCGCGGCGCGAACTACATCGAGTTCAAGGCTCGCCGGCCGAAGGTGCGCGATCTCCGCAACTTCGTGAAGAACGTCGACCGCGACAGCGTTGCGGCCTTCGAGAAGGCGCTCGCCGATCTGTGCGAGGTCGACGAGAAGATCATCGCCGAGATCGACATCGAGGACTTCGGTCCCATGAAGGCGTGGTTCGAGGGTTTTTTGAAGCCCATGCTGAACGGATCGGACGAATAATCGAGGACTCGTTCCCAATCTTCGAGCGCTTCCACTGGACGCTTGACGCCGTCGAGGCGCTCGAATGGGACGACTTCCTCCTAATCGCCGATGGCGTTCAGTTCCTGAATAAGCGCGATCAGGAAGCGATGGAAGCCGCGCAAAAGGCCCGGGGGCGTTAACCCCGGGTCGCCCTTTCCCTCTCCAGGAGCGGTGATGGCCGACGAAACTCTCGACATTAGGGCCAGGCTTACGGCCGAAGACCAGGCCTCTGCCAATATCAAACGGCTCCTCACCCAGATCAAGCAGCTCGAGGCTCAGATCAAGAAGAGCTTCGCTGCAGCCCCGATCAAGGGATCAATCGTCGATCCCGAAGTCCAGAGCAAAGCGCAGAAGGCGCTCAAGGTCACCGAGAGGGGCTTCAACCGCCTGACCGAAGAACAGAAGCGTTGGGCTCGCGAGCAGAAGATGCTCGGGCGGATGAACACCACGGTCTGGACCAAGATCACCAACGACATCAACAACTCGGTCAGCGCTTTCCAGAAGTCGACCGGCAAGAAGCGCGCCGAGCTGGCGCGTCAGCTCCGCGACCAGGTCGGATACGCACGAGCGTTCCGATACGTCTACATGCAGGAGCACGAGAGACATCAGCGCGCTGTATCCCGGCATCATCAGGCTTTGAGCCGGCTTGAGCTGGCAAAGCAGCGCCGCGACGAGGTGATGGAGCGAGCCAAGAAGCGGCTGTCCGATAGATCCGAGGCTGAGAAGAAGCGTGCGCTCGCTAAGGCGGCCAGGGAGCAGAAGCAGCACCTGGAGAAGCTGGAGCGCCAGGAGCGCCAGGCAGCCCGTGAGCGGGCTCGTGCTGAGAAGCAGGCGCTTGAGGAGCGCGCTCGCGTTCGTCGTGGCCTGAGGCGTGGCTTCAACCGCGTCCGTGAAGTCCCGCGCCGCCTGTCCAGCATTGGACGGACGGTCGGCATCGGAGGCGCGCTGTCTGCAGCCGGCCTCGCCATGGGGACCAGGTCGGCGGTCCGCGCCGCAGTCAACGTCGACGCGGCTGAGACCTCCGCGCGCATGAACATGGACCAGTCCAAGCTCAATGCACGAGACCTGCGTGACAACTGGGCGCTCCCCACTGCTGTCAAGATGGGTATCGACCCTGGCACGCTGATGGGCGGAGCAGTCGAGGCGTCGAAGGCTGGCGTCCCTGAGGGGATGTCCAAGGCTGCCGCGGAGATGTCGTTCAAGACCGCCAAGCGCTTCGGCATCGATCCCAGCGAGATGATGACGGCCATCGGCCGTGCGGTTGCCCAGGAAATCGGCTCCGGCCGCATGCAGGGCAACGATATCACGGGGCTGACCCGCAAGTTCAACATCGCATCGACCCTCGCGGCAGAGACCGCGACCGACCCCGCTGAAACCCTGTCGTTCCTGCGATCTGGTCTCGGTGCTGGTGCATCGGTTGGCATGTCCGACGTCGGCACCATGGCATTCGGCAACGCCGCAATCCTGGCCGGCGCTCAGGCACGTCAGGCGTCGCGCTTCCTGTCCCACCTTGGAGAGCAGTTCTCCGAGCTGGAGATGAAGCGCAAGATGATCAACAGCAAGGGTCATCGGACTGAAGAGGATCGCCTCTTCATGTCGATCCCCAACAGACTCGGCTTCGGCTCGCTCGGAAACATGCGTGCGATGCTGAAGGACAACCCCGACGAAGGTCTGTTCAAGATCATCGAGTCCTTCCGCAACATCAAGGATCTCGAAAAGCGCAGCCAGGCGCTGCATGCCTTCTTCGGTTCTGAGTTCGGACCGATCATCAAGAACATGATCGACGCTCCGGGCAACATGTGGGAGAACCTGAAGATCGCCCGCAGGGCGGCGGCCGAGAACCCAGAGAACAACGGGATCACCCGGGCCTGGGCGGAATACCAGAAGGGCCTTGAGAACATGATGGACCGCCTCGGTGCGGTTTGGAAGGTTCTGAAGGCCGAGATCGGTGACACGCTGAAGCCGTTCATCGAGCAGATCAGCGTCTGGGCTGGCGACATGTATGAGTCGCTCAAGACCGGCGGCATGAAGGAGCGCCTGAGGGCGTTCATCAATGGTCTGATCGAGGGCTTCACCGGGAAGAAGGGAGCGACCCTCCGAGATCTCCTGGATCAGGTCTTCGGAAAGCCTGGCAGCCAGAGTGGCTGGAGCGCCGAGAACATCGGAAAATTCGGCAAGGGCCTCGCTGAAGGAATCACCTCGATCATTTCGGCGATCGGATCTGCCGGAAAGATTATCCTCCAGATGTTCGGACAGAACTCGTCCGATCCTGAGGTGATCGGCAAGTTCGCCGGCCGTATCACCGCATTGGTGGTCGCACTGACGGCGCTGGCCCCGGTGATGAGCGTGTTCTCATCGCTGGTCGTTGGCATCGTCGCCATCGGCGCTGCGCTCAAGGGCGTTGGCAAGGGCGTGGTCAGCAAGGCTGTCTTGGCGATGCTCGCCAAGCTCGGAGTTGGTGGCCTCACCGGCGGCATGCTCGGCGGCATCATGATGGGTGATGGCCGCGCGGACAACAGCGCCGAGGACATGGACGCCCTCCAGAAGGAGGCCGGCAAGAGCAGGGGTCAGCCCAAGGGCGAGAACAAGTTCAAGGGCAAGGGTTGGGTGCCGCCTCCGGCGATGAAGCCCGGAGAGAGCACCGAGGAGTACCTCAAGCGCCTGGAACTGCTGAAGCGGTCGAGCTACACCGGCCCGACCGACTTCTCCGGTCGTCGTCGCACCAGCCAGGTCGACGATTTGACGGACCAGCTGAAGAAGCTCGGCGGCAACGTCGAGAAGGCTGCCTTCATCGGCAGCGGCATCGGCTCAACTGGCAGTGCTGTTGCATCGTCGCTTGGAGGCGGTGGCTCCGGCGGTCGCATCATGGCCCTCGGGTCTGGTAGCGGCAGCCCTACCGCGCTGTTCAGCAGCACGCCTGGCCGCATTCTGCCTGACTTCGGTGTCGGCTCCAGCGGCTCGATCCTGCATCGTGGCGGCGGACTCATTCGAAACGGTTCGAACGGGCGCATCATCAGCCCGAGCAACGTCCCCAGCTTCAGCGGCGGGGGAGGATCGTCAGCCGACGACGGTGTCGGAGCTGGCCTGGCCGGCTCTGAGTTCTTGCAGGCAAGGCGCGCTCGGTTCGCTGAGGAGCTGAAGAACGATCCGACCCTGAGGATGCACCTCGCGGCCATGCAGATGACCGAAGGCGCGAGCGGCGGCGGAACGATTGAGGCTCTGATGAACCGCATGGACATGACGGGGCAGTCGCTTCGTCACGGCCTCGGTGCAGGCCAGGACGGTCTTCCGAACACGAAGTTCCAGTTCTACGGGCCGATCAAGCGTCATGAGCTGCCGGGGGCAATCCGGAAGCTTCAGAACGATCCGAAGCTGTTTGCGAAGTACGATCGCTATACGCAGCAGGCGCTCGCCGGAAGCCACAAGATCGGTGGCTTTACCGACCAGGGACTGCCGACCGACCCGAATGGCACCGTCACGCGGCGTCGTAAGGGGTTGCCCGCGCTGCCGACCGTGAACTACGGCGGCAACGAGTTCACCGAATGGCTCGGAAATAAGCGGTCTCGCGATTATCGCCAGATGATCGAGAAGGGCATCGCTGGCGAGACCTCCAAGGTCCCGTCTGCCGGCGCAGCCACGAGCAAGGTGCCGATGCCCGCTACTCCGGGTGCTGGCGCTGGTGATGTTCGCATGGGCGGAGGCGGTCAGGTCGCGATCCACATCAACGGTGGTTCGCATGATCCTGAATCTCTCGCGCTTCTGGTCCAGCGCCGCATCGACGAGTCCATGAACTACCGCGCTCACGACAGCGAGTCCGAATACACCTAATGCGCCTGGCCCTACGGGGCCGGGACATAACTTCCACTGATAGAGGCCTCGCCATCCGGCGGGGCCTTTTCATTTCGAGAGGGTTCTATGGCCTCTGTGCTCATGGGTTTGGGTTCGCTCGAACCCAACGCGAGCGACAATGTGATCCTTTTCTACGTCCCCCTGCCGAACAACGACACTCCCGGCTTCGAGCAGCTGCAGCGTGATCGACAGTTCACCTGGGTTTCGAACGACCGCCTGTCGCGCGATCCCGCGATGCAGTTCACTGGGCCTGGAGAAGAGAACATCGTCGTCGAAGGTCGGATGTATCCGTATCACTTCGGCGGCCTCTCAACCATCAAGCTGCTCGATCAGGCCGGCCGATCAGGTAAGCCTTACATTCTGGCGCGCTTCTATCCGCTGTCGCAGCCTGGCGGTTCTCTTTCGTATGGCAGCGAGAACCTTGGCAACTTCGCCATCAAGCGGCTTCGCACCGTGGAGTCCAAGATCGGCACGATCGGCATCGCGCACAAGATTGACTTCCAGCTGGAGTTGACGCGGTATGGCGACGACCTAAACACTACAGCTGCTCAAGATTTCTGGGCCACCTGATGTCGATTTACGTCACCAAGATGTTCGACCGGCTCGACCGCATCGTCTACGCACGATACGGCTCGACCAGCAACCGTCTCGTGGAGTGGGTCATCGAGCAGAACGACGGCATCGAGCTATATGGCATCGTTCTGCCAATGGGCGTCAGCATCAACCTCCCGGAGCCTCCGGTGAAGGTCACCGCGGTGCCTGTCCTTCCGCAACTCTTCCTCTGGAACTGAGACATACGCAGTCGCGTATAGCGGCTCAATATACGTAATCGCGTATCAGAACGAGCTTCTGATGCGCCATGAAAGATCAAGGCCGTCCTTCGGGGCGGCCCTTTTTGTTTGGAGGCGTGCGTGGCTACTGGCTACACCCCGATCTACCGCATCTACAAAGGCGGGGTCGACATCACCGATCACTTCAATGATCGGACCACCAAGATCAAGGTTGACCTGACGTCCGGCGGGGGCGAGGGCGACCGATGCGAGATCGAACTCGATGACCGTGACTGGCGCATTGCCAGGCCGTTCGGTGGAGAAATGATCCAGGTCTGGTTGGGCTACAAGGAGATCGGCCTAGCCTATCTCGGAACCTATACGATCGACGACGTCATCTTCGAAGGTATGCCGCGGAGCATCCAGCTCACCGGCACATCGACCGGCTTCAACGATATCAAGAAGGCCCCGCAGATCGCCAACTTCAGCAACAAGACTGTTGGTGACATCCTCGGCGAGATGGCCTCGCAATCCGGACTTCAGCTATCAATCCCAAGCGACCTGGCTGGCCGGCAGATCCCATTCAAGAATCAGCAGGTCAGCAACCTGCACATGATCCACGAGCTGGAGCGCATGTTCGGCGCCGTTGGCAAGGTGGCTGACGGCAACCTGGTCTTCGTCCCGCGCGACTCGACCGAGAGCGTCAGCGGCGTCGCATTGCCGACATTGGTGCTGCATCCCGAGCACTTCGGAGCGTGGCGCGTCCGCTACGCGGGCCGCAATGATGCGTCTGAAGTGAAGGCTGCCTACTGGGATAAGGATCAGCACATCCGGAAATGGATCTCGTCCGCGCTTCCCGGCGGCGATGGCGATCCCTTCACGATCGGCCAGATCTTCAACTCTCAGATGGAGGCTGAGGCTGCCGCGGCTGCCAAGGCCGGGGCGATCAAGCGCGCCTCCGTCGAGGCGATCTTCGATCTCGCCAAGGGTGATCCCTGGATCCGCGACGCGCAGACGATCCTTGTGACCAACATGCGGGACGGCATCAACGGCTCCTACGTCGTTGAGAAGGCAACCCACACGTACATCAAGAGCACCGGCATCCGCTCCAGCCTGCAGTGCCGAGCCCCCGGCGACGGTGTCGATTACAGCGACCGCGCCGACGACCTGTTCCTCAGACCCATGCCCGGAGAGCCGATGGGCGGTGTGCTTCCCGGAGCGCCCGGAAGCGGCAACGCGGCTCCCTAAACCACGGAATCCAACATGTTCAGTCAAGAGATCATCGACGCCATCGTGGCGGCGGCGAACCAGCACGGCTGGCCGGCATCTTCGCTGCTGGCCGTCGTCGAGTGCGAGACGTCCGGAAAGCCGTTCGAGGAGGACAATCACACCCCGACGCTGCTGTTCGAGCGCCACAAGTTCTATTCCGAGATGCAGGCTCATCAGCCGAGCAGGCTGAAGACCGCGATCGCCGCCGGCCTCGCGATCCCGAAGTGGTCGCCGAAGACCCAGTACAAGGATCAGGGCAAGTCCGCCGGCCGTCTGTCGCTGATCGCCAAGGCGCGTCAGATCGACGAGGAGGTCGCCAACCGGGCGGCGTCCTGGGGTCTCGGCCAGACCATGGGCTTCAACGCTGAGGGCCTGAAATACGAGAGCGCCACAGCGATGGTCGCCGAGCTGTCGAAGGGCATCGCCGAGCAGGTCGACGCGCTCTGCCGCGAGATCCGGCACGCGAAGCTCGACAGGTTCCTGGTCGCCAAGGACTTCACCAGCTTCGCCCGGGGTTACAACGGTCCCGGATACGCCCAAAACCACTACGACACGCGCATGCAGGCCGCTGACATCGCCTGGGCGCGGCGCCTGGCGAGCGGGGATTACGAGGCCAAGCCCGGCAAGTCGATCACGCTGGTCTACCAGCAGAAGCTGAAGGGCCTGAATTACAACGTCGGCAAGGTCGACGGCGACTGGGCAGACCTCACCACGGGCGCCTGCGCGGCGTTCCAGCGGCGCGAAGGCCTGAAGGTCACTGGTCACCCGAACGCCGAGACCACGGCGGCCCTGGATAAGGCCATAGCGCCCCGTCCGGCCTCGCCTGAGCGCGCAACCGCCACGGCTGGTGATCTTGCCGCCGCTGGTTCCAAGACGATCAAGGCGGCTCAGAAGGGCTCCACGCTGACCAAGGTCATCGTCGGCGCCGGCGCGATCGGCGGAGCCAACACGACCGGCGTCCTCGACAAGGCCAAGGACGTGGTCAGCCAGGTGCAGGTTGCCAAGGGCATCCTGGACTCCGCCCAAGACGTTGTTGTCGGGCTCCTGCCGTACTGGTGGGTCGGTGCGATCGTCGTCGGGTTCGTGCTGTGGCGCTGCTACGGCGATGTCATCGAGGCCCGTCTCAAAGACCACCAGACCGGCCAGAACCTCAACAGGTAATCATGTCCATCATAGAGAAGATCGTGGGGCTCATCCCCACGGTCCGGGAGAAGGCGAAAGCCGTCCTGGACATCATCACCTCGAAGGAGGGCCAGATCAGCCTGGCTGCTCTGCTCGCCATCTTAGCGCTCGCCGCTGCGCATTACGTCGGCGCCGCCAGTCGGCATGGAGCCATCGAGTCCCTGAGGCGGGAGCTTGGAGCATCAAAGCTTCAGCTCGCTGCTGCCGAGCAGGAGAGGTCCGCAGCCCCTCAATGCCCATCGCCGCAGCCTGAGCAGCCGACAGCGCAGCCTCAGCCGGTCCCTCAACCCAAGGCAAAGATCCATGCACCACGTCCTGCGAAGCGCGCTGCGAGTAGCGGCGCTCGTCTCTCTCCCGCTGACTCTCGCTGGCTGCTTGACATCAGGTGACCTCGTCCACGGGGCGCCGGCCGGCCTGGCTGAGTGCCAGAAGGTCGCTCACAAGGTGGCTCTGCCGCCGATCGCTCCAGGCTTGGACAAGGTCGCGGTCATTGCCCGCTACCAAGCTGCCCTCATCACCGCGAACAACCGTATCGACGGCGTAGCCGAGTGTCTCGCCCAGATCGATGCTCTACAGATTGGAACCAGATAATGGTCGCGCCGACCCCTCCCGTTGACGCCATCACCATGGAAGGCATCGTCAGCGTTGCCGGCCCCTTCATCGCTGCCGTTGGCCTCATCCTGGGCGTCTGGTGGCGCGTGGACGGGAAGATCGACGAGGCGGCCAAGAAGGCCCTCCAGAACGAGAGGGAGCTTGCAGCCTTCAAGCTGAAGGTCGCCGAGGAGTACGCCTCCTGGGAGACTGTGCAGGCGATTGAGAGTCGTCTGACCGCCCGAATGGACGACATCTCCGATCAGGTGATGAAGCTGCCCGACATCATGGTCGATAGGATCATGAAATTTTTGAACTTCAAGCCGCCCGGCTAAGAGGCGGCGCCTCTGCAAAACTCTGATGGCCCCAGGCGCGAGCTGGGGGCCACTTTTTGTGCCTAGCTCCGGACTTCCATCACCCGGTACCGCGCTGTTCGAGGCAGCTGCTCACTGAAGCCCCAAGTTGGACGAAGCCACCCCGGTCAAAACGGATTGAGCTTGTCAATTGTTTTTACGATGGTTTTCGCCGTGCCAACCGCAGCACTCCCAACCTCTTTTCCGGCGTCGAGAACGACCTTGCCGCCGTCTACTGCTGCACCCCAGGCTGCATCCGCGGCCTTAGCTGCACCCCCAAGATCGATCCCGAGGATTTTCGCTCCTCCGATCACTGCCTTGCACGCATAGAAGTTCGTGTCCCACTTGCCGAAACAGGCCCCGCAATCGCGCGCGCATTGTTCAACAGCGTCGCGCGGCATGTCTTTAGCTACGCATGCCGCTGCCGCTTCTTCAGAGCCGCCGCTGGCGGCAACACATTTCATGGCCGAGTAAAGAGGCGTCTTCTGGGCCTCCGCTGCGCCGCCCGGGCCCACCAGCGGAGCGGAGGGATCTGGAGCTGGCGTCGTTTTTGGGTCTCCGTTCCATCCGTTAGCTGCCACTCCTGGACTGCTGATATAAACGACTCCGTGACTTGAAACGCCGTCCCAACAATTGATCCCGACCCGCGCCGGCTTCAAATTAGGAAAGCTCTCGCGCGTGCCACTCTTCGGCCCAACCATATAACGGCATGTCTGTGAGAAGTCCTGCTCGCCAGGCGCGTCTTCGACTTGCCCAACACCACCCATGCCATCCTGGCATCCCGCGCCGACCGGAAGCAGATAGCCAAGCCAGCGGTAGGACACCTTGTGGCCCGCAAAGATGCCCGTCTGAAAGTTGCAGGTGGAGCCTTCCGGAGTGACAAAGCCGCTGTTTGCGATCCCGTCTGAACAGAACGAGCCAACTGGAGCTGGGGGGTAGTTCGCGAAAAACTGCGACTGACCAGCGAGGGGCCCGGACTTGAACACGCAGGTCCTGGACCACCCCGAGGGCTCGGCGCTCGCGGTTGACTGACCGATCCAGAGCAAAATGAGGAGAGTGAGTGAAGGGCGGATCATAATCCGGGCTCAGCAATTCGAGCGAGTGGCAATGGCTAATCTATGCACGTGCAGCTCCTCGACTCAAGATATTCGTGTTTTGCGATGCAACCCAAACCTGCCTGCCGATAGTCCGAAAATTTGCATGAATGCAAACATTGTGGTACTGCAAAATCTCTCAACCAGACGAAGGTGCTATGACCGCGCTAACGACCGAAGAGCGTGCCCGCAGAAAGAAGGTAGTCGAAGACCTTCTGCAGCTGGGGTACCATCCCCAGGGCTCGCGCGGAGGCGTTGCTTCCGCGACCAAGACCGCCGAGCGCCGCGAAGGCATCAATTATCCGAACTGGGTCCGTGCCGAAGAGGCCTTGAAGCGCAAGCGCAAAGAGCACTTCGCTGTCGACTGGTCTCTTTACATCCCGCCGCAGCCCGCCGCTACCGTGACCCGGGGCGCCGATGAGGCCGGCGAGGAGCTGTCCGCCGAGGACCACGCGCACATGCGCGCCCAGGACCTGTCGGTGGAGGTGACCAGCCTCATCACCAGATCCCGCTATCCGGTCATCAACCCCGACGCCATCATCATCGACTCCTACCTGGTCCGGAAATACGACCGGCAGCTGCGCGGCTACGTGACCAAGGAAGGGACTCCGCGGACCTGGATGACCGACACGCTCCGTGTCGCTCCGATCCGCGATGCCCGCAACCGCAACTTCATCTTCACGGGCGCTCAGAACGACGCGCTGCTGCACGAGGAGTTCTGGGCCAACCTGCTGGTCTATGCGGCGTTCCTCAACGCCGAGATCGTCGTCGGTCCCTGGACCTACGAGACGCAGTGGTGGGCCGAGAACAACCCGACCGCCCGCGCCTACTCGAACGAACTGACCGAATATCTGTGCTTCGGCCAGATGAAGATCGGCGACAACTTCATGTTCTGCGGCGAGATGAACACTCTGCCGACCGCGTCGCAGCCGATCTCGGATCTCGTGACCTACAGCCGGGGCCGTTGGGCCGTTTTCCCGCACGCCAAGCGTCAGCTGAAGAGCGTTCCATCCACCGATCCGAACATCCAGGCGCACCAGGTCATGACGACCGGCGCGGTGACCCGGCCGAAGGTGATCCCCCGCAAGGCGGGCGTGAAATCCATCTTCCACCAGGTCATCGGGGCGACCGTGGTCCAGTTCGATGGCGACGGCGACGTCTTCTGCCGGCAGATCACGGCGAACGAGGACGGCTCATTCTACGATCTCGACGCCCATGTGGCGGATGGCGAGGTCACGACCGGGCACCGCGCTCGGGCGATCACCTATGCCGACATCCATGTCCGCAAGCTCGATGCCGCCAACACCATGGCGACGTTTGGCTGGGACATGCGCGGCAACATCGCCCGGTATCGCAACAGCCTCACCGACGTACTCAATCCGCAGTACCGGATCTACCACGACATCTTCGACAACGAGCCGGGCAACCATCACCACGTCCACGACGTCGCCTATCAGTACGAGATGGCGTTCCGGGGGCGTGACAGGGTGGAGGATGAGGTCGACCAGTGTGGCGACTTCCTGCACCGCACGATCGGTGATGACAGCCAGGGCATCGTTGCCGAGGGTAACCACGACATCGCGCTGGAGAAGTACGTCCGCGAGGCTCGCTATCGCGGGCACGGCACTAACCTGCGCTTCGGCCTGCAGCTCGAAGACGCCTACATGGCGCACGTCGAGAAGCGTTCGTACGCCATCGACAACGATCTGCCGATCCCGCGCTTCTCGCTGCTCGAATACGCCATCCGGATGAAGTACCCGCAGCTCGGCGACAGGGTGGTCTGGTGCCACGACGGTTACAGCCATCTGATCGACGGCATCGAGGTCGGCAACCACGGCTTCCGCGGCGCGAACGGCGCTAAGGGCACCGTGGCTGGCTTCGCCCGCATGGGCCGCAAGATGACGATCGGCGACAAGCACAGCCCCGAGATCAACGAGGGCGTGTACGTGGCCGGCGCGATGAACCTGCGGCACGGATACAACAAGGGGCCGTCCGGATGGGCTGTCTCGCACATCATCCAGTACCAGGACGGCAAGCGCGCTCTGATCACGCTGCAGAAGGGCAAGTGGCGTCCGGAGAAGCCTGTCATCCGCATGCCGGCGGCTTCTGTTGCTTAGATATTTGCGTGAATGCAAATGGAGAGTTGATTCCGATGTGTTTCCCGTATCGTATGATGGTTGTAGGCCACGGTCGGCACGGCAAGGATACTGCCGCCGAGATCCTGCGTGATGACTTCGGCGCGACGTTCGTCTCGTCGAGCTGGTTCATGGCCGAGCGTGTCGTGTTTCCGTGGTTCGAGGAGAAGCATCCCGGCAAATACGCATCGGTGCAGGAATGCTACGATGACAGGGCGAACCATCGCTCGACGTGGTTCGACCTGATCGCGGAGTCCAACAAGGCCGACCTCACCACGTTGGGTCGTGCGATCTTCAACGAATATGACCTCTATGTCGGCAACCGAAACGCCAGAGAGTTTCACGCTCTGCGAAATGCCGGCGTTTTCGACATCTCGATCTGGATCGATGCAGGCGAGCGCCTGGAGTATCGCGAGCCGCGTACCTCGCTGACGATCGAGCCCTGGATGTGCGATTTCGTGATCGACAACAACGGGACTCTGGATGAGCTGAAGCGGAACATCGCTTCGTTCATGCGCGGCGCCCTGAAGCTCCGGCCGGCGGCCTGATGGAGCAGTCCCGGGTGATGTCCCTGGTGGAGGTTGTGACGAACGCCCTGATCGGCTTCATCACGTCCGTGCCAGTGAACTTCGCGATCCTGCCGCTGTTCGGCGCCCCAGTGAAGCTCGGGGCGTCCATGGGCATCACGTTGGCGTTCACGGTCGTCTCGGTCGTGCGCTCGTACCTGGTGCGCAGATTCTTCGCCGTCGACATCAAGCGGTTTGCCGCCTGGTGCCGGGACGTCTGTGACAATTAGGTATCGAACATGCGGGCTACAGATTAGCAGACCGGCCCAGCCTTATGTCAACTGCCGTCGGTCCCAACCTATTAAAGCGGATCCTAAAGTTAACCTCCTGACCAATTTCCAGCTCGTCAAAGAGGTCGGCTTCCGAAGCGGAGCGATGACCGAAAATATCGTGTGGATAATGAGGGCTCTTCACAAACAGGAAACGTTCGAGCCTCCTCTCAACACGACCGACGTAACGGCTGGACTTTTCAGTAAAGACATTCTCCTTCGATGGTGCTTTTTGACGAAAGCCCTCGGGAGCGCGCCGATCTATCTCCTGGAAGAGAGATATCGCTCCGGGAAGGTCACCTACGAGGAATAGGAATTGTGCCAAATTGAAGCGCGCCTCGAAATTGTGATCTTCCGGTGCGAAGCTCCGCCGCAAGTGCTCCTCCACGACGGAGCGCTCGTATGTAGGCTGATGCAGATAGTGGATCGCGAGAGACTGATGCACGGCTTTATCATCTTCGTTTCTACCCAACGCCTCGCGTAGAACCTTCAGCGCGTCCTCGGGCCGATTTCGAGCTGCATACATTTGAGCCAACCTCAGGGCTGCCCCTGATCCCTTAGGACCAGCTTTCCAAGCATGCTCCAGAGCCCTCAACGCCTTGTCTTCTTGATCAATCTCTCGCCGAAAGCGAGATTCGGTCTGCAACAGATCAGGATCGTCGGGATGGAGCTGTTGCGCCCGTGAAATTGCCGCCTCGACGTCTCGTACCCGCTCTGCGAAATGCAGCAATTCGTGAGACTTTGACTCTTCGGTTAGTTCGGCATTTAGTTCAGCTAATTCATCGACGAGGATCTTACATCGCGTGGACAGTACGAAACGGTCGTTGCCGGGGAGTTCTTCCAACCGCGATCGCGCCCTGCGGCGGAGAGATTCCCTCATCAACGGAGAGTCTTCCTCATTTGCGCGCTTTCGATCGATTTCAGCTTGCGTATGCGCAATGGTTCGATTTGGCCGCTTGTTCTTTGAATCCGCTTGGCGAGCAAGTTCGGCTAGTCGTTCCGCCTCCAAGAGCGATCCATCTTTATGGTTTGACTCGAAGATTGCCCACTGCTGGTAAAGGAAGGGCTGGTCTGGAGCTATTGATATAGCGGCCTTATAGATCTCGCGGACTTCTGTTACACCCGAAAAGGCCTCGGCCAACGTGCGCCCCTTCGTGATTTCTTCGAGCGCTCTTCTGTCCGAAGAGTAACCTAAATCAAGGCCTTCGATCAGGCGTCTGAATTGCTTAGATCGCGCAGCGTCGTCTGGACAGACCTGACGAAACATGATCGTTGCCACTCGCGCATGGCGTGTCTTATATGCGTAATCGCCAGTGTAATGGTCTTGCTCGACCTTCACAATGTCCTGGAGCGGGCCGAAAAAATCTGTCTTATAGTCTTCAAGCTCAATGCCGGAGATTCTAGAGATAGTACCAGCTCGTACTTTCACGCCGAACTGGTGCATGGTTGCGATGTCCAGATAGAGCTGTCGAGCGCGCTCAGGGTGAATCCTGGAATGCTCGTTCATGATGATCTCTTCGAACGGCTTCCCTCGGGTCAACTCATGCAAAGCGACCAGCAGTTGCCGATCAGCTCGCTCCTTTTCCATGAACGCATCTACCTGCTCTTCCCTGCTTCGATCCTTAAGCAAACCGAGGCTGTCGTATCTTTCAAGCAAATCGAGTAGACCTTCGACCTCATTGCGAGACAGGTTGCCGACGCGCAGAAAATGCGGCGTAAACTCATCTTCAAGAGCGGCGCAATATGTATTCCAGTCTGAATCTCTCTCCGCTCCGACAACTACGATTGGCAGCGAGCGAGCCTTTGCTGCTTTGAGCAGCGCATATACTTTGTTAATTTGGAGCGCGACCTGATCCACGAACACGTAGAGTGGCCGCTGAGTAAGGCTGTTTAGCTCGACGAAAACGTCGGGTTTAAGTGCACCACTCTCTTCCAGCCAAAGCACTAAGGCATTAGAGGACGTAGCAGCCTCGAATGCTGTGCGCTTGAGGGCGATGGTCTTTCCGGCACCCGCAGAGCCTCGCAACATTAGCAGCAACGGGCCTTTAGGAGATTCGTTCTCCAGTAGAGCTTTGTAGAGCAGGTCCTCCTCAACCTTTCTTCGAACATCAAGGCGATCAGTTATTGCCCCCCATCCAGTATCGTATCCTTCGTAGAACAGCTTTGGCTTTTGTTCGGCGACCGCCATGCCAGAATGCACAAAAGCTAAATCCGTACTCAAGGCATGGCGGACCTGCTGAGTTTCTTCAGATCGAACGACGTAAAACTTCCTGATCGGGAATTCGCTAACAGCATCAGATGGCGTAAAAGCCCTGAACAGCGGAGGAATTGAATTATCGAGTGCCTTCATCAAATCCAAAAATCGGCACTTTATAACTCCGATGTTTTTTGTCGCCCAGAAATCAATGTCATCCTCGTCGGCGTCAGGGGTCACGATGAACCATCGTGGTCGCCGGTTAGACTGCAAATTGTAGATCAGCTGACGGATGTGAGTATCATCCAGACGATACCCAATAAAGATAAGGGTGTTCTCTCGAGCGTGATCCTTCAGTCGATCGAACAGTCGAGTTCGGTGCTGCGAGTATGCGGCATACTGCTCTCGCGAGAGAACAAGCGGTATATCGGGATCGTGGAGGTGGTCCAGGCAACCGTGAAGTTTCAAGTATTGTACAGGATTTGAAACAGCTTGCAGTCGCTCCTCGATCGGCTCGTCGTCTTTCACAAACCGGACCAAGTTTTGGCGGCGCTGTGGCTCTTCATATGCGCGCTCTAGGAGGAGATCGTAGTTCGTTGTGGCAATCATGTGCCAGTTGAAGTGGGTGAGCAGACGGTGTGCTTCGCCAGGGTCAAACCTATCGAAGGCCTCCCGAACCACTTCGAAGACTCGAGCTTGCCCTCCGCTAGTGGCCACGGCCATTTCGGCAACGGCCATGACGTCACGATGGCTCATGTCTCTGTTGAAGAAGCGGGCAGCAAGAATGTCTCGCAGCTGATTGGCGTCTGGTGGCCTTGCCTTGGAAGCGTTGGTGGCTTCTTTGGATGCCCCAGCTCCCAGAAACGGAATTGCTCTCCTACTCTTCACGGCCTCAAGTAACTGGAACGGAAGCTCTAATGAGTTTGGCGGAGGTTTTGCCACATGGCCCTCGCGTGTGTCGACGTTGGCTCGGCAGGCGAATCGGTAATCATCGCAAACACGCTAAGCGTGCGAGGATCTTTAAGATATTCAACGGTGTAGTCGGCTAAAAACCGCTGGATCGAGAAAGATAACAATCCGTACTGATAAATAGTCAACGCAAGCCGCTGAAAAGGCAAGTTAAATGCGTTGAGTCGCCATATCCGCGGATCTTTGCTCGCAGTGCGATAACATGTACGAGGGGGGGGGCGGTCCAGATGCTGTGGGCGCCACTTCCCGCGACGGTCGTTAGGCGCTGGCTTTGGAAACGTCTCAAATATCAGCCGGTAGTTCGATGTCGGGGGACCATTTGAGCCCCCGCCATTTACTTTGCCTTGCCTGGTCTCTCGCAATCAATGCTGCGGTCCGGTCCGGAAACCACATGTTTCCACCCCATCCTGGCATCATTTCATCGCAGCTATCGCCATATAACCAGGCAGCCTCGAAGCCGTCATATAGGAGAACTCGATAACAGTCCCAATGCTTGTCATAATGGATTCCCCGATAGCCACCTGCGTTAAAGTGATACCTTCGCATGTAAGCGGCGATTTCAGGAAGTTTCTCTGGCTTGCTGCACATTCCACTAAGCCAGGTCTGAGCGCTTATTCGGTCATTCAACAGGCCGGGAAACGTTGCCATCCAACGACGCTCCCGACTGCGCCGCAGGTCATCACTAAAACCATCGCAAATTTCCAGCCTTACGTATTCGATCGGGTAGCCGTCTTTCCATTCGTTGTGAAACCACCTGTATAGGCAGTCGCTCGGCCTTTTCACGTGTTGCTTAAACCGGTCGGCACACGTACCCGCGGTCTGCCCGACATATCGGACCTTCCCGTCACGTCCGGAGAACAGACCATAAATTCCGGCCAATGCGGACGCTCCAGCCCAGGGGGCGTTTGGCTACAAGGTTGGTCGATTTCATTTGGGAACAACAAATGATTTTAGCAAGCCTAGCCATGCTCCCGTCGATGGGGGAGCCATCCCTCCGGGCGGGGGAGGCTGTAGGCGTCGTGCTCGCGAGCGGAGTGGGCACGAAGCTCGTTGGCCAGTTCGATCCGGCGCCGCGTCACATTCTAGATCAGCTTCTTCCCTGTTCTTGACGCTTCGAGCCCATTTAGAGAAACTCCTTCGACGGGTGACTGTGACCATCGATGCAGATCGTGTTACCGTTCGGCCGCTTCTCCATCATGTGGCCTGGCTCGCCGCAGGTCGGACATCGACCGAGTCCGAGCGGCTTCTCGCGATCCTCGAACCATCGCTTGATGAAGCGATCGAGGTTCGGCGCCGTGGCAAACAGGCGGGATAGCCCGGTCCCGATGCCGTCCTTTGGCACGTAGACGGTCTTGCCGGCGTCGAGCGCGTCCTGGACTTTCTTCAGGTCCTGCATCACCGCCACCTGACACTCGATGCTGTCGTCGAAGAACGCCGCAGCGGACATGCTGGGCTTCCATTTCGTGGCTACGCCGATCGCGTTGGGCTCGCCGCGCATGGCCGCCGCCTGACCTCCGTAGCCCCGGCGCTCCACGTTGTCGCCGAAGACGAAGACTGCCTCCGGGTTGCCCCGGAGGTCCTGTCTCGTGATCCAATCCATCCTTTTTATCGGCATCTCTGCTCCTTAGGTTGGCGACACCCACGTGCGGATGCGGTGGCGCGGATAGACGCTCTCCGCCACTCGGTGCCCGTGATTTCCACTGATGACGATCGGATCACCCTTCGCGGTGAAGCCGGAGACGATGCCGACGTGCCCGCCGCCGCGGCGACCCATGGTCACGACAGCTCCGACCTGGGGCGCGACACGGCGGTGGCTCTCCCATGAGAGGGCGCGATCATCCACGCCCGTGGCGCCTGTGATCTTCCGCAGGAAGGCGGAGCACCACAGGGTGCTGCGGACGCCGACCTGATGGGCCGTCTCACCGACGAACTGACGAGCGCGCTCGACGAAGCTGCTGCCGGCGCTGAAACCATGCTGCAGACCATTCTGGAAGCCGCCGAAGACGCTCTGCTCCTCCTGTTGCACGACCGCCTGGTGATGATATTGGCGATGATGATGACGGGGACGAGCTTCAGCCGTACTGACTGTCGCGGCCAAGGCAGCGGCGCAGAGCAGCGCCGAGATTGCTCTCTTCACTTCGATCTCCTGGTTAAGCTGCGAGGATTTCTGGTTCGCCAGCGACGTTCAGAGCCGGCTCACCGACCAGCTCGGAATTGAATTTCGTGACCTCATTTCCCCAGGCGTCCCATCCCGGCCGCTCTTGGCGCGCGAAGATGTCCGCCTTCGGATACGGTCCTGCCATCTTGGCAGCGTTGACGTATCCCTCCTCGGGCTTGCGTGAGTGTTCGCGACGCGGGCTCAAGATGGCAGAGCGGATGTCGCGGGCATGAACGCGAGGCTTGCCAACCTTGCCGATCAGGATCGGCTCATGACAGTTGCGGAAGACGTAGCCGGTGCCGAAGGTCGGCCGGCTGTTGTCCTTCGTCATCTTCACCCAGACGCCTTGGGTGACGTACTTGACGTTCCAGCGCCTGAGGCACTCGCGAGCCTCGTCGTACATCGCGCCCGTGGCATAGAGCCAAACCCACATGCCATCTGGGTGCGCCAGCTCCGCAATCGGCAGCTCGTAGATGTCGTCGATCGACATGCACTCGTAGTGCTGCTCAGCCGACTTGCCCTTGCCTTTCTCTGAATAGGTCTGGAACGTCCACGGCGGGTCGATCTTCGCCAGGCCATAGTGGTGTCTCAGGAGAGGGCTCAGTTGGAACTTTGGCATTTGCATTTATGTCCTTTGCATTCATGCAAATGTCAGAGCGGGCGAGGGCTGTCAACTTTTGGTCGTCAATCGATCAGACGGAGCTGCTCAAGATTGTAGATGTGAAGCGCGCCTGCGACTTCAGGGACGGTACACTCGACAACCAGGCGTGGCTCGCCCTTGAGTGTCGAGAACATCGAGACGACCACGCCCGGCCACTTGTACCCCTTGATCTTCTCGACCTTGTCGCCGACCTTCATACGTCAGCCTCTGTGAGCGCTGCGCGGCCGGCATCGGTGATCCGCCACTGCATGCCGTAGCCGTTCAGATTCTCCTTGATGAAGAAGCCGCGCTCCGCCAGCTTCGCGGTCGTCTTCGGGTTGAAGAGTCCCCAACCGCCGGGCCGCTCGACAGCGTCCTTCAAGGCCAACTTCTCCCTGCTCGTCAGCTTCATCAGTCCTCCTCCTTCAGCCACCGCGGCTGATGTTGCATCGCTTCCTCGATCAGCTCTGGCTTGAGCACGTCTTCCTTGCGCTCTGCGAGGATCGCCTGGACCAGCATGGCATCCGGCAGGATCGACATGCAGGGCTGCTTCTTGTCCTTGCGGTCGCAGGTCGGCTCCGTTAGCTTGGCCCTGACCACGAACATCTCGCGGTCGTGACCGAAGCGCTCCAGCAGCTTGACCTTGCTCACACGGCCTTCGCGGTTGCACTGCGCGCACTTCACGCGGACCTGCGCCAGGGGCCAGTCTTCAAGTCGCATCGACGCGCTCCGTAGCTGCCTTCACTCGGATGCGGGGCTTCGTTTTAGGAGGCTTCCAGTTCTGGACGAGATGGTAACGATAGCAGTCATCGCCCTCGCGGATGGCGCACTCACGAAAATCCCATCGCTCGTTGCCGCACGGGCAGCCGCGGTCATGCGACATCTTCGTCCTCCGGCAGGTCGATGATGTCGCACTGGATGCCGCATTCGTCGTAGATCGAGCGTGACTTTGCCATCGAGTCCTTCCACCGTTCGCGCTTGTCTTCCGGCAGCTCGGGCGCGACGACGCGCTTGATGCCTGCCTGCACCATGTGGAGGGCGCAGCGGTCGCAGGTGAGGAACGGCCAGGTGTAGAGCGTGTAGCCGTGGAGCGGCTCACGAGCAGTCAGCACCGCGTTGATCTCAGCGTGGATGACCAGGGCGATCTTGGTGTCCCGGTCATGCAAGCGCTCGAAGGTGTCAGCGATTCCGCGCGGGAAGCCGTTGTATCCGGTTCCCGCGATCGTTCTGTCCGGTCGGACGATCACCGCGCCGACTTGCGTGCTCGGGTCCTTCGATCCGCTGGCGATCTCGCGAGCCACGCGCAGGTGGTAGCGATCCCAGTCGAGGTTGTTGCGCTTGATCTCGGTCCTAACTGGCGCAGCGACCGGAGCGATTCGGGACGCCTGGCAGCAGATATCGCAGATCGAATTTGGATCGCGCTGCTGATGGGAGCAGGGACTCACGGCGGAACAGCAACCCAGCATCAACCGGCTAAACACCTTGCCTCTCCATTTGCGTTATGGATTTGCAATACAATACAAAATGCAAACAAGCAAGTTTTGGGTTGGAACCCGATGAAGGGGCTTTCAAGCCGGAAATGTTGGGTTTTTGGATGTTTTCACTTCCTGCCGGAATAGCATTGTGGACGCGGTGAAAACTTGCATTTTGTCGCGGGTCTAGCTAATGCAAACGACGGAACCGGGGCGTTGGGGTCTCGGCTATGGTCTGGCGGCGGAACACCATGAAGCGTTCTTTTTGTTATCGGGGTTACGAAATTTCGGCTGAAGACGGCCGTTACCAGGCGAAGTCCTTGGATGGGGATGATTTTTTGATGACGTCCAACCACCTCTTGCGGGTCCTGAGAAGCGTGGATGCGCTCTGGGTCGCAGCAGAGGAAGTCCTTGATCAGCATATCTCAAAAAATGTACAGCCGTCGTGGATCCGCGACCTGCTCGAAAAGCCCATGTGCCGTATGGATCTCGATTTCGCTGATGGTGCCGCGCCAGTAAGCAGCCCGGCCGGAGTTGTCGCATTCCGCAGCCGCTTCACCGTCAAGTCCGGCCCTGCCAGCAGCAGCGGCGATTGCACAGCCGCTTCGGGATTGTCTGGGGCTTATGGGCGGCGATCGTCGTGACCATGCTCGGCGCCGTCTGCTACAACTGGTGCATCGTCCCGCCAATCAACGAGGTGAGCGCGCCGACCGCCGCGGGGTTCATCTATATCGCTCTCAACGTCATCGTTGCTGTCTCAGTGCCAAGCCTGATCAGGTGGGCTTCGGAAGCGAAGGGGCGAGTCCGTATTCCCAACACCTGATCGTCATGTCCCGGGTGCCGGTCCCGCCAGGGAAGCCTACCGCATAGTCCGGCTTACCCTCGCGAAGCATCTTCTCGTTCCGGAATGGGCCGGCAGCTGCATCATACAGCTTGCCGGCCTTGTTGCGTCGGACCACGGCGCCGGGGCGGGTGATGTCGTTCCACGCAGCTGGGTACGGATCGAACAGGACACCGCGGCTCTTGGCCCATTCCCGGGCCATCCTATCGGCTCCAGTCGCCTCACCCTCAATGATACAGCTGATGGTTGAACGTGCATCCAGCTCGTCCAAAACGCGATAGAGCCATCTTCTATCGACGAAGTCCCGACCGCCGTAGACCAGGACTCGCATTATGGCGTTCCGTCCATCTTCTTGCACTTCGTCAAGTCGCTCTTCTGGACCCAGCCATAGGTGCCGTCGTGAATGACGAACCACCAGCCCTGATACTCGTCGCGGAAGGCAACCTTGTCGCCCTTCGCCACGGGCTCGAACCTGGGATCGGTTTTGCCGTCTGGCCGATTGAGCAGCTCGATTTCCTTGATGGCCGTGCATTCGGTGTAGAATGCGCTGGCCGGGGAGGCGGTAAGAGCAGCAGCCGCAGCAAGCAACAACATCATTCTCGGCATCTTCAGGTCCTCTCAGCGAGCCAGCTCAGCTGCCGGCCTATTGTCAGTCCATACATCGGCACCTCGATGTACCAGAACTTGTTCTGCAGGATGCCACAGACATACTCGAGGTAGCGCTCGCCTGCCAAGAGGATTGCCTTCTGACCTAGCAGTCCGGATCGCTAGAGTTGGTAGGCGAAGCGCGCAGCACTTCTGTATGTCGGCTCAATGTGCTAGGAGGCAGAGCGTTTTAGTAAAAATCGTTTGGAGGGACGATGATAATTCAGCAGGAGCAACAACTTAACGAAGTCGCTGGCGAGGTGCAGGCCCTATTAGCCGTGATTGGCCCCATCTTAAGGGGGGTCCTGTACGCCTTGAAGAGAGAAGTTGCGATCGAGGCCGGCGACTATGAGAACTTGAAGCTCCTCATGTTGGGTCGATTGCGGAGACAAGGTGACGGCGACTGCGGCATTTGCTTTGAATACGCTGTTCACGAGGCGCTCAACACGGGCGATGCCCACGTTGTCGAGCGCGTGACCGATGCGTTGAAGCTTTGCAAGGTAACGGGCGACGCAAAGTCCCTGCTTTTCGGCATTGAAAAGTCTGGCAGACAGCAGCTCATCGATACTGTGCATCAAGAATTTACGGACGACAGCCGGGTTCTATCTGGCCTCAAGGGCCAACCGCCAAAGATCAAACGCCACCTCAGCGAGCTAGCTCGCGCGTTTCGTAGGCGCACCACGACTCTCCCCACATCAATCAGCGGGCTTTGGAAGGCCGATCTCTTCTTAGGCGTACCCGAGGCGGAAAGATGGGTCGGCACGACGGTAAAGATCAACGCGAATGCTCTGGTAGGCGCGAAGGGTTTGCGAGTCGGGATTGTTCCCAGCTTGTCCGGACGCAGCGATCGGGTCATTAAAGATGAGAGCAAGAACCTGATCATCTGCCCGCTGCACCATGATGGCTTGTTCATGGAGATATTCTACGACGCCTGGAACATCGTACTCGCTTTCTTTTCGGCCGACTCGCGCGTGCCCAAGGAGGTCGTGCTGCCAAACCCGGCTCATCGTGAAGTTGCGCGCCAGCTTGAACAGCGTCGCGAATTTCCTGTTCTTGATGTGATCGAAGCTCTCAAGGTATTTGCTCAGCCTGAATTGCTAGTAACCGCGCCGAAGAAGGCCGGACTTCAGACTCTTGCTTCGGGGGATGATCTTGCGAACATGGTCGTCGCGCCGCTGCCCCGTAGGGTTCCTGTTCTAAAGAGGCGTTAGACGGGAAAGTCACCGGGGACGAACTTATCGGAATGCCTCGCAGTAGTCGCCGCTGGCGAAGGTGCCGGACGGGCAGGCGGCGCCCTTGATCTTCGGGTAGGCCCGAGGCGTGTCCCGACGTAGGGCCTCGCACTTGTCGCCCAGGCCGACGTAGCCTGTCGGGCAGGTGCCGTGCCGCTGGAGGCGCTCCCGGCCGTCTCGGGTGGGTGTCGGGTAGGGGCTCTCGGCCAGCGCCGAGGTGGCCACAAGCATGGCAATTGCGACCGTGGTTTTGGTCATGATCGACTCCGCAGAACGGATGATGGACGCTAGGGCTGGGGTACAGATTGGGTACAGAATGAACGTGAACAAAACCAGAAGATCAACGTTCGATTGACGCAAGAACACGAATGATTTCAATGGTAGATAGGTGGGCCCTCAAGTTCGGGACGCAGGGGTCGCAGGTTCGAATCCTGCCGCTCCGACCAAATTTCCCTAGAGTTTTTCTCCTGCGTTCGATCCCCGGTGAGTCCGGCCACCGTTTTGGCCACCGAAACATTGAAGCCCTTTCGACCGATTGCAGCTGCTGCGCCTTGCAGGTAGTCGGGATGATGGTGGCCATAGGTGTCTTGCAGGATTTCTGGGGACATTCCTAGGAAACCTGCTGCTTCCCATATCGATACGCCTCGCTGCATCAGCCAGGTCGCGGCGGTATGGCGCAAGGTATGCGGGGTGACCTTGCCGGCCAGGCCCGCCAGCTCTACGGCTCTGCCGAACCCCTTCTTCACCGATGCGACCGGCTTGCCATTGAACTCGACGAAGCACGTGACGATTAGCTTGCGATCTTTCCACCGACGCAGGTGTGCGAGCAGCCGCGGTGGTATGGGCGCTGGAGTTTGGCGCTTCTTGGTGGCAGGCTTGCCGATCGGCTTTCGGTAGAATATCCCGCGATCAAGGTCGACGTAAGAGCGGCCTGGCTCTGTATACGGCGAAGCTGACGCAATAGCCCCAGCCCGAGTGCCGGTATAAAGGCCGATCAGAATAAATCTGGCCACATGTCTCAGCGGCCGGCGGTTCGTGCTGACCGGATCACCTTTCGCCGCCCCTGAATGGATAGTCTGCGTCTCTCGATGCCGCCAACAATGCCAAATGAGGGCGGCGGCTTCCTCTCGCGTAAGCCATCGGTCTCTCGGGGCTCCCTTTGGCGGAAGCGACACGCGTACTAAGCCCCGGTGGAAACCTTCCTTCGCATGATGGTTGATCGCAGCGCGAAATGTCTCCAGGTCGCGGCGTGCGCCACCGCGGTTGCCACGATGCCTGACATACGCGGCGCACGTCTGGGCATTGACGGTAGACAGCTTTTTGTCGCCCCAGAATTCATTGAGGCGTTCAATCCTAGCCCCGATCTCAAACTGGTCGCCGGGTTCGCCGATATCGGTCAGATAGATCGACAGTACGTCAGCACAGTCGATGTCCTCGATATCCTGCCGGCGGCGCTCGGGTTGGTACTTTTTGGCGATGTAGTCCGCTAGGGCTTGCTCTGCCTCTCGAGGCGGTTTCGTTTCAATCGAGCTCGCAACGCATCCCGTGGCGATATGGCGATCTCCATCTTTGATGATCCAGACCGCCTGATGAACAAGTTTTCCGTCTCGGTATCGGGCCTTTCTCTTGTAGAGTCTGATCCCTTTGCTTGGACGCGACATAACTCCCTCATGGCGCTGATAGCTTCAAGGGTAGTATAATCTCTATTCGCGATCCGTTCGAGAGTCAGTCGACCTCTAGCGCCTTCTCTTCGCAGGCCAGAAGCGGTCATAGATCCATCCGGGAAGGCTATTTTGGCGGCAATATCTAGACGCAGCGGCGCAGATGGGTCGATCGTTTCAGCCGTAGGCTGCATGACTCGTTTCGACATTAAGGGCCTCAATCTCGACAGCCGCGGCAGTCGTATGGATTCCAAACGCAGTTCGTGGGACTTGTCCGGTCACAAGCGACTTACATCTATCATCGCCAGACTTCCCAATTCAGAGACGAACTTGCCGGGTCGAAGCTTGTCGCAGATTTTCGCGCGCAAAGGACAGGCAATTCTGACTAAGAGCCCCGAGAGGGAAGCAGAACACCTATCCGATGCGCGTAGAGGCGCGGCACCAGTCCGAAGTCCGATCTCGAAGCAACCCGACTTCGTTGCCTAACGATCTTCCATGGTCGTCCACGGTGTAGCGGTGGTGACCTGCCCCCATCAAATTAGGCCAGTCTGAACTGGAATTTTCCACTTATGATCCCGACCCGGGACAGAGGAGAGTTCCATGCAGGCATCGAAGTTTTCGGAGGCGCAGATCGCGTTTGTTCTGAAGCAGGCTGAGGACGGCATGGCGGTTGCGGAGGTTTGCCGCAAGGCCGGGATCAGCCAGGCGACGTATTTCAATTGGAAGAAGAAGTATGCGGGCCTGATGCCATCGGAGATGAAGCGGCTGCGCCAGCTCGAAGAGGAGAACGCCAAGCTCAAGCGGATCGTTGCGGACTTGTCGCTCGATAAGGCCATGCTGCAGGATGTGCTCTCAAAAAAGCTCTGAAGCCTGGCCGCAAGCGTGAGCTTGTCGACAAGGTGCGGGGCGACTGGAAGGTCTCGATCAGGCGGGCCTGTTCGACGCTTCGGATCGATCGCGCACTGTACGTCTACAAGTCCAAGCGTGGCGACCAGGCCGCCCTCAAAAATCGGATCAAGGACGTCTGCCAGACACGGGTGAGGTACGGATATCGCCGCGTCCATGTCCTGCTGCAACGTGCCGGTTGGGCCGTCAACGTCAAGCGCGTCTATCGTCTCTATAGGGAATTAGGCCTGCAATTGCGCAATAAAACGCCGAGGCGTCGCGTCAAGGCCAAGCTGCGCGAGGATCGTACCGACGCGTGTCAGATCAACGAGACCTGGGCGATGGATTTCGTTCACGATCAGCTTGCCACCGGTCGCAAGATCCGGGTTCTTACGATCGTCGATACCTTCAGTCGCTTTTCTCCAGCCGTCGATCCGCGCTTCAGCTATCGAGGCGAGGACGTCGTGCTGACTTTGGAACGCGTCTGCAAGGCCGTCGGCTACCCCAAGACGATTCGCGTCGATCAGGGGTCGGAGTTCATCTCCCGCGATCTCGACATCTGGGCTTACCAGAAGAATGTCATTCTCGACTTCTCCAGACGAGGCAAACCGACAGACAACAGCTTCATCGAATCCTTCAATGGCAAGCTTCGAAACGAGTGCCTGAACACGCACTGGTTCCTGAGCCTTGACGACGCCCGGCAGAAAATGGAGGATTGGCGTAGAGACTATAACGAGGTCCGGCCACACAGCGCGATCGGCAACAAGCCGCCGATTTCGCTGTTGAATGGCTCATCGGCGCCCCCGCCGGCATGAGCCTAACCCCGGAAAATTCCAGCTCCGGCTGGCCTAGTTTTGGGGAGCACTTCAAACTCGGTGCCTTGATCAACACGGATCGTCGCCGGGAATCCCACTTCATTGCAGACTCCTTCCAGTATCTCCACGACATCGGTGCCGCGGAAAGTGAACCGCGGTGTCAGCGCTGGCGAGAATCGGGAGAAGATGTCGACGATCGTGAGCACCCGAAGCTTACGTCCGGTTGCCAGCTGATCGTGGACGAAGTCCATCGCCCAGGTCTCGTTCGATCGCGTCGCCGGCCTGCGATCGTCCCGCAGCTTGGCCTTGACCCGGCGCTTCGGCGTCTTGTTGCGTAGTTGCAGGCCCAACTCGCGATAGACCCGCCGCGTCTTGTTCTGCCCGTGGCGCCATCCTTCGCGACGAAGCACGACGTGAATGCGGCGATAACCGTAGCGGACGCGAACCTGACAGATCTCCCTGATCCGTTGTTCGAGGGCGGCCTGGTCGGAGCGACGGGATCTGTAGTGGTAGGTCGACCTGTCGAATTCGAGGGCGTCGCAGGCCCTGCGGATCGATACCTGCCACTCGCCACAGACCTCGTCGACGAGCTTGCGCTTCCGACCAGGCTTCACAGCTTTCGGCGGATTACGTCCTGCAGCATCTCCTTGTCGAGCGACAGATCAGCGACCAGCTTTCTCAGCTTGCCGTTCTCGTCCTCGAGCTGCTTCAGCCGACGCATCTCGGTCGGCAGCAGCCCGTCATACTTCTTCTTCCAATTGAAATAGGTCGCCGGGCTGATCCCGGCCTTGCGGCAGATCTCGGCGACCGGCACGCCGTCATTGCCCTGCTTCAGAATGAACGCCTTCTGGGCGTCCGAAAACTTCGAGGCTTTCATCGTCTTCCGCTCCTCCCAGCCGAGGGGATTCGGCAAGCGCAAGACTCTAGCCAAAAATGGTCCAGTTTTCCGGCCTCAGATCACGCCCAGGTCGTCTTGCCACTTCTCGCGCAGGCATCAGACGCTGGCGAGCGAGATTCCGTCGACCGATCCACACCGAGGCCCGTCACCTCAACCCGGGTCGTCCAGCAGGGATCGGCGGACAGCACCCTCGGACAGGAGCCGGTCGAAATAGGCGATGGTCCTGGTCAGGCCTTCGGTAAGGCCAATCCTCGGCTGCCATGACAGGACAGCTTCGGCGCACGCTATGTCGGGCCGTCGCCGACATGGATCATCCACCGGTCGCTTCCCGCATACGATGGCAGACCGCGAATTGCACAAGTCGATGATGGTCCTGGCGAGTTCCTGGATCGAGATCTCGGCGGGGTTGCCGAGATTGACCGGTCCGGTCACATCGTCGGGGGTCGCGGCGAGGCGGACGAGCGCATCGACCATGTCGTCGACATAGCAGAACGATCGCGTCTGTGACCCGTTGCCATACAGGGTGATCGGCTTGCCGAGCAGCGCCTGGACGATGAAGTTCGAGACGACGCGCCCGTCGTGGGGGTGCATGCGAGGCCCGTAGGTATTGAAGATTCTGGCCACCTTGATCTGTAATCGGTGCTGGCGCCAATAATCGAAGAACAGCGTCTCGGCGCAGCGCTTACCTTCATCATAACAGGACCGCGGACCGATCGGATTGACGTTGCCCCAATAATCCTCCGTCTGTGGATGCTTCTCCGGGTCGCCGTAGACTTCCGAGGTCGAGGCCTGAAGGATCATGGCCTTGAGCCGTTTCGCCAGCCCTAGCATGTTGATGGCGCCGTGAACGCTGGTCTTGGTCGTCTGCACGGGATCGTGCTGGTAATGGACCGGCGAGGCGGGGCAGGCGAGGTTGTAGATGCTGTCGACCTCGACATAGAGAGGAAACGTCACGTCGTGCCGAAGCAGCTCGAAATTCCTATCGTCGAGAAGGGGCTCGATATTGCGGCGTGTGCCGGTGAAGAAATTGTCGACGCAGACGACCTGATGGCCGTCGGAAATCAGTCGCTCGCACAGATGCGAACCGATGAAGCCGGCGCCGCCCGTAACCAAACTGTTCTCGCTGATGCGCCTGGACGCTCTTCTCGACACGATCCTTGCTCGTTAGAATGTTCAGCAACCAATAACAACCATAAGATGAGTCGAAGGGCAAGGCGACGGTCCTGCGGGACTGTCGGCACAAGGAATGAACGGGCCGATGGTGAATTGTCTTTCGCGGCGCTGGCCGCCGCTTCACCGGCCTGCCGGCGCGTCGGTCTGAAGTCATGGCGCGCATTCTCTATGGCGTGCATGGGACCGGCCGGGGGCACGCGATCCGCGCCTCGACCCTGGCTCAGCATTATTCCCAGCACGACTTCCTGTTCGTCTGTCATGGAGAAGCGGCGCGCCTGCTCGGGGGCCAATTCCGGGTGTTCGAGTGTCCCAATCCGGTCACGCCCGTGGGCTCGCATCGGGTCGATGCTCCGGCGGCGTTGCTGCGTACCGCCGCGACACTCAGCAACGGCGCACATTGGCGCCGCCGGGTCGAGCAGGCGGCCGAGGCCTTCGTCCCGGACTTGGCCATGACCGACTACGAGTTCTTCGTGCCGCAAGTGGCGCGCAGGATGGGAGTGGCTTGCCTGTCGCTCGACAACCAACATGTCATCACCATGGGACGGATCACATGCCCTCTGGGCCAGATGTTGAGCCGGTTAGCGACGGCTGCGGCGGTCCGGCTTCTGTTCAGTTCGGCCGACCAGTACCTCGTCTGCAATTTCTTCGACGTTCCCGCGCGGGCGGCGAGCCCCTGGCTTCGGCAACTGCCGCCGCTGCTGCGGCGCGACGTCGTTGCGCGCCGGCCGACGCCGGGTGACCACGTCGTCGCTTATCAGGGCTATCCGACGTTCCCGGCCTTCGTCGAGCATCTCGCCACGCTTGGCCGGCCTGTCCGCGTCTACGGCCTGGGCGAGCGCTGCAGCCTGGGTCGCGTCGTCTTCAAGGCATTCGACGAGCAATCGTTTCTCGATGATCTGGCGTCCTGCGCCTTCGTCGTCTGCGGCGGTGGCCATACGCTCATCTCCGAGGCGCTGCATCTCGGCAAGCCGGTGTTGTCGATTCCGGTCCGTGGCGCCTTCGAGCAGTTTCTCAACGCGTACTATCTGGAGCGGCTCGGTTACGGCATGCGTGCCGATCTGGCGACTTTCTCGTCGCGGATCCTGCACGAATTCGAGGTGCGGCTGGAGAGCTATCGCGCCCGGATCGGTCACGGAGATTTCTGCGGCAACGATGCGGCCTTTGCCGCGATCGACGCGTTCATCGACGGCCGTTGGCGCCGCTCCCCGCGCTCCGGGCCTCGAGCACGGACTTGAACAGCGTTTCGTAGGCTTCGACCACGCGATCCGAGCCGTATTGCGACAGCGCGCGGATCGCGCCCGTCGCGGCAACGCGGGCCCGTTCCTCGGGATGGGCGACGACGTGGCCGATGACCTCGGCGAGCGCGTCGGGATTGCCGGGCGGCACCAGCCAGCCGTCGACGCCGGAGGTGATCAGGCTGCGAAGCCCATCGACCGGCGAGGTAATCACCGGTTTGCCCATGGCCATGGCCTCGAGGACCGCGAGCGGCAGACCCTCGAAATAAGTCGGATGAACGAAGATATCCATCGCAGCGATCCAGTCGCGAACGTTGCCGCGGTCGCCGGCGAAGACCACGTGATCGGCGATGCCGAGCGCGCGCGCCTGCTCCATGAGTTGCGCGCGATCGGGTCCGTCGCCGACCAGCCAGAGGCGAACGTCCGAACACGCCAGCTTTGCGAACGCCTCGAGGAGATCGGGGTGGGCCTTCTGTGGGTGCAACCGTGCGACCATGCCGAGGATGGTGGTGGCGCTGCCGCCATGGTCCCGGCGCAGGGCGGATGCTGCAACGGAACGGTCACGGTCGTCCGCATCGACCCCGTTCGGAATGACCTGAACCTGGTCGCGCCGGACACCTTCATGCGCGAGCGAGAAGGGAACGATTTCGGCGCTCTGGAAGGCCACGCGGTCGGCCCAGGCCGCGGTCTTGCGATCGAACCACAATTGCAGCCGCGGCTTGTCCGCGTAGCGGGCGGTCACAGTCGAGACAATCGGGGCGATGCCGGCGACGCGAGCGGCGGTACGTCCGATCAGATCGCCCCACGGGAGTTCGGTGTGGACGAGATCCGGCCGGCGCCGCCGCAATTCCGCGGCGAGGTGCCAAAGACCGATCAGGCCGTACAGGCGCGGCCGCCCGATGATCTCGACGCTGGCTCCGGCGGCGCGCATGGCAGCGACGACCTCTTCGTTGAATATCTCGTTGAGGCAAATGATGTGCTGGATGTGGCCGCGCGCCGTGAGGCCGGCCACCACGCTCCGCAGCATGGTTTGAGCTCCGCCGCGATCGAGATTGTCGAGGATATGAACGATCTTCATCGCAACGGGGCTCCCACGCGCAGTGCTGCGTCCTTCAGGCCGTCGCGATACAATGTCGCGTAGGCATCCGCCATGCCATCCAGTGAGAAATGCTCGCGAACGTGCCGCAAGCCTGCCTGGCCGATGTCGGCTGCCCGGGCGGGATCCGCCAGGATATCCATCATGCAGCGTGCAAGAGCGTCGGCGTCGCCCGGCCTGACCATCCAGCCGGTTTTGCCGTGGATCACCAGTTCGCGGATGGCGTCGACATCGGAAGCGACCACCGGCCGGCTCGCGGCCATGGCCTCCATCAGTGCATTGGGCATGCCTTCCCACAAAGAGGGAAGCGCGAAGAGATCGACGGCATCGAGGATGTCGCGCACGTCGCGCCGGGTGCCCGCGAAGCGGACGAACGTCGTTATCCCGAGCTCGTCAGCTTCGCGCTCCAAGGCTGCTCGACACTCACCGTCGCCGACGAGCCACAGAACCGCGCCGGGGTAGCGCTCGCGAACGAGACGGAAGGCGCGCAACAGATATTGTTGTCCCTTGGACGGATGGAGGCGGGCGACGGTCGCGAGCACGGTCGCTTCCGCGGACGTCCGCAGTTCCCTGCGCACGTCGCCGGGTGGCCGGCGCGCCGTCGTGATCGAAACGCCATTGGGAATGTAGACGACCTGGCCTGCGCGTATGCCCTCGTGGCGGATCGCAAACGGCACCGCCTCGCGGTCATTGAAGACGACCGCCCTGGCCAAGTGTGCGGTGCGGCGATCAAGCCACCTCTGCCAACTTGGTTTGTCGACGTTCCGGCCACGGATGGTAGAAAAGACCGCCGGTACCCCCGTCAGCCATGCCAGCAAGCGGCCGATCATGTCGGAGGTCGGCAGTGCCGTCTGCACGACCTGTGCCGGCCAGGTCCGGAGCTCCTGCGCCAGGCGCAGCAGCCCGGGTCCTGCCCACAGACGGCCTTCGCCGATGATTTGAACTTCGGCGTAAGGCGCTAGACGTTCGAGGATTTCGGGATGTGCGATTGCACGCATGCCGTAGACGCGCACTGCGAAACCGCGCGCGGCCAGCGCCGGCACCAGGAGAGTCAGCCAGTTCTGGGTCCCGCCGACACCAAGATCGTCGATGAAAATCGCGAGATTGATGAGCTTCTGCATTGCTGCTCAGTGAGCCTACGCTTCGTGACGACAGTACCGCGTCGGTCGGTTCCGTCGGCGGTTGGTCGGGGCGTCCACACGGCGGCGGTCGGATGGCTGTGGACGTGGAAAATTGTCCAAAGACGTCATTGCCGCGAACCATTGACCGTATTCGGCCGCTGCCCGCAAGAGCTGCGCGAAATGTGGATGGCCGGCGGCGTTTTCAGGACATGCTCGCCAAGATAGTATAATTTTCGTATGTCTAGTGTCGGCGGTAAGAGACAGCCGCCGGCAATACGGCTTTGGGGGCCGTGGTGGGAACGATTCCTAGGAAGGACCGTCCCCCCGGAGTGGAACTGCTGCCAGGGGCGAAGCGTGCTAGTTGGGGTCATTGACAGATATCTGACACGGCAGATCTTGCTTGCTTCGGCAGTCGCCGTTGCGGCTGTCGTCGCACCGGTGATTCTGATCTCTCTGATCAGCCATCTGGGCGAAGAGGCGCTCTATACCAGCTTGGTGTGGCCCGCGCTCGCCAGCACTGGGCCGATGATCCTCTTCCATGTTCTCCCGGCGCTGGTTGCGATCGCGATCGTCTGGTCATACGGCAGGTTTGCAGCAGATGGGATCCTGATCGTGATCTATTCGAGCGGTCGCTCGACCTTCGCTGCGCGGTTGCCGGGCTTTGCCGTCGCGTTCGCCGCGATGGCGCTCGGCTATTTGCTGACCTGTTGGGTCGTTCCGCTAACCTCAGGGCATCTCCACGACGTGCTGTTCTCGCTGCGGCGCGGGGTAAATCCGGCGTTGCTCAAGGTCGGCGTTTTCAATCAGTTCGATCATGGTCGTCAGGTCTTCTATTTCAGGAACTACATCAAGGGCAACGAGCTGGCCGATGTCTTCATCCGGCAGGCGATGTCCGACGGCGAGGAGCGGGTCTTCAAAGCTCGTTACGCGGTGTTCGAAAGGCAGGGGGACGAAAGCGGCTTAGTGCTGCTCGACGGGACCGTTCAGAGTTTGCGGAGCGGACAGTCGGAGGTCAGGGGCGTCGCCTATGCTCGTATATTCGTACCACTGAACGAATATGGCTTCGGAGGCGTCAAGCGTGACTATACGATCATCGACGAAGTGCCCCTGCAGGACTTCCTCGATGGCCGTTCCAAGGCCATGGCCGACCCGGGGACGGCGCGCGAATGGATTCATGAGGCTCTCAACCGCCTGGGAATCCCGCTTCTCGCGCTCCTCCACACCTGGCTCGGCCTCGAACTGCTTCCCATCTGGCGCAGCTTCGGCGACAGCCGAGGTCCGCGTGCCTTGCTCGTCTGCGCCGCGATCGGGGCGCTGCATTTCTTCATGGTGCTCACCATCGAGCAGACGCTGGTGGACTTGCGGACGACATGGGCGGTCGGCGGGCTCTTTCTGGCCGAGCTGGCGCTGGCACTCATCCTCGCCCTCAGGCGCCGCGGCGGGGCGATGGCCGCACCGTCCGCCACGCCCGCCGTTTCGATGCGGCTCGGAATGACCGGCGTGCCGGCGCTGCACGCCGGACTAGCTTTGTGGGACGGGGGCGCCGCCGCTCTTGCCAATGGACCGCACGATCAATTGCCGAACGCGATCGCGCCGCCGTGTCCTTGACTGGTAGTTCAGGCGACTCATCGATTACTTGGACGGATCGGCTTATGGACAACGGTGGAAACGGGATATTGGCGCGTGCAGATCGCCTCGGCAACTCGCTGGAGAGGTTGGCCGATTCGCGAACCAACCCGCTGAGCATCGTCGTCGATGATGTCGTGGACACCGTCACCGCTATGGTCGCAGGCCGCCGAACGTTGATGTTCGGTACCAACAGCTATCTTGGGCTCAACTTCAATCCGGCGTGCATCGAGGCCTCGGTCGAGGCTGCGCGACACTACGGGACGGGCTCCACGGCTTCGCGGGTCGCTGCAGGCAATCACCGTCTCCACGTGATGCTCGAGGAGGACATCGCGACCCTCTATGGTCGGCGCGACGCGGTGATTTTCAGCACGGGATTCATGGCCAATCTGGGCGTGACTTCGGCGCTCGCCCGCAAGGGCGACATGATTTTTGTCGATGCCCATTGCCACGCAAGCATATTCGATGCCTGTCGGTTGAGTGGCGCCCAGGTGGAGAGTTTCGCTCACAATGACCGCCGCGATCTCGACAGCCGATTTGCGCGCAGCAACGTCCCCGGACCGCAGACATTGGTGATCTGCGAGGGGCTCTACAGCGTTCGAGGCGACCTTGGCGAGCTCAAGGGGCTGACGACCGTCGCGCGGCGCCATGGAGCGGTGGTCATCGTCGACGAGGCCCATTCGCTCGGCATCTATGGGCGCTACGGCCGCGGCATCGCGGAACATCTCGGCGTCGAAGCCAATGTCGATGTGATCGTCGGCACCTTCAGCAAGAGCCTTGGCGGAATCGGTGGTTACGCCGTGAGCGATTCGAGTGCGTTGCGCGCGCTGCGCTTCATGAGCAGGCCGTATCTCTACACCGCGTCGCTCCCACCTCCGATCGTGGCGGCGGCGCGGCGGGCGCTTCACCTCATCGGAGGGGAGCCGAAATTGCGGGACGACCTCTGGCGCAACGCGCGAGCCATGCATGACGGCCTCGCCGGGATCGGCATCCGACCATGCGCGGACCCCGGCCCCGTGGGGAGCATCCGGATGCCGGGGCTGGCCGCCGGCTATGAATTCTGGAAGGCACTGCTCGATCGCGGCATCTACGTCAATCTGTTGGTGCCGCCGGCGACACCCGACGGAGACGTGGTGTTGCGCTTCAGCGTCTCCGCTGCCCACACGCCGGATCAGATCCGGGCGGCGGTCGACGCCGTGGCCCAGGTGTCGAAGTTGGTGAAGCTGGCTTGATTGGAAGATGATGCTGGCGCCGCACGGCGTCGCGGCTTCGGATCGGGCTTGATGGGACGACGACGGTCGGGAAGTCATGGCAAAGACGAGCAGCCTGGGGATACTAACTGCGGCGCGCTACGCGCGACGAGTCCTTCCGCATCCATGGATCGCAACCAAACTGATCCAGATGGAGGCTGACAAGCGGATTTTCAGCAAGTTCCGGATCAGTCGTGCGGAAGGCGAGGCCGGTAGGATTCGCCAAGCGAGCTTCCGTCTGACCGACCGCTGCAATCTGCGCTGCCATACCTGCGGCCAGTGGGGCGACAATGGCTATCTGCTCAACTCCAGCCTCCGGCATCTGAAGGAGCGCGAGATCCCGACCGGTCGCTATCTCGAATTGCTGCACGACCTCGTCGACCATGGTCATGGCCCGCTGGTCTACTTCTGGGGCGGCGAGCCGATGCTCTATGACGGCATCCTCGACCTGATCGAGGGCGCTACCGAACTCGGGCTGCCGGTGAGCATCGCGACCAACGGTACGCGGGTGGCTGCCTCCGCCGAACGGCTGGCCAAGGCGCCGCTCTTCCTGTTGCAGGTGTCGGTCGACGGCCATCGCGCTGACCTGCACAATGCGCTGCGACCGGCCGCGGGGGGCGGCGGCGACAATTTCCACGAGCTTTGCCGCGGGCTGGATGCGGTTGCCGAGGCGCGGGCGAAGCACGGCCGCGGGCTGCCCTTCATCGCCGCCCTGACCGTGATCTCGCAGGCCAACTGCAAGCATCTGGTCGACATCTACGATGCCTTTCGGGACAAGGTCGATCTGTTTGTCTTCTATCTGTCATGGTGGATCGACCAGGGTAACGCGGAGGCGCACGAGAAGGATTTCTTTCGCCGCTTCGGCTTCTATCCGACCCGCCATCACGGCTGGGTCGGAAACTGGAAGCCCAGCAGCACGGAGGCGCTGGACGATCAGCTACGGGCGGTGATGGAACGATCGTCCGGCTGGTCATCGCCTGCGGTCGCGTTGATTCCGCCGATCTCCGGCTCTGACAAGCTGACGACGTATTACACCGATCACCAGGAGCACTTTGGCTATGACGAATGTGCGGCGATCTTCCAGGCGGTCGAGATCAACAGCAACGGCGATGTCTCGCCGTGCCGCGACTACCACGACTACGTCGTCGGCAACGTCAAGACGTCGACGATCACCGAATTATGGAATTCCGAGCCGTACAGGAAGTTCCGGGCGAGCATCGGTCGCGACGGGCTCATGCCGGTCTGCGCCCGCTGTTGCGGTCTGATGGGATACTGAGCGGCTGCGGTCGGCAGGATCGGGAGGGAATTCATGGCAGCGACACGATGCAACGTCCTCCTCGTCTATCCTCGCTTCGATCTGACGTCGTTCTGGAGCCTGACGACGACGTGCCGGATTGCCGGCAAGCGGCGCATGGAGCCTCCGCTCGGCCTGATCACCGTCGCGGCGATGCTGCCGAAGGAATGGTCGGTCCGCCTCATCGATCGCAATGCGGAGGAGGTAGGCGAATGCGATCTCGCCTGGGCCGACATGGTCATGACCGGCGGCATGATCCCGCAGCGAGCCGACACGCTGCGCCTGATCGAACTCGGTCAATCCCACGGCAAACCGGTCGTCGTCGGCGGGCCCGACATCACCTCCAGTCCGGATGCCTACAGTCATGCGGACTTTCGCATGCCGGGTGAGGTCGAAGCGACGATGGCCGCCTTCATAGAGTCCTGGGATGCGGGCGAGCGCCGCGGGCTGTTCGAGGCGGAGAAATTCACCGTCGATGTGACCAGGAGTCCGCTCCCGCGTTTCGACCTTCTCAAGCTCGACCATTATCTGGCTTTGTCCGTCCAGTTTTCGCGGGGCTGTCCGTTCATCTGCGAGTTCTGCGACATCATCGAGCTCTACGGACGGGTGCCGCGCGCCAAGACCGTTGAACAGTTGCTCGGCGAGCTGGAGAATCTCTACCGGCTCGGTTATCGCGGCCATGTCGATTTCGTCGACGACAATCTGATCGGCAACAAGAAGGCGGTGAAGCAGTTTCTGCCGCATCTCTGTGCCTGGCAAAAGGCGCACGGCTATCCCTTCACGTTCAGCACGCAGGCCTCGATCAACCTCGCCGACGACGATGTCCTCCTGCACTTGATGCGCGACGCGAATTTCGGGGCGGTCTTCATTGGGATCGAAAGCCCCAACGAGGACGCACTGCTGTCCACCCAGAAGAAGCAGAATATGCGGCGCAATCTCGCCGACTGCGTCCACAAGGTTTACCGTGCCGGAATGTTCGTGACCGCAGGTTTCGTGGTTGGATTCGACAACGAACACGAGCGGATCGCCGACGAGATGGTCTCCTGCATCGAAACGGCCGGGCTGCCGATCTGTATGGTCGGCCTGCTGACCGCGCTGCCGCAGACCCAGCTCTCGCGACGACTCGAACGCGAGGGGCGGCTGAACCCTGACGTCGATTTCAGCTTCGTCAGCAGCGCCGATGGCGGCGATCAATGCACCGAGGGCCTCAATTTCCGAACCGCCCGGGCGCGGCGCGACGTGTTGGGCGACTACCGCTCGATATTGGAACGGGTCAATCGGCCTGCGGCCTTCTTCGGCCGGATCCGGGCGGTCGCCCGCCTGCTGGTCCCGGCTCGCATCAATGCCTCGGTGCCCTGGCGGGTGGTTTTGAACGATGCGGCGACGGTCGTGCGCCTGCTCTGGTTCGTGGCCGCGCGGCGGCCGGACCTCCTGAGCGGATTCCTTGCGACCATCGCCGAATGCGCAATCCGCAATCCGAGGGCGCTCAAACAGGTGGTCTCGCTATTTCTACTCTACCTCCATGTCGGGCCGTTCTCCAAAGAGGTGATCGCAAGCCTGAACCGGCAGATCGGATCAATCGATGCCGGCCTTGCGCGTCGGCATGAACCGCCGGCGGTGATCGGTCAGGCGGCGGTCCGATCGGGCCTCTGATCAGGCGGTCTTGTCAGGCGGTCTAGTCAGGTGGTCTTGGCGGGAACGTCGAACGGCAGTCCGGCCCAGGTCACACGGCGGTCGAGCAGCGCCTTCAGCCACATCACGGGAAGCAGGACTTCCCGGCACAATCCAGAGAGTGGGGACATCCAGGACCAGCCCCAGCCTTTGGCCGCGAAGAAGGTGACGTCGAGCAAGACCCAGCCGAGCAGGGTCCCGCCCGCCATCAGCCACCATGGCATTCCGAAGGCTGCAGCGCCCACGGCGGCGCACAGGGCCGTGAAAGCGCCACTGACCAGCGGCTCGCCGCAGAAGGCCAGCGGTGCCTGGATTCGACGAATGACCATCCAGCGCTGGTGGCGGTCCCAGACTTCGCTGAACGGCCGCTGGCCGATCGCCTGACGGATCTCCTTGGCTGCGAACACCGTTCGCAGGCCGAGGCGTCCCAGCCCTTGCGACAGCGCGTGATCGTCGCCGAAGGCCGAAGCCATCAATCCGATGCCGCCCGCCCGCGCCAGATCTCGCCGGTCGAACAGCATGACCTTGCCGAAGCCGACGTTTGCGCCGGCGGCGGACAGTGCCAGCGTCAGCGGAGCGGCCTGCCCATTGAGAAACGCTCGCTCGAGTTCGGCGGCGAATCCGGTCGGGGCGACGGCAACCGGGATCGCGCAGACGAGGCCGACGCCGGCGGTCAGGTTCGTCATCAGATCGGCGAGTTGGTCGGGGCTCAGGAGAATGTTCGAATCCTTGATCAGGATCAGGTCGTGTTGCGCCGCTGCGATGGCCGGCGCGAGATTACTGACTTTCGGGTTCGGAGTGATGCGCTCGTTTCCGGTCAGGATCCGCGCGCCGACCGCCGGGAATTGCGCAGCGACCTGCCGGGCGATCTCGATCATCGGCGAGCGGACTTCCGCGGCGGCGACCAGAATCTCGCTTTGCGGATAGACTTGCGCGAAGGCGGACGTGAAGGCCGCTTCGGCTTCGAACTCCAGCCGGCGGATTGGGATCACGATCGAGACCGGCGGTCGATCATGTCGCGTAGCCAACCTGTGCCGTAAGCGAGGGTGCGCCAATGCGGCAGAGATGGTCGTGATGCGAAGAGCACAGGAGATCGCCCACCATGCCGCTGCGGCGACCGGGAGCATCGAGAGCGCGTCCATCGCCGGCGCCTGTCACTCGTTGTAGAGTTCGGTGCGCTCGGGCACGTCGACATGGACTGCGGCGAACGCAAGGTCGGTCAAGCGCCGCGGCAACAGGCGGGTCAAATGCAGACCGAAGGCCAGCAGGCGGGGGAATGCGATGACCGCATCGCCGCGCTCCAGCCGCCGCCGTATGATGGCGGCTGCACGGTCGGCGCTCATGATGAGGGGCTTCGGACAGACGGTGTCGCGGTTGAGCGCCGTGTCGACGAATCCAGGCGCAACGGTGCTGATGGTGACGCCCTGGGCGGCAAGAGTAGGACGAAGCGACTCGGCATAGGCGTGAAGGCCGGCCTTGCTGGCGCTGTATGCGGGACAGGAGGGCAAGCCGCGCAAGGCGCCGATCGACCCGATGACGGCGATCATCCCGCGCCCGCGCATGCACATCCGCTCCGCCAGGGGATCGATGGTGTTGATGGCGCCGATCAGGTTGATTGCGATCACGTTGCGCACGACGGCCGGATCTTCCCGCAGCCGGCCGATGCCGAGCCCAGCGGTGACCCCGGCGCCGGCGATCGCGAGCCCGATCGGGGCGGCGTCGTCGACGGCGCGGATCCATCCCGCCATTCGATTGCGATCCCGGACATCGATCGACGCGGTCGTGACGGCTGCGCCGTTGGCCCGGCATTGTGCTGCCGTTTCTTCCAGGCGGCCCTCGTCCCGGCCGGACAGCGCCATGTGGATCCCTGGCGCGGCATAGTTCATCGCGAGCGCGCGGCCGATGCCGCTGCTGGCTCCGGTGATGACGATCGAACTGGAGGCGGACATGATGTGCGATCCTCAGCCGTCGTGGCGCGCCGCGATTTCAGCGACGCATGCTGCGTACCCCGCATCGGTCGAGACGATAACGCGCAGGATCAACTGCTCGGCGCGACCGCTACCCGGCACGTCCGACGGCATTCGCTTGACAACACGGCCGGAGAAGAGGAGGCGGCTGCCAACTGGAACGGGCAACAGGAAATTGCCATGGATGCGATTGATCCGCAGTGCCGGCATCCAGTCGCGGAGCGCGCCTTCGATCTGCCCCATAGCCAGCATGCCGTGGATTATCAGGCCGTCGAGACCTGCGGCGCGAGCCGTCGCGGGATCGCTGTGGAGCGGATTGTCGTCGAGCGATGCCGCCGCGTAGCTCTCGGTCTGCGCGATGTCGATCGGCCCGGTCTCGATCACCGGAAAGCTCGAGTCCGGCATCGGGCGCGAGCGGAGTGCGGCGTCGCGTGCTGCGTCGGGACGAAACGTGCGCAACAGTGTGTCGAGCGTTGCGACGATCCGCCCTTCGGAATCGCACACGGTCCCGCCCAAGAGCGTCCGGTCCGTTGGGGTCCGCGCGCGACGGGCTTCGACTGCGAAGCCGTAGTCGCGATCGGGGCCGAGGCCTTCATGATAGGTGAAGGTCTGCGATTGCTGCACGACGATTTCATCGGTGAGCCCGAGCCTGCCGATCACGGTTGGTCGGATTGCGGGAAGGCTGAGCCAGCGGATCGGAAAGGAAAACGGTACGGGGCCGAAGCCGCGCTGCAGCCCCAGCGCGGACACGAAGGCAGCGACGTCCGCCCTGTCAGCGCGGACCGCAATCGGACCGATGCTGACCTGATCCTGCGCGCTGTCCGGCCCGCTCACATCAGATCCCTCAGGGTCAATCCGCCCGCGCGACGGCGAGGCATGCGTTGACGCCTCCGAAGGCGAAGGAGTTCGAGATGGCGACGCGGATCGGCATCGCGCGCGCCGCATTGGCGACCGGGTCGATGCCGCATTTCGCATCGGCACCGAGCCAGTTGATGGTCGGCGGCGCAATGTTGTCGCGCATCGCCATGATGGTGATCGCCAGTTCGATCGCCCCGCCGGCGCCCAGTGCGTGGCCGTGGATCGGCTTCGTGGACGACACTGCGAGGCGGGGCAGCCGGTCGCTGAACACGCGCTGCAGCGCCTCGGCCTCGGCGATATCGTTGGCGACGGTGCCGGTGCCATGGGCGTTGACATAGTCGATATCGCCGGGCGTCAGCCCGGCGTCGGCGATCGCCTGTTCGATCGCGGACCGAGCGCCATTGGGGTCGGGACGAACGATGTCGAAAGCATCGCTCGACGTGCCATAGCCGACGATCTCGGCCAGCGGTTCGACGTTGCGTCGGCGCGCGGTCTCGAGTTTTTCGATCACCATGATGGCGGCGCCCTCGCCGAGCACCATGCCGTTGCGGCCGGTGGAGAAGGGCCGACAGGCATCAGGGGTCAGCACTCGCAGCAATTCCCAGGTGCGGATATTCAGCGCGGTCATCGACGATTCGCTGCCGCCAACGATCGCCCGCTCCACCGCGCCGGACCGGACCAGCGAGGTACCTACTCCGATCGCCTGGGCCGATGAGGCGCAGGCGCTGGTGATGGTGAAGGTCGGGCCAGTGCAGCCGTAGCGTATGCTCAGGTGCGAGGTGGCGGCGCTGCTCATGATGCGCGGAATGGCCAGCGGATTGAGACGGGACTTCGTCGCGTAGGCGCTGTAGCACTGCTCGTCGATGGTGGTGATGCCGCCGACGCCGGTTCCGAGAATCACGGCGGTCGTCGGTCCTTGGCGCTCCTCGCGCGCAAGGCCCGCCTGGGACAGGGCTTCATCCGCAGCGACGATGGCAAGCTGCGCGTATCGGTCGCAGAACGGCAGAACCTTGGCCTCGACATAGCTCTCCGGGGCGAAGGATTTGATCTGCGCTGCGAGCTTGATCTGGTTCGAGCCCGGCCGCTCGAACTCGAGCGGTCCCACGGCGCTTTGTCCGTCGCGGGCTGCGCGCCAGAGGGCGTCAATGCCCTTGCCGGTCGCGCAAGCCGCGCCCATGCCGGTGACGACGACGCGAGGGCGCGACACGTCAGCTGCGCTCCACCAGAATGCGGGCTTCGATCTGTTGCACGAATCCGCTCAGGTCCTTGACGTCAGCGATGCCGCCGTCGATCGGCACATAGACGCCGAACTTCTCCTCGATCGCCATCAGGATCATGACGACGTCGATGGATTGGATCTCGAGACTCTCCAGCGTCGCATCGGGGATCGTCTTGGCCGGGTCGATCTTCCCTTCGCTGACAATGACTTCAAGGATCTGGTCGGCCAGGGAGGCGGCAAGAGCGGCCTTTTCCACATTCGATTGGGTCAATCGTGCCTCCGATTGCGTGCCAGGTTGCGCTGCCTGATTATGGCAACTTCAAGTCAGTCTACAATGCTCTTCTCGTAGACTCCATAGGTGTGCGACTGTCGCAATCCGATCCGCGTCAGGGATTGCGCCAGGGGGTTGTTGTCGAGAACCCACCCGGCTATTGCCCGGTCGATGCCCAGCGTCGATCCGCGCTTCCAGAGTTCCTCGACCATGACGGCCGTAATCGCTGCGCGGAGAGCGCTGCTGCGGTATTTCGAGGCCATGCCGAGCAGGACAATTCTGAAGGAACGGTACTTCGCGCGTTTGATGCGGATGAACAGCTTGAGCCAGCCGACGAGGCTCGGGACAGGCCCGAGCCCGGCGGCGACATCGAACAAGTTGGGAATCGCCAGCATGAATGCTGCAGGCTCGCCATTGACCTCGATGAAGAATCCAGCGTCCGAAAACAGCATCGGCTTGAATTGGGCCGTCAGTGCACGCACATCGGACTGCGTGGTCGGGGTGAAGCCCCAATTGTCCTGCCAACCATCATTGAAGATCTGCCTCGCCAGCTCCATGTCGGCGTCGAGCGCGTCGAGATGAATGTCGCGCGTGGTGATGCCGGCGTGACGTCGCATGGAGGAGAATCGTTCGAAACGACTCTCGGTGCCGACGTCCATTCTATTGTACTCGAAGCAGAGCAACTCTCGGACGAGCGCGTATCCGGCGTCGCGAACGCGACCATCGAGATAGTCGGGATGCCATGGGAACAGCGTCATCGGCGGCTCCTGTTGCCCTTCCAGGAGGAGGCCAGATTCGCCATTGATCGACAGCAGGAACGGTCCCCGAGCCACCTTGCGCCGCTGCTGACGCAGCCAAGCCTCCGCGGCCACGAACAGCGCGTTGACGACGTCGCCGTCGTCGATCGCGTCGAGACACCCGAACAATCCGATGTCGGCCGCTTCCGGCCCGGCGGCAGCGTGATCGATCTGGGCCGAGATGCGTCCCTGCGGCCGACCATTCCGCATGGCGATCCAATAGGCTGCCTGCCCGTGAGTGAAGAATGAATTGTGCCGGGGATCAAGCATCTGCCGCCGTTCGAAATCGAGCGGAGCGACGAAACCCGGCATCCCGTTGTAGATCACTCGCGGCAGGACGATGAAATCGTGTAGTTGCGCGCGGGTGTGGACCTGCTCGATCGTCAGCGGCGACGAGGCCGTGCGGCGATGCACCACCGCAGAAGAGGAGCGGCTGTTCTCGCCGGTTGCGGTCATGTGCGGTCTCGGGGCAAGGCAGCGGAATGGGTGCTACCGTGGCGGTCGGGCCCTTCGGCCCCACCGCCGAGGAACCAAAGCCACTGGGCCGCGGTTCGAGCCGTATTGTAATGCGCGCGCATCTGGGCATGTCCCTGACGCGCAATGCGATCCAGCCGCACATCATCGTTCCAGATCTGCCGAATCGCGTCGCGCCATTGATCCGCGGTCTGCGCCGACGGCATGCCGCAGATCTCGCTGAAGGCGACAACATCCGGCGACCGGGCGTCGCCGATGGCCGGACATCCCCGGGCGAACAGACCACGCATGCGGCCGGCAGACTTGAGATAGGAATCGGGAACTGACGGCCGCGCCGGGACGATGCCCAGCCGGGCCTGGGCTGCCAGCGCGCACAGCGCTTTGGGCGACCAGGCGGCGTAGCGGACCGGCAGGGCGCCCCACCGTTCGCTCCGCTCCGGAAGGTTCGTGAGGATGACGAGTTCGGCATTGGTGTCGCGGCCGAGCGAAGCGAGCGCGTCCTTCAGGGCGACGAGACCATCGAGGCTTTCCCGCGTACCATGCCACAACAAGAGTGGCGGTCGTTGCGAGGGGGCTGCAGCGTCGAGCGCGGCGCCGCCGCTCTCGATGAGATCGACCGTTTCGGTCTCCTCGATGAACCAGGTGCGGGAATGGGCAGTCCCTAAGAACGATGCGAATACCGGAGAGGAAACCGAGACGACATGAGCGAAGCGGTCGAGATTCGCCCAGACCCGGTCCGCGTCGTCGGGCTGCAGCAGGACGGTACGATGCGGTGAGCACAGGCCACGCGGCGGGACGGCCTTGAGGCAGAGCAGCCAATCCACCGGCGCGGTGGGGAGGCCTCCGGCATCGATCTGCCAAGGCAGACCGAGAGCTGCGACTTGACGGCGCAACTCCGGTACGACCCGATCGACATGGATTGCGGTGCTGGGCCACGGATTGGGTGTCCAGAAGTGAATGCGGAGTGGCGCGCGGCGCAGGTCGGGCGGCGGTTCCTCCGGGACAGGCACGAACCGGCCCGTTGTCCGTCCGCCGTGATGCGCCGCCAGCATGTGCCGAAAGCGAAGCTTGGCCGGCAGAAGCGGCGCCCAGCGGGGCAATGTGTTGTCCCAGATCAAGAAAGAATACCGGTACGAATTGTATTCAACGATTCTGTCGTTCTTCTCTACCGTTCTTCGCCCCGGATTGATAGATATCGGACATCTTCAAGGTTGCAATTGCCAGGGCCTGCTCGTTGATGTTTGATGGCATGGCCTTCGTCCGCAGTCTGCGCAGATGCCATCACTCGCCATCAAAGTCGAGAACGTCTCCAAAGCCTATACGGTCTGGTCGTCGCCGGCGGCGCGCCTACATGGGCCGCTGCTCGGGCGGCTTGGCCAACTGCCGTTCCTGCCGGCCACGGTGCGAAACACCTGCGAGCGATTGTCGCATGGCGCCGTGCGCAACTACTACGCCCTGCATGACGTCTCGCTCGAGGTGCGGCGCGGCGCCAGTGTCGGTATCATCGGCCGCAATGGTTCAGGCAAGAGCACGCTCTTGCAGCTGCTCGCTGGGACGCTGACGCCGAGCCAGGGCGAGATCGCCGTCGTCGGCAGCATTGCCGCCATGCTCGAGCTTGGCAGCGGCTTCGATCCGGACTTTTCGGGGCGTGAGAATGTCTATCTGAATGCGGCCATCCGCGGTATGAGCCGGCGGCAAACCGACGCGAAATTCGACGAAATCGCCGCGTTTGCGGACATCGGCGACTTCATCGACCAACCAACCAAGACCTATTCCAGCGGCATGACCGTCCGTCTGGCGTTCGCCACCTCCGCCTGTCTCAAGCCGGAGGTGCTGCTGGTTGATGAGGCGCTGAGCGTCGGCGACATCTTCTTCCAGCAGAAATGCATCCGCCACATGAGGGAGGCCATGGCCGATGTCACCAAGGTCTTCGTCACGCACGACCTCCAGGCGATCCGCAGCGTGACCGAATACGCCTATGTGCTCGACCGCGGCGAAATCGTCTTCGCCGGAAGCTCCAGGGATGCAGTCGATTTCTACATCGGGATGTCGCACCGCGTCTCCGACGGACGCGACCGTTCCGTGGCGGACGCCGGCTCCGCAGCGCTCGGCAGACGCGCCGCGCCGGGCGTGGACATGGACGCGAACAGGTTCGAGCGGCTGCCATGGATTGATCTCAAGTCGTCGCAATTGAGCGGGGCGGGGGACGTTCGGATCAGGCGGGTCGCCGTCACCAAACCTGATCTTGCTCCGGCCGGTACGGTTCAGGCGGGCGACCGGATCAGCGTCGACCTGTTGCTGGGGTGCGCCGCAACGAAGACGCACGTGATCGTCGGCTATCTGCTCAGCGACCGTCTCGGCAATCAAATCTGCGGCGAGAACAGTTGTAGCCTCGCGCGCGGCGTCGTCGCACTCGATCCCGGCGAACACCTGGTGCGGCTCGAATTTGTCTGGCCGGAAATCCAGCCGGGCGACTACACCCTTACGGTCGGCATTGGGGAGGGGACGGATCCGCTGCGGCACGTCGTCCAATGCTGGGCTCATAGCGTCGTCAAGCTCAACGCCATCAGTCCTGGTCGGGCGATCCACGGCATCTTCAACAACCCGATAACGAAGCTCGACATCGTGCCGTTTGGCGGTTCCACGGCCTGGCCAGCCCCCGGTTCGGCAGCGCCTCCATCAATCCGGTGTGGCGTATGATCGAGCCCGAGCATTCCGCCGACTTGTCGCAGCAACCAGCCTGGGTCGTCAGCGAACCAGCTTACGAGTCGGATGTCCTGAACCCGCAGCTCGCGATATCCCCCTGGCAGGGGCACCGCGACTTCGCGTATGATCTTGTCGGCTTTTCGCGGCCGCGCCTGATCGTCGAACTCGGCGTTCACTACGGCTGCTCCTATTTTGCCTTCTGCCAGGCGGTCAAAGATCGCGATCTGCCGAGCCGGGTCGTTGGCATCGATACGTGGGAAGGCGACGAGCACTGCGGCCACTACGGTGGCGAAGTGTACGAGACGGCCGCGAAGACGATGGCTGGCTTGTTCGCCGATGATCGCTTTGTGCTGCATCGCGCCCGCTTCGATCAGGCGACGGAAGCGTTCGACGACGATTCGATCGATCTGCTGCATATCGACGGCCTGCACACGTATGATGCGGTTCGCAGCGATTTCACCACCTGGTTGCCAAAGCTTGCCCCGGACGGAATCGTCCTGATGCACGATATCGCGCCGTCATCGGGCTACGAGTCCGCCCGTTTCTGGGCAGAGATCAAGCAGCGCCATCCGCACTTCGAATTCCTGAACCGGTGGGGGCTCGGCATCCTCTTTCCCAAGGGCGAACACTGGTACCGCGCCGGGCTCGCGGAAGGCGTGCCGGACAAGATCCGCGGCTATCTCTACCGCGGCGAATGGCTCGTCGAGCGCTACCGCGCCTCCATCGACTTGCAATGGCAGAGGGAGCAGACCGACCGCTGGTGGCAGGAAAGCGAGAGGTTCAAACAGCGCGTCGGCGAACTGGAAAGACGGCAGCATTCTGGCTGGTTGCGCGCGATCGGCATCGTTCGTCGCTCCGACGGTGATTGACGGGATGGATTGGGGATATCATCAGATGGATGACACTGTTGCGGTGATCACGCGGACCAGGAACCGTCCGTTGCTGTTGCCGCGCGCCCTGGACAGCGTGTTGGACCAGAGCTTCGAGAATTGGATTCACGTCGTGGTCAACGACGGCGGCGATCCTGCCACGGTCGACGGACTGATCGCCCAGCGCGCGGGCCGCTATGCAGGTCGTTGCCACGTCATCCACAATAATACATCGCGCGGCATGGAAGCCGCGTCAAATCAAGGCGTTGAAGCGTCATCCAGCCGCTATATCGTTATTCACGACGATGATGACGCATGGCGACCGGACTTCCTCAGTAAGACTGTGGCCTATATGGAGGCGAATGCGACGTTTCCGAAACTGGCCGGCGTGATCACCCACACGGAGAGAGTCGTCGAATCCATAAGGGAGGACCGGATCGAGACCGTGCAACGACACGATTTCAATTCCTGGGTGAAGGGGGTGCATTTGTTTCGCATGCTGGCGCAAAACATGTTCCCGCCGATCTCGTTCCTGTTCAGGAGAGATGCGCTGGTGAAGATCGGCCCATTCCGGGAGGATCTTCCAGTTCTGGGTGACTGGGAATTCAATGTCCGATTCCTGCAATCCTTCGAGATCGGAGTGGTGTGCGAATGCCTGGCCTATTATCACCATCGTTTGCCGGCCGGCGCGGTCGAATACAGCAATTCGGTCGTCGATCAGAGCCACCAGCATGAGAACTACAGCGTCTTCCTCCGCAACGAATGGCTTCGTCAGGAACTGAATAGCGGACGCACCGGGATCGGCACCCTGGCCAATATTTCGTGGCAGATGTTTCTATTGGAGGCGTGGCTTCGAAAACGGTGCCAGGACAAGGGCTTTCTTCATCGCGTCTTTCGCCGAAGAAAATACGATTGAGCATGCAAAGCTACATGGACGCGGAACTCCAATCCAGACTTGATGACGCCGACGTCGTTTCATTCGACGTCTTCGATACGTCGATTCTTCGCGCGTTGGCGGAGCCCGATGATCTCTTTCTGTTGATGGAGCCGGCTGTGCGCCGCAGGCTCGGCGCAGATTCAATACAGTTCGCGGCGGCGCGGCGCGATGCGGAGCGGCTGGCGCGCGAACGCGCCTGGCAAAGCCATCGTGCCCGGGAAGTCACGTTGGACGAAATCTACGACACCCTTTCCGAGCTCCTGGCGATCGATTCGGATTTGTCTAAATCCGTTGCGCAAATGGAAATCGAGGCGGAGCTCGACGTCTGCCGGCGCAATCCGTTCATTCATGATGCCTATCGCTGGTGCCGCGATCGCGGCAAGCGAATCGCCTTCATCTCCGATTCGTACCTTCCGGAGCGCGTGATCGCCGATCTGCTGCGGAATGCGGGCTACGACGGCCATGAAGCCTTGCTGGTTTCGTCGGTCTCGAAGAAGACGAAGTCAACCGGCGAGCTCCATGCCGAAGCGCGAGCGCGCCTGCCCGGTGAAGGTCAGCGCTGGCTCCACATCGGCGACAACATCCGTGCGGATATCGAGATGGGACGGAAGCATGGAATGTCGACCTGGCATTACCGGCGCTGCATGGACGCGTATATGAGCTCTCACCGCGCCTCGAAGGTGTGGAAGACATCGGAGCCTGCATCTGCGGCAAGGTCGGTCGCGCAGGGGCTGATCGCCAACCGGATCACCCATGCAAGACGGGACGCCGTGCCGGTCTCGCGCGAGGAGAGCTTTTGGGAGGATTTCGGCTATGTAACGGCCGGTCCGCTGTTTGTCGGCTTCACGGAATGGTTGATTGAGCAGGCTAAGGCGCGCCGCTTGGACGCCCTGTATTTCCTGGCCCGTGAAGGGCTCGTGATGCAGCAGGTCTATGACAAGCTGGCCGCCGCGACAGATGGAGCGGTCAAAGAGACGCACTATCTTTATGGTTCGAGGCGTGCGCTTAACGTGGCGGCGATCAAGGACCTCAATGAGGATGTCATCCGGTTTCTGTCGGGCGGGACATCGGTGCTTACAGCGGCGCAATTCATCGAGCGCGCTGGCGTCGACTGGCGCAAACATGAGGGAGCTTTCGGTGCGGCTGGATTTAGCGGCCCCGACCACGAGGTCAAGACGGAGGCGGATTATGGACGCCTGCGGCAATTGTTCCTCGGGCTTGTAGGACCGATCTGCGAGAACGCGCGCGAGGAACGTGAGGTTCTGCTGGACTATTTGAGCGCTTCCGGTCTGGTGGGGGGCCGCCGCGTTGGCCTGATCGACGTCGGGTGGCATGGTACGATGCAGCGGTCGATCACCGATATGCTGCGCGAGAGGGGGGATTGCCCGGAGATTACCGGACTCTACCTCGGCACATATGGGTTCGCGCACGAGATCGTTCTGCCCGACGAGAAATATCCCCACGACGCCTACCTTTTCCGGCGGGGCGAACCGGACGACTACCGGCGCTTGATCTGGGAGGGGGTCGAAGTCGTCGAATTGTTGTTTTCGGCGACGGAGGGCACGATCGTTCGTATGGAGCGCGACGCCGACGGCAACTATTCTCCCGTTAGGGCGTTCACCGATCTCGAGCCCTACAGGGTCGAGAGTATCGTGCGCATGCAACAAGGGGCGATGCAATTCGTCGACGATTATCTGGCGCTGAAGGTCCGGTTTCCGGACCTCGCCTTGTCCAAGGACGCGGCGGCGGCGCAATTGAAGCGCTTCCTGCAGTATCCGACCGAAGCGGAGGCGCGTCATGTCGGCGATATTCCGCACGGAGAAGGATTCGGTGCCGTATACGCAAGACGACTGCTGGCCTATCCACACAGCCTGCGGATGCTGGCGCGACCGCAGTCGTTCCGATGGGTGCTCCGGCACGATTATTGGCATGCCGGCCGCAATCGTCGGGGCTCACCGGTGCAGCGCGCGGTCTATTGGCTTCTGACCCGGTAATCCCGCGGACGTCGACGCCGGCGCGGCCAGCCCGCCGGCGACGCCCTCCGCCTTGGTCCCATGGTCATCGCCCACAGTCCGCGCTCGTTCCATCAGCGCGAGATCGCGCGACGTCAACCCAAGGATCAGGAAGAACAGGATCACGCCCGCATATCCGAACCGATAATCCGGCACGACGATGAGGGGAAGCAGCATGACCTGATAGGCGATAGCCACGACCAGATAGACCATCCACTCTGGTCGACGCCGATGCAGCTTCAGCCGCACTATGGCCGCCAGAAGGACGACGGCTCCGATCATCGGCAGCCAATGGCTGGAGAGCCATTGAGGCGCGGCATCGAGATAGGCATTCACCATTCCGTTCGCCTTCGGCCAAAAGAGGTGAATACGAGGATTTGAATCGATGCCGGGATGGTACGTCCAATGCCCGCGCAGGTACTCGCGCACGATGACGCTGCGGGTGTCGAGATATGCGAGCGGATAGGCCACAACGGCGCTCTCCCAGCGGCGACGCAGTTCTGCCAAGTCGTCGCCGACGACGAACCGCACCATTTCGCTTTCGGGATTCGCCCATGCGATCGGAGACAGGCTGTCGCTCCAGTAGTGCCGCTGCAGCACAGCAAGATCGTTGGCGGGAAAGCTCGCGGGAGTCAGCAAGAGCTGATCGGTCCGGATCGAAATGCCGGCGAGGTCGAACAGAAAGATCCCGCCCTCGGCATGCCGGGCTTCAGGCTTGACGACTTTTGCGACGAACAGGCCTAGCCCGGCGGCGGTGAGGAGCAAGACCCCGGCGAAGCGGGCGGCCGGGAGCAATTTTCGTCCGGCCAGGACGTACTCGCCCCAAATGAACAGCGGCAGCAGGAGAACGGTCTCCGGGCGTATCGATGGCGCGAGCGCAATCAGGGCTGCGCGCGTATGGAGGAGCCTGGCTGGCGCGGCCGCTGAGGACATCGCGAAGGTCGCGACGAATAGCGCGGCCACCCAGGTGTCCTTCGAGACCGCAACGAGGTGGTTGAGTACGGGTGGGAACAACGCGAATCCGAACGCGGCCAGCAACGCCGCCAGCGACGAAAGGCCATTGGCGCGCAAGGTGAGGACGACCGCGTAAACGATCGCGAAGACGATCAGCGTGGTATGCCCCGCGACCAGGGTCGGAGAGGCGCCGCTCATTCTCCACAGCCAGGCCACGAGAGGAGCGTGCCAGTCGTGAAAGCGGTCGCCGAGTGCCTGGCCATACAGGTCGAGCGCATCGGCATTCATCCGTCCGGGAAACGAGGGCAACGCGATCAGCGCCGATCCGACGAAGGTCAAGAGCGCCAGAGCCCAAGGCGGAAAGCGATCCTGATGCTCGGTCGTCATGAGCGCTGTGCCTGAGAAGGATGCGAAATCGTCGCTGTCGGTTTGCGAAATTCAGCTATTTGCTTGCACTCGTTTGGCGCTACTGTCAAACTTGTTGATACTTATGGTTTCGTAGCGGGGGCGACGTAACATGGCGGCCGTGCAGCAATCGCGAGATCATTTTTCCTGGCCGCAACTGCTGTTGCCGTGGGAAATCGTGCGCAGACTGGTCGCGCACGGCACGCTGCTTCGGCAGTTTACCTTGCGGGATATTCTGGCGCGCTACCGCGGCTCGTATCTGGGCGTTGTCTGGTCGCTGTTGCGGCCGCTGGGGATGCTGACTGTCTATGTGGTCGTCTTCGGCTTCATCCTGCAGCCGCAACTCGGCGGTGGCGCGGGCAAGCTGGACTTCGTGCTCTCGATGTTCTGCGGGCTGATCCTATTCGATTTCTTCGCCGAGGCGGTCGGACGCTCGCCCGCTCTGGTCGTCTCGAAACCTAACTTCGTCACCAAGGTGGTTTTCCCGCTGGAGATTCTGTCGCTGTCGGCCGTGGCGGCCGCGCTCGTGCAGATGATCGTCAGCTTCGTCCCATTCTTCTGTGGCGTCCTGCTGGCGCACGGTACGGTTCCGGCCACGGCGACGCTGCTTCCGCTCGTGGTCGCGCCGTTGATCTGCTTTGCATTGGGCTTTAGCTGGCTGCTGTCCAGTCTCGGCGTGTTTGTCAGGGATCTCAACGCGATGGTGCCATTGTTGCTGACAGTGCTCATGTTTGCCAGCGCGATCTTCTATTCGCTGAGCAGCGTCCCCTCGGAATTCCGATGGCTGTTCGATCTCAATCCGATTGCCGCGCTGGTCGATGATGCGCGCAAGGTCGCCGTGCTGGGGCTTGCGCCGGAATGGGGGAGGCTGGGCGCGATGTTCGCCGCTGGCGTCGTTGTCGCTGTCGCTGGTTATGCTTTCTTCATGCGCACGAAGCGCGGCTTCGCCGACGTGGTCTGACGGTCTGCGGACGCGATGAACAGCACAACGTGCGCTTCGGCCGGGGCGATGAAGGCGCCCACACCGTTCCGATTGGCAATTCTGTTCGACGATGCCGACGCGGCATCGCTGGCGCGAGCCGCCACCTTGCGCGACGGTTTCGATCCCACTTGGTTTGCGCCGGAACTCTGGCCGGCCGGACTCACGCGGTTCTCCGGCCTGATGCGGCTGGCTTGGCAGTTGCGTAGCCGTCGACCCGCGGCTCTCTACGCGCCGTCGTCGCGCGGTGCGAACTGGGGCGCCGTTTTGGGCGTCCTGTTCGGCATTCCCGTCGTGACGGACAGTCCCCAACCCGGCATTGCGCGCCTCGTGCGGCTGGTTCGCGGCCGCTATGCCGCTGTGGGCTTGGAGGCAGCGGCGTCTTCAGCCAAGACATCTTCTGCCAAGACGTTGGCACTGCCAGCCATCGAGGGCGTCGAGCACGTCCTGCGCGGGGTCCTGCAGATGGGATCGTCATGGACGACGACGGGCGACGGGCGGCTGCCGATCGAGTTGGCGCTGTGCACCAGGAACGGCGGATCGGCGATGGCCGATCGGATCGAAGAGCGTGGCGTCAGTCGTCCCGACCGGTCGGTGCGCGTCGTCGGCCGGCCGACCTTGACGGTGTTCCTGCCCGAGCGGCGGATCGCGACCGGAGCGGCGATCGTCATCTGTCCGGGCGGCGGCTATGCCGGCGTCACCATCGACAAGGAAGGTCATGACGTCGCGCGCTGGCTGGCGGCGCGGGGCATCGCCGGCCTTGTCCTGAAATACCGGCTGCCGCAATCGGATCGGGCGGACACCGCCCTGCCGTTGCCGATGGCCGATCTCGACGAAGCGCTGGCGGTAGCGCGCGCCCATGCGACGGTGTGGGGGATCCGCTCCGATCGGATCGGCGCCATGGGCTTCTCGGCCGGCGGGCATATGGTGGCATGGGCCTCGCGGTCGGCGGGATCGCCGGCTTTTGCCATCCTGGTCTACCCCGTAATCTCAATGGATCGAGCCATTACCCATGCTGGATCACGCAAGGCCCTGCTCGGGAAGTCTCCATCCGATGCCGTGGCCGGACGTTACTCGTTTGAGCGGGCCGTCACGCCAGGCGTCTGTCCGACATTTGTCGTTCACGCTCGGGACGACACCATCGCCAAGCCAGAGAATAGCTTCGTCTATCTTGAGGCGCTGCGCGCGGCGGCCGTGCCTGTGGAGGCCATGATCTGTGATCACGGCGGCCATGGCTTTGGCCTCGGAATTCATGGCGGCGAGGTCGCAAACTGGCCGGATCGTTGCCTTGAGTGGATCGCTACGACGACTGCAGCACGTTGGAGGCCGTCACCCGAATGAGCGGGACTAGAGCAAGCCGGTCGACCACAACGATAACCCATGGTATCGATCAAAAGGTGTCGTGTCGATATTTGATCGCATTGGTTGAGGTTGCGAGGCGGGAAGGTTGCGGCTGAAGAAAGCGAGTTCTTGCATGGGTGCTGGGCGGCGGATTCTTGTTACGGGCGGAGCCGGATACATCGGGTCACATTGTTGCAAGGCAGTTAGGGAAGCTGGATTTGAGCCTGTCTGCTACGACAACCTTGCAATCGGCCATCGATCGTTTGTGAACTGGGGACCTCTTGTTACGGGGGACATCCTGGACGAACGGAGCCTCGTTGCAGCGCTAAGGGAGTTTGAGATCCAGGCCGTTATTCATTTGGCGGCATCGAGCCTGGTGGGTGAGTCTGTATCGCATCCTCACATTTATTATCGTAACAACGTGGTCGGCACGCTGACGCTGCTCGACTCCATGCGCAAGGCCGGATGCTCCAACATTGTTTTTTCGAGCACCGGCGCAGTCTATGGCGAAGTACCTAGGATGCCCATCAGAGAAGCCCAAGCAGGGCATGCCGTAAATCCATACGGCAGGTCGAAATGGATGGCCGAGCAGATCATCGGGGACTTCGAGGCTTCATTTGGGTTCAACGCGATTCGGTTGCGCTATTTTAATGCTTGCGGGGCAGATGATTGCGGGCTCATCGGCGAACTTCGGGACCCCGAAACTCATCTGATTCCGCGGGCGCTGATGGTCATTCAGGGACACCTGGATGAGTTCGCCGTCTACGGGGATGACTACGATACTCCCGATGGATCGGCAGTCCGGGACTACATTCATGTCAGCGATTTGGCAGATGCGCATGTGAGGGCGATCCATGCCTTGATGAGAAACGAAAGGAAAATTGTCGGACGAGCGTTCAATCTCGGAACCGGCAAGGGTTATTCGGTCAAAGAGGTGTTGCACGCCATTGAGCGGGAAACCGGTTCTGCGCCGCCCACAACGATGAAGGATCGTCGCCCCGGTGACCCCTCCACGTTGGTGGCGGACCCCACAGCTGCCAACGACGATCTCCAGTTCCGCCCATTGCGATCGGACCTGCATACGATCATCAGGTCAGCCTGGGCATGGCATACGAAGGCGCATCCTCGCCGGGTCCGCGAGCTTTGACCAAGGGGAGCCGCCGTTGCGTCGTTCTTTCTGGCTGCCGGCCATGTCAAAGTCGCGAACGACGCGGCCCACCGGCGAGATCGGCCAGCAGCTATCGAGCATCCAGTCCGCCACCCAGCAATCGGTCCGTGCCATCCGCGAGATCGGCATCACAATCGAGAAGCTGCAGGAGATTTCGTCGACGATCGCATCGGCCGTGGAGCAGCAGGGCGCTGTCACGCAGGATATCTCGCGTAATGTCCAGCACACGGGCGCGGGAACGCAGTTGGTCTCGGCCAACATTGCGGATGTACAGCGTGGCGCAGTCGATGCCGGAACCGGCACATCCCAGGTTCTGTCCGCCGGGTACTAGGGCTAGAATCTGCGCCAAATTCAGAATTAGCGTTGATTTACAGCGGACGCCCGTAGCTTTTGATTCCGTCATTCGGAGGTTCGATCCCTCCTGACCTTGCCCCTCGGGCTTAATCCAGTTTGAAGTTCGTTCTGGCCCAACGAGGACCAGAGCATGAAGCGCAGCCGCTTTACGGAAGAGCAGATCATCGGGATTTTGAAGGAGCACGAGGCTGGCGTTCCGGTCGCCGATCTGTGCCGCAAGCATGGCGTGAGCGACGCCAGCATTTACAAGTGGAAGGCCAAGTTCGGCGGAATGGACGTCTCGGAGGCCAAGCGGCTGAAGACGCTGGAGGACGAGAACACGCGGCTCAAGCGGCTGCTGGCGGACGCCATGCTGGACAATGCCGCGCTGAAGGATCTCCTGGGAAAGAAGTGGTGACGCCTGCGGCGAAGCGGAAAGCTGTCGCACATCTCATGGGTGTTCACGGGATGAGCGAACGGCGGGCGTGTAAAGCCATCGGATGTTGCCGCATGACAGTCAGATATCAGATGAGCCGGGCCGATGATGCCGGGCTGCGGCAGCGCATGAGGGCGATCGCCCATGAGCGCCGCCGCTTCGGCTATCGTCGCCTGCACGTCCTGCTCAAGCGGGAGGGCTATGCGGTCAATCACAAGAAGCTGTTCCGGCTGTACCGGGAGGAACGGCTCACGGTGCGCCGCAGAGGTGGCCGCAAGCGGGCCCTCGGCACACGAACTCCGATGACGGTGCCGCTGCTCCCGAATGATCGCTGGTCGCTCGACTTCGTGTCGGATCAGATGACCGATGGCCGGCGCTTCCGCATCCTGACCGTGGTCGACGACTGCACCCGCGAGTGCCTAGCGCTGGTGCCCGACACTTCACTCTCGGGCGCCCGGGTCGCTCGGGAATTGGACCGGCTGGTCGCCGAGCGCGGCAAGCCCAAGATGGTGGTGAGCGACAACGGCAGCGAGCTCACGAGCAATGCCATCCTGACAT